>NZ_JAJDNQ010000080.1 GCF_022340605.1 Thiohalocapsa sp.
TGGCGCGGGATCTTGCCACCCAGATCGCGTTGGCGGAGGCCGAGCGGGCCTCGCGCAAGCGCGCCCAGCTCAAGGCCCACCGGGAGCGCGTCATCGTCGCCATGCGCGAGGGCAAAGGGCTGGCGGAGCTGATCGCCGGCCCCGACGTCGATGCCGTGCTCGGCGCGGTGGCCGCCGACGGCGTCGCGCTGGTGGGCGCCGGGCGGGTGGTTACTGGCGGCGCCACGCCGGAGCCGGCCCGTTGCGCCGAGCTTGCCGCACGGTTGGCCGGGCAGTTGCCGAACCCGGGGACGCATTTCTTTGCAACGGACTGCCTGAGCCTCCATCTGCCGGGCACCGAGGACCTCGCCGCCACGGCCGCCGCGGTCTTAGCGCAGCCCCTGGTTGCCCGTTCCGAGCTGCAGATGCTGTGCTTTCGCGGCGAGTCGGTGCGCGAGCTTACCTGGGGCGGCGACCCGGACAAGGCTGTCACCGCCGATGCCGATGGGCGCATCAGTCCGCGCAAGTCGTTCGCGGCCTGGCGGCAGAGCGTGCAACTGCATGGCCCGCGCTGGTCCGAGGAAGAACTGGAGTCGGCGCGCGAGTTCGGCGTGCTTATCGACATCGAGACGCGCCGCGTCGCCGAGCAGGCGATGCGCGACGTCGAGGCGCGCTTCCGCTCCATGCTCGACAACTCGCCGGCGGCGGTCGTCCTCAAGGATCTGGACGGACGCTATCTGTTGGTGAACCGCCGCTGCGAGGCCCTGCTCGGCCGCAGCAATGCCGAGCTTTTGGGCAAGCGCCCGGATCAGGTGATGCCAACCGCCATCGCCGCCGAACTGATGGCCAACGACCGTGCCGTTATCGACGAACTGAGCACGCACACCGTCGAGGAGATCATCGAGGGACCGGGCGGCCCGCACGTGATGCTCTCTACCAAGTTCCCGCTGCTGGACGCGGCCGGCCGAACCACGGCCATCGCCGGCATGGCGTTCGACATCACCGTGCGCAGGCGCGCGGAGCGCGCCCGCGACGTGGCGCTGGCCAAGTATCGGGCGCTGTTCGAGAACTTTCCTCTGGGCATCACGGTCTGCGACCGCGATGGCTCCATCGTGGAGGCCAATCCCGCCTCGGTTCAGATGCTGGGTGTGCCGTTGGCGGAGCAGACAGAGCGTGCTATCGACGGCCCGGAGTGGTCCATCGAGCGGCCGGACGGTGCCCCGTTGCCCGCATCGGAGTATGCCTCGGTGCGCGCCTGTCGGGATCGCACCGTCGTGCGTGAGCAGGAGATGGTGTTGGTGGCGCCTGGTGGCGAGCGCCGCTGGCTCAATGTCAGCGCGGCACCGTTGCCGATGGAAGGTCTGGGTGCGCTCGTCGTCTACGAGGACATCACCGAGCGCAAGGAGTTCGAGGCCAGAAGCCGGGAAGAAGCGGCGCTGCGCGCAAGCGAACAACGCTTCCGCCTGATGGCCGATGAGTTGCCGGTGCTGATCTGGGTCAACGACCCCGACCTCAACTGCACCATGGTCAACAAGACCTACCGCAACTACTTCGACCTGCCCGAGTCCGCCTGCACGGGCCGGCAGTGGCTCGAGCGCCTGCATCCGGAGGACCGTGACAGTTATCGCAACACCTTTTTCGAGAAGCTGCGCTTGCGCAAGCCCTTCCACGGTTTCTTTCGCGCCCGCCGTGGCGATGGTTCATGGCGCTGGCTCGAATCCTTTGCCCGGCCGCTGTACGACCCGGAGGGGAGGTTCGCGGGGGCGGTGGGCACCAGCCTGGACATTACCGAGCGCAAGGCGGCCGAAGACGCACTGCAGGCATCCAATCGCGAGCTCGAGCTTCACGCCGACAAGCTCGGGCGGCTCGCCGCGGCGCTGACACTTGCGGAGCAGCGTGAGCGCGAGCGGCTGTCGAAGGTGCTGCACGATCACCTGCAGCAACTGCTGGTGGGGGCATCCCTGGGCCTGGAGCGCCTGTCGCGCCGGCTCGCGGCCGCCGCCGAGGATGCGGTGACGCCCGCCGGCGTCGGCATCGAGGAGGCGCTGGATTCGCTGAAGGACCTGTTGCGGCAATCCCTGGATGCCGCGCGCACGCTGGTGGCCGATCTCGGGCCGCCGATCCTGCATGATGTGGGACTGGAGCCGGCGCTGGAGTGGCTGTCCCGCAACATGGCGGACAACCATGCCCTGGCGGTGGAGCTGACGCTGGAGACGGAGATCCGACCGAAGCCCGAGGACGTTCGCAGTGTGTTGTTCGAATGCGTGCGCGAGGCGCTGTTCAACGTCGTCAAGCATGCCGGTCTTGCGCACGCCGAGGTGCGGGTCTACCGAGACGCATTCGACCGGCTTTGCATCGAGGTGTCCGATCGCGGCAGGGGCTTCGACACGGGGCAGCCCGCGGCCGGAGAGAGCAACGGCACAGGTTTCGGCATCCTGTCCATGCGCGAGCGGCTGCGCTGCCTCGGCGGGTTGTGCGAAATCGAGAGCACGCCCGGCGCCGGCACGCGCGTGCGGCTGCGCGCGCCGCCGCAGGAGGAGGCGCCCGTCGGCCCCGTACTGACGGATAACGGCGCCGGCGATGGGGCCGACTCCGCCCACCGCGCACCCGGAGAGCCCTCGCGCGGCAAACGCCTGTCGGTGTTGCTGGTGGACGATCACCCCATGATGCGCCAGGGCTTGCGCGCGCTGCTGGCGGACGAGCCGCAATTCGCGGTGGTGGGTGAGGCCTGCGACGGTGTCGAGGCCCTCATGCTCGTGGGGCAGCTCAAGCCCCAACTGGTGCTGATGGACTATTCCATGCCACGCATGGACGGGCAGCAGGCGACGCAGCGCATCAGGGAGAGATACCCCGAAGTCTGTGTGATTGCGCTCTCCATGTATCGGGAGGCCGACCGGGCGGAGGCCATGCTGGCCGCGGGTGCCTGCGCGTACGTGGACAAGACGGCCGGTGCCGACGCCCTTCTCGATGCCATCCGTGCGGCGCTGCCGCGCTGCAGCGGTGACTGGGGCGGTCCGTCCGGCGAGGAGCGCGACGCCCCGTTGTCTTGAACTGATTCCCAGAACTGATTCCCAGAACTGATTCTGGGTCGCGACGCCCCCGCGACCCCCACCAGCGCCACGGGGGCGCGGCCGGTGGCAGCGTCGACGCTGTCATTGGCGCCGCCGCCCGCGATCCTGCGATAATCACGTGTTTCCGTGCACTTGCGCTACGGAGTCACGAAACACAACGTGCAAATGATAGTCGGCTGCAACAAGTGCGCTAGGGGCGCCAGGGTTGCAGAAGCCGTCCACAATTCGCGCGACAGCACGCCCACGCGACGGTGCGGATCGCTCGAGTGGCGATTTCCCCTGCGATCGTCGCCTTGAATCCGCGCTTGCGCACAATACAATAACCAAGCAATCTACTCAGAAATCGGAGCGAGCCATGAGTGCAACCCCACAAGACCTGCCAGGACAGCCGGTCGCCGAGCAGCGGTCTGGTGCCTCGCGCAAGGCCGCCGAGACCGAGGCCGAGTACGGCCACTTGGTCAAGTCCGAATACGAGCACGGGTTCGTCACCGAGATCGAGTCCGACACGCTGCCGCCTGGCCTGGACGAGTCCGTCATCGCGACCATCTCCCGGCGCAAGGGCGAGCCGCAATGGATGCTGGACTGGCGCCTTGCGGCCTACGCTAAGTGGCTTGAGATGCCGACGCCACAATGGGCGGCGGTGCACTACGCGCCCATCGACTTCCAGGCGATCTCCTACTTCTCGGCGCCGAAGAAGAAGGAGCTGAAGAGCCTGGACGAGGTGGACCCGGTGCTGCTCGAGACCTACGAGAAGCTCGGCATCCCCATCGAAGAGCAGAAGGCGCTGGCCGGCGTTGCCGTCGACGCCGTGTTCGACAGCGTCTCCGTGGCCACCACCTTCCGCGAGAAGCTGGCGGAGGCGGGCGTGATCTTCTGCTCCATTTCGGAGGCGGTGCAGGAGTACCCCGAGCTGGTGCAGAAGTACATCGGCAGCGTCGTGCCGCCGACCGACAACTTCTATGCCGGACTCAACTCCGCGGTATTCACCGACGGCACCTTCGTCTACGTGCCGAAGCACACCCGCTGCCCGATGGAGCTCAGCACCTACTTCCGCATCAACGAGGCCAAGACCGGCCAGTTCGAGCGCACGCTCATCGTCGCCGACGAGGGCAGCTACGTGAGCTACCTGGAAGGCTGCACCGCCCCGCAGCGCGACGAGAACCAGCTGCACGCGGCGGTGGTGGAGCTGATCGCCATGGACAACGCCGAGATCAAGTATTCCACGGTGCAGAACTGGTATCCGGGCGACGAGGAAGGCCGCGGCGGCATCTACAACTTCGTCACCAAGCGTGGCGACTGCCGCGGGGCCAACTCCAAGATCAGCTGGACCCAGGTGGAGACGGGCTCCGCCATCACCTGGAAGTATCCGAGCTGCATCTTGCGCGGCGATCACTCGGTGGGCGAGTTCTACTCGGTGGCCGTGACCAAGGGTCGCCAGCAGGCGGACACCGGCACCAAGATGATTCATCTGGGTAAGCACACGCGCTCCACCATCGTCAGTAAGGGCATCTCGGCGCAGCATGGCATCCAGTCCTACCGCGGCCTGGTGCGAATCGCCGGAAAGGCGGAAGGGGCGCGCAATCACACCCAATGCGATTCGCTGCTCATCGGCGACAAGTGCGCCGCCAACACCTTCCCGTATATCGAGGTGAAGAACCCCACGGCGAAGATGGAACACGAGGCCACCACGTCGAAGATCAGCGACGACCAGCTCTTCTACTGCCGCTCCCGCGGGCTGTCGGAAGAGGACGCGGTGTCGATGATCGTCAACGGCTTTTGCAAGGAGGTGTTCAACGAGCTGCCCATGGAATTCGCCGTGGAGGCTCAGAAGCTCTTGAGCATCAGCCTGGAGGGTGCGGTGGGCTGATCCGCCCCCAATCCGCCCCTGAACTGCCCCTAACCTGCTCCGGGCCCCGCCCCGGGCATGCGATGAGCACGCCGCGCCGCCAGCCGCGCGCGGACTTGATACACAAGCGAGCCGCATTCGTGCCGCGAGACCGCCGCGGATGCCGCCAGCCGACGGAGTCAACCATGCTGTCTGTAAAGGGCCTGAAGGCCACGGTCGACGACAAAGAGATCCTGAAGGGTCTCGATCTGGAAGTGGGCGCCGGCGAGGTGCACGCCATCATGGGGCCGAACGGCTCCGGCAAGAGCACGCTCGCGCACGTGCTCTCGGGCCGAGAGGGCTACACGGTCACCGCCGGCAGCGTCACCTTCGAGGGGCGCGACCTGTTGGAGCTGGACCCCGAGGAGCGGGCCTGCCTGGGCCTGTTCCTGGCCTTCCAGTATCCGGTGGAGCTGCCGGGTGTCAACAACACCTATTTCCTCAAGGCCGCGCTCAATGCCAAGCGCCGGTATCACGGTGAGGAAGAGCTGGACGCCGTCTCCTTCCTGCGTCTGATGAAGGAGAAGCTGAAGGTGCTGCACCTGGACGACTCGCTGCTGAAGCGCCCGGTGAACGTGGGCTTCTCGGGGGGTGAGAAGAAGCGCAACGAGATCTTCCAGATGGCGCTCCTGGAGCCCAAGCTCGCGATCCTGGACGAGACCGACTCCGGCCTCGACATCGACGCGCTGCGGGTGGTCGCCGATGGCGTCAACTCGCTGCGCAGCCCCGAGCGCTCCATGCTGGTGGTGACGCACTACCAACGCCTCCTGGACTACATCGAGCCGGACTACGTCCACGTGCTCGCCCGGGGCCGCATCATCCGCTCCGGCGGCAAGGAGCTGGCGCTGGAGCTGGAACAGAAGGGCTACGGCTGGATCCTCGACGAGGCCGCGGCATGAGCGCGCAGGCACTCGAATCCGACCGGGCCACCAACGCCGTGGGCGGTGTGCCCGAGGCGGGCCCCTTCGACGCCTGGTTGCCTGCATCGGCACCTGCTACCGGCGAGCCCGGCTGGCTCACCGCCGCCCGGACTGCCGCCACCGAGCGCGTGCGCACCCAGGGTGTTCCCACCGGCAAGTCCGAGGGCTGGCGCTACACGGGTCTGCGCGCGCTGCTGGAGCAGGGCTTCACGCCAGTGGACGAGCCACTGGACGCCATGCTGCGCGAGGACCTCGACGACCTGCTGGTCCCGGGCCTCGACGCCCACCGGGTGGTGGTCGTCAACGGCAGCTTCGCGCCGCATCTTTCCGATCTCGACGACCTGCCCAAGGGGCTTCGCATCGGTGGCCTGCGGGCGACGCTGGCGGAGGACCCGGACGCGCTCGCGGACGACCTCGCCCGCATCGCCGGCGACGGCGCCCACGTGTTCGCGTCGCTCAACACCGCCGGCATGGGCGACGGCGTGGTGCTGCTGGCGGACCGCGGAGCCCTGGTGGAGAAACCCGTCGAGCTGCTGCACCTCTCGGTCGGCATGGACGAGCCCAAGGTGGCGCAGCCGCGCCACGTGATCCGGCTTGGCGACGGTGCCCGGGTGACGCTCATCGAGCGCTGGGCGAGCCTCGGGGATGCGCTCTACTGCAACAACGCGGTGCTGGAGATTGGCCTCGGCCGCGATGCCGTGCTCGCACACCGGCGCGTGCAACTGGAGAGCCCGAGCGCCTTCCACCTCTCCGGCGTCTACCTGCGCCAGGGCGCCGGCAGCCGCTATGACGGCATCAACGTCGGTCTCGGCGGACGCTGGGCGCGCACCGATCTGGTGGTGCGCTTCGCGGGCGAGCACGCCGAGTGCGACTTGAGCGGACTCTACCTGGCCGGCGACAAGCAGCTCATCGACTATCACCTCGACGTGCAGCACGGCCTGCCGCGCTGCACCAGCCGTGAGAACTTCAAGGGTATCGTCCACGGCAAGGGCAAGGCGGTATTCGACGGTCTGGTGTATGTCGCCAAGGACGCCCAGCAGACCGACGCCGCGATGTCCAACCGCAACCTGCTCCTGTCGCAGGGCGCGGAGGTGGACACCAAGCCGCGGCTCGAGATCTACGCCGACGACGTCAAGTGCAGCCACGGCACCACCGTGGGCCAAATCGAGCCTGAGATGCTCTTCTACCTGCGCTCCCGCGGCATTCCCGAAGGGCTCGCGCGGCGCATGCTCTGCCTCGGTTTCGCGGGCGAGATCATCAATGCCCTGGGCAACGAGGCGCTGGCCGGCTACGTCTCGGAGGCCGTCGGTGGGCGGCTCCAGGCTGCGCCGCTCTGACGCCCGAGGCGTGTGATCGGGGCCGTGCAATCGACTCAGAACCATCTCCGGGCGGGAGCCGTCACGCACGGCGCCCGGAGGCCGTAACGTGGTGATGTGATGAACAGACTCGCGCGTTTCGCCGGCTTCGGAGCCGGCCACGAAGAGGGCGTCGACCGTGACGACATCGACGCCGAAGCGGCAGCCTCCGACGCGGCTGCCCCGCCGGGCACCGGCTCGGATGTGGACGCCGCCGGCGGCGAGGCCCTGCGGGAGCCTATCATCGCCGCGCTGCGGCAGGTCCACGATCCAGAGATCCCCGTCAACATCTACGATCTCGGGCTCATCTACAGGATCGACATCACCGGCCGCGGCAACGTCGCCATCGACATGACGCTCACCGCACCGGCCTGTCCCGTGGCCGGCATGATGCCGGTCATGGTCAAGGATGCCGTCAAACGGGTGGAGGGCGTCGGCGAGGTCATCGTGGAGCTGGTGTGGGACCCGCCCTGGAGTCCGGAGACCATGTCCGACGAGGCCAAGTTGCAGCTCGGCATGTTGTAGCCACCGCCAACCGCCTGTGCCCGCCCCCTGCAGCACCACCGATGGGGCGAGCGCCGTTCTTGCACGTCAGCCAGGCCGCATGCCCGCGTTGCCCGTGAACGCCACGGGCCGTGTTGCGGTCGTGCATCGCACGGCTCGGCCAAGTTCTCCCGATGCGCGTGGACGTACGCCCGGGCGCCTGGTTCCAAAGAACAGGATGTGCGTCGCTCGGGGCGGCAGAATGGCGTGACCGAGCGTCTCCCGCACGTGGGTATGGGGCTTTCTGATGGCCCCGTTGGGCGCTCCGTGGGGCCGGTCGTGCGGACTTGCGCCCACCGGTTTCGCCCGTTGGTCGGCTTGCTAAGCGCTTGTGCCGGGAGTACGTTTCGACATGCGCGCAGCTACGATAGCGTCTGTGTCCAGCTGTCCGTGTCGGCAACAACCGGCAATGACCGGTGTCTTCAGCCGTCCGGCCGTTGCCCTTCCGGGCACCTATAACGGAGCGTATTCCTTCCGACAGCGGCGATAGGGAGCGAAGCGCCAATGATCGCGAACGCGCAGGCTCAGAATCCCGGGAAACTCGGCGGCGAGTCGCCCACCGGCCGGGGCGGCATCGTGCCGTCGCATGCCAGCGATGCTGACTCGCTGCTGGTGGTGGTGGTGGACGATCAGAGCGCCGGGCGCAGAATCCTGGAACAGGTCATTCGCGGCATCGGGGCCGATATACGCGTGGCGTCTTTCGACGACGCCGCCGCCGCGCTGGCTTTCGTTCGTGCCGAGACGCCGGATCTCATTGTCACCGACTACCTGATGCCGGGCATGGACGGCGTCGGCTTCATCCGCCGCGTCCGGCTCATGCCCGGCTGTGACGACGTGCCCATCATCGTGGTGACGGTGGTGGAAGACCGACAGGTGCGCTACCGCTCCCTGGATGCGGGGGCCACGGATTTCCTGAGCCGCCCGATCGACGAGCACGAGTGCCGGGCGCGCTGCCGCAACCTGCTCACGCTGCGGCGCCAGCAGCAGATCATCAAGGCCCGGGCATTGGCGCTGCAGGAGACCGAGCGGCGTTTTCGCATCATGGCCGATGAGCTGCCGCTGGTCATCTGGGTGCAGGACACGGCGGGGGCGGTCGCCTTCGTGAACAAGACCGGCTGCGACTTTTTCGGCTTGCCGGAGGCGGAGCTGGCCGGCCGGCGCTGGCAGCAGTTTGTGCACCCGGACGACCGCGGGCGCTATTTAGCCGCGGCCGAGGCCAGCTTCCCCGCCCGGCAGCCGCACCAGGACCAATGTCGTGTGCGCCGCGCCGACGGGCAGTGGCGGTGGATCGAGACCTTTGCCCGCCCCTACCAGAGCCCGCAGGGCGTGTTCGCCGGCGTCGTCGGCGCCTGTCTGGACATCACCGAGCGCAAGGCCGCCGAGGAGTCGCTGCGCTTATCGCATCTGGAGCTCGAGCGCCGGGGCGAGCAGTTGGCGCGCCTGTCCTCGCAACTGAGTCTCACCGAGCAGCGCGAGCGTAAGCGGCTCGCGCAGGTCATCCACGACGACCTGCAGCAGTTGCTCGTGGGCGCCGCGTTCAGCATCGAGCGTGCCGGGCGGCGTTTGGACGATAGCGCGGGGGGCGCCGCCGCACGCGATGCGCTGAATGGCACGGGCGCATTGCTGCGGCAGGCGATCGAGGTCGCGCGCACCCTGGTGGGTGATCTGAGCCCCCCCATCCTGCATGAGGTCGGACTGGCCGCGGCGCTGGACTGGCTCGCCCGGCGGATGCAGCAGCGCTTCGGCCTGAACATCTCGCTGGATCTCGACCGCGCCGTGGCCCCGCAGCACGAGCATCTGCGCTGTGTGCTCTTCGAGGCGGCACGGGAGGCGCTGTTCAACGTCGTCAAGCATGCCGATTGCAGCGAAGTCCACCTCGCCCTGTCGTGCGCCGCCAATGGCTGGCCGCAGGTGGTGGTTGAAGACGACGGCGTCGGCTTCGATGTCCCGACGCGTCTAGGGGACGGCTCCGACACGGGCGGGTTCGGCCTGTTCTCGATGCGCGAGCGTTTGCACCTGTTGGGTGGGGATCTCCGCATCGAGAGTCGGCCCGGCGCCGGCACCCGGGTCGTGCTCACCGCGCCGCCGGTGGTTGCGTCCTGCGGGTCGGCCGAGGTTCCCGGCAGCGTCCATCAAGTGATGCCCGCGGCGGTGGTGGCGGCAGCAGGGGTCGCGCCTGCGGCGGACTTGCGTATCTTGTTGGTGGACGACCACGCCATGATGCGCCGAGCGCTGTCGTCCATGCTGGAAGGGGAGTCCGGGCTCAGCATCGCCGGCGAGGCCGCCGATGGCATCGAGGCTGTCGCCGCGGTCGAGCGACTGCAACCGGATATGGTGCTGATGGATTTCTCGATGCCGCGCATGGATGGCGTCGAGGCGACGCGCAGCATCAAGCAGCGCTGGCCGCGGGTGCGGGTGATCGGGCTGTCCATGCACGAGCAGGCCGACCGCGCCCAGGCGATGCTCAACGCGGGCGCGTCGGCTTATGTCTGCAAGTCCGGCGACGTTGAGCTGTTGCTGCAGACCATCCAGCGGGTGAGCATGGCCGAGGACTCGGAAGGTCGCGTCTGACAAGCGCGATTGCGTGAGCCGCGGCTTACAAGAGGTGCCGCTCGGCTGCTGCCCTGTGACGCGGTACCACCGATCTGGGCTGATTGCGTGATGGACACCAACCGGCAGCGAGACAGCAACGAGGTGCCCGAGTCCGCCGGGGGGCGCTTGACCCGGTGGTCATGGCTGCATCTCCCGACCGCGCTGCGCTTGTCTCGGGAGCACAAGGGCGGCGACGCCATCGAGCGCGAGCAGGCGGTCATCCGCGTCATTCTCGGCAGCATCGTAGTGATCTACATGTTCACCGCCGGGACCGGCGCCGCATCCGTGTCGGTGGTGGGCGCCGTGCGCTGGGTAGGGGGGATGTTCCTGCTTGCGGCGGTCGTGCTGCTCCTCGCCGCATTGCGCGATATCGGACCCGCGCAGGCGCGGCGCAGCCTTGGCATCCTGGTCGACCTGTCCGGTGCCTCGGCGATGATGGCGCTGGCTGGTGAGGCGGGGGCGCCACTGCTCGGCATCTATCTCTGGGTCATCGTCGGCAACGGCTTCCGCTACAACATCCGCTATCTGGCGTTCGCCACGGTCATGAGCCTGATCGGCTTCGCCCTGGTCGTCGTGGTTGCGCCCTATTGGCATCACCACCCCGTTTTTGCCCTCAGCTACTTCCTGGTGCTGATGGTCATTCCCGCCTACGTGGCGGCGCTGCTGGCCACGCTGCATCGCGCCGTGCGCGAGGCCAAGGAGGCGAGCTCGGCGAAGAGCCGCTTCCTCGCGAAGATGAGCCACGAGCTGCGCACGCCGCTGAACGGGGTTATTGGCCTCAGCGATCTGCTGATGGATGCCGAGCTCCGTGGCCAGGAACGCGAGCTCGTGCGCACCATTCACGTGTCCGGCAAGACCTTGCTCGGCATCATCGACAACATTCTGGATTTCTCCAAGATCGAGGCCGGGCGGCTGAGCGTCGACTGCACCGACCTGGACATTTATCGCCTGGTGTCGGAGACGGTGGCGATGTTCGCCCCACAGGCATGGCGCCAAGGCATCGAACTTGACACGGAGCTCGATCCGCAACTGCCGCATCGACTCCGGGGCGACCCGCTGCACATCCGTCAGGTTCTCATGAATCTGGTCGGCAACGCCGTGAAGTTCACCGAGTCGGGTGGCGTGGTGGTGCGCGTGATGCAAGCGGACGACCCGCAAGTGCCGGCGCTGCTTCGGCTCCGCTTCGAGGTGGAAGACACCGGGATGGGGATTGCTCCGAAGGATCAGCAGCACATCTTCGACAGCTTCCAGCAGGCCACCGACATCGCCAGCCGGCGGTTCGGCGGCACGGGGCTTGGCACCGCCATTGCCCGCGAGCTGGTTCGGCTCATGGACGGGCAGATCGGCTTCCACAGCATCCTGGGACAGGGCTCGCTATTCTGGTTCGAGCTGCCGCTAGAGCGGTCGCAGGCCGTCGCTGAAGGTGCCGTGCCCGCACCGGATCAGAGCGCGCAGCTGCTGGCCGCGAACGTTGTCCCGCTGGCCGCGCCCCAACGCAGCCTGTTGCCGGTGTCCGGCCTCAGGGTGCTCGTGGCAGAGGACAACGAGATTAACAGGCAGGTTTTGCGCGCGACCCTGGAGCGGGCCGGCTGCCGCCTGATCATGGTGCAGGACGGGGAGCAGGCGCTCAACGCCCTGCACGAGCATGGCGATGAGCTGGACCTGCTGCTGCTGGACAAGAACATGCCTGGGCGCGGTGGACTGGAGGTGTTTCGGGCGCAGCGCTTCATGCGGTCGCGGGCGCCGGTGCCCACCATCATATTGTCCGCCGATGCCACGGACGCGGCGCTGCAGTCAGCGCGCGCGACGGGTGTGGACGCTTATCTCACCAAGCCCCTGGACCGCCAGCGCCTGCTGGACACCATTGCCGCTATCGCTTTGCGGGGAGGACGCGCGCCCGCGGGCGCTGACGCGCCGACGCCGGTCGAGTCGTCGGCATTGACAGACGGTGCCTGCGCCCGCGGTCCTGCGCCTGATGCCGGGGCCGGAAAGTCCGAGCCCTTCCTGGACCAACACAAGCTGGCGTCGCTGCGGCAACTCGACGGGGGCAGTGGCTTCTTCGTCGAGCTCCTCGAGGGTTTCCAGCGGGACGCCGAGACATCGGTATCGGCCATCGCCGAGGCGCTCGCGGACGGTGACTATCCGCGGATGCGGCACGCCGTCCATGCGCTGCTGGGCAGTGCCGGCGAGGTCGGCGCGTTGCGCCTGGTGAGCGACGCCCAGAAGTTCCGCGGCCTGCGGCCGTTCGAGCTCGACTCGGCGCCGGCGCAGCAACTCCTTGCCCGGCTGCGGCAGACCCTCGCGACGACGCTTCGGCTGCTGCGGGCGCCGGAGCGTAGCGTCCCTGCCGACTGGGTGCCGTAACACCGCCTTACGCGGCAGCGGCACCGAGCTGGGTCTGGCGCGACACGAGGCGCTGCATCATCCGCAGGTCCCGAGGCTCCAGCGCGAGCGCGGCATCGACCCAAATCTCCAAGACGTCACGCAATTCCCGGTAGCCGAGGGGATTGAGGGTGTTGCGCACCTTGCGCACGGCGCGGAAGCCGTTGCGGCTCCGGTTTTCGCGCCGAATGTGCTCGTAGACCGCCAGCGCGCCGTCTCCCGGCTCGGCAAGTACATCGACGAGCCCCATGTCGTGAAGGGTCTCGGCTGAATAGAGATCGCCACTCAGCATCATGCGCTCCGCCTGCTTGGCGTCGAGCTTGCGCGAGAGTAGGCTATAGGCTCCCATGCCAGGGAACAGGTTGAAAAGGATTTCCGGGAAGCCCATGCGCGTGCCGCGCTCGGCGATGATGACATCGCTGGACAGTGCGGCCTCGAATCCCCCGCCCAACGCGTCCCCCTGCACCAGAGAGATGGTGGTCACGCCGCTGTCGAGGCACTGCAAGTTGGCGTGCAGCGCATCGATGCATCTGATGCCGTAGTCCAGCAGACCCTCGCGGTCTTGCTGCTGGATGAGCTTGCTGAACAGATCCAGGTCGCCGCCCAGGTTGTAGACCCCAGGCATTGCGGATGCGATGACGTGATAGCGCACGCCGAGCGCCGCAGCACCATGACGCAGACGGCCGAACCAATCATTGAGCTCGTCGAGCATCACGGTGGTGAAGCACGGCCGTGCGGGTGCGCTCATGAAGCACCAGGCGGCTTCATGCTTTTGATCAATATGAATTTGCAATTGCCGGAAAGTGGGCGTTGAGGCGCTGCGGTGGGCGATGGAGGTAACGGCGGACATTGGGAGCTCCTGGTTTCTATTCGTGACTTTGGCGGCAGACTCGGATACCGACTTGAGCGTCCGGGATCGGCTCGGCCGAGCAAACGCCCGATAACAGACTATACTATTGCACCTAGATCTAGATAAACTAATTTCTTATCTAAAGATAAGAGAAACACTGTCTTACAAACAGAAATAATCCGCTTGCTTCCGCGTAGGGTTCTCCATATCGACATCGGCTATTGCCGTCGGGTCGCTCGATTGGCGCCCTAGGGGGGGTCGGGGCTACAGGGCTCGTGTGGCGGAGGCTCGCGACCGGTATCCTTCGGTCTCCTCGTGCGAGGGAACTGCCGATTGTTCGATGTTGCCCGTGCGGGGCAGGCTGCCCCGCCATGTTCAGCGACCCATCGCAGAAGGTGAGGGGGAGCGGAAACCGCGTTTTTGCTTCTCATGCCGATCTTGGCCATGGATTATGGCCAATAATCGGCGTCTCCCCAGCCCATGGAGCACACGCATTGACCGATCTCGTCGCTGCTGCCCGGCGCTTCGCCACCGAGGCGCACGAGCGCATCGATCAGCGCCGCAAGTACAGCAACCAGCCCTATCAGGAGCATCTGAAGGCGGTGGCCGAGCATGTCGCCGGCGTTACCGACGACGCCGAGATGCTCGCCGCCGCCTGGCTGCATGACACGGTGGAGGACACGCCGGCCACCTTCGGTGACATAGAGCGGGTGTTTGGGCGCGCGGTTCGCGACCTGGTGGCGGAGCTCACCGACGTGAGCAGGCCCGGTGATGGCAATCGTGCCGCGCGCAAAGCCAAAGACCGCCATCATCTGGCGCAGGCCTCGGCGCGGGCCAAGACCATCAAGCTTGCCGACCTGATCGATAACTGCACCGACATTTGCCGGCACGATGCCGCCTTCGCCCGCGTCTACCTCGGCGAGGCGGCGGCGTTGTTGGACGTGCTGGGTGACGGCGATCCCCGGTTGTACCGCCGCGCCCAGCAGGCCATCGCCGCATGCGCGCGGCGCCTCGGCTTGCCGGCACCGCCGCAGAGTCTCGCCGAGGGCGACGTGGTGCACCCGCCCGGTGAGCTCAGCCTGTCTCAGCGACGCGCGCTGCGCCTGTTCACCGACGCCTTCACCGCCAGCGAGATCGCGCAGCCGCTGCGCTCTTACGACTGCGAGCGCGGTGTCAACGCGCTGTCGGACCTCGCTGCCCGGGATGATCTGGAAGTGGCGGGACTGCGCCGGGACGGGGTTTGTGTCGGCTTCCTCAACCCCGACGTAAGGCCGGCGCGGCACGTCGATGACCTGCTTCGCCCCTTCGAGCCGGCGCAGGTGGTGCCGCGCGATGCGTCCCTGTCCGAGGTGGTGCACGTGCTGACCCAGTACGATTTCTGCTTCGTGACTGCCATGGGCGACGTAGCGGGCGTCATCACCCGCGGCGACATGCAGCAGCCGGTGGTGCGCATGTGGCTGTTCGGCATCATCACGCTGATGGAGATGGAATTGCTCGAGCGCATCCGCGCCCGCTGGCCGGACGGCGGTTGGACCGGGCTCCTCTCCGCCGGCCGTCTCGACAAGGCGCAAGCGCTGCTCGCGGAACGCCGCCGGCGGGGGCAGCACGTGGACTTGGCGGATTGCCTTCAGCTCAGCGACAAGGCGCGCATCCTGATGGATGACGAGGAGCAGCGTCTCGCCTTTGGTCTGCGCACCAAGGGGGCCGCCAAGCGTGTCATGAGCGATCTCGAGTCGCTGCGCAACAACCTCGCCCACATGCAGGACATCGTGACCTACGACTGGCCGCAGATCGCGCGCCTGGCGCGCAACATCGAGGAGCGGCTTCGTCGGCACGGCGGCGACCGTCTGTGACCGAGAAATGACCGTTGAATGACGGGATCGAGGTGGCAAGCATGTGGTTCTGGCCCCTACACTCCGCCGCCGGAGCGGCGGAGCGCAGGTCCATCGAGACGACGACTCGGGGACAACCAGCCCGCTTGCCCGAGTCGCATCGCCACCGTGGAACCGAGGACCCCGACATGACTCATTGCCGCCGTGCCGCCGCCCTGCTGCGCCACCTGCTCGTCGCCGCATCCTTGCTTGCCGTTGCTGCATCGTCACCGGCGGCAGAGCAGGGCAAGGCGCTGAAGCTGATCGGCTCTGGCGCCAGCTTCCCGGCACCGCTGTACCTGCGCTGGTTCCGGGACTACTACGTGGCGCATCCCGAGCTCCAAGTCGACTATCAGAGCACCGGCAGTGCCGGGGGGGTGCAGGACCTGATCGGCGGTCGGGTGGATTTTGCGGGCACGGATCTGCCGCTCACCGAAGAGCAGGCGCGCCGGGTCGCCGGCGGGATTCGCCAAGCGCCGATGGCGGCCGGCGGCATCGTCGCGGTCTATAGCCTGGACGGCGTGCCGGACCTGAAGCTCAGCCGCGACGCCTTGGTGGGCATCTTCTCGGGCCGCATCGCGCGCTGGAACGACGCGGCCATCGCGGCGGCCAACCCCGGGGCGACCCTGCCGGATGCGCCCATTACCGTGGTCGCGCGCGCCGATTCCAGCGGCACCACCTACAAGTTCACCCGCCACCTGAGCGCGGTGAGTGCCGAGTTCGCGCAGCAGGTGGGCACCAACATGCTGCCCAACTGGCCGAAGGCGCTGAAGGTGCGCGGTGGGCTGGTACGCGGCCGTGGCAACGACGGCGTTGCGGCCAGCGTGCGGGCGATTCCGGGCAGTATCGGCTACGTGCAGTACGCCTTCGGTTTCTTGCCAGGGATCAGCATGGCGGCGCTGGAGAACCGCTCGGGCAAGTACGTCGCCCCCGGCGAGGCCGGCTTCGACGCGGCCATGCTCTCCGTGTACGAGAACCACAGCGTCGAGAACACCAGCGATCCGATCGGCGATGGCGCCTATCCCATCGTCGGGATCTCTTGGCTGGTGCTGCGCAACCGGTATGACGACCCGGCCAAGCCCGCGGCGCTGGATGACGTGATCGCCTACGCGCTCGGCGCCGGCCAGGACATCACCGAGCGACTCGGCTATGTGCGCTTTCCCAAGCCCCTGATCACGTCTGTGCAGGAACAACTGATCAAGTAGCTGCCGCCTGCTTGGCAGGGTGCCGGGTCGATGTCTCGCCGGACCTTTGCGGCATCAGCCTATCGCCGCGCGTGGCGTCGAGTGCGGGAGATGTCGCGATGAGCGCCACCCTATGTCCGGCACGCCGCCGGCGGCGGACGACGTCGTTCGCTCAGCCGCCGACGCGCCCGAGCATCTGCTGCCAATCCAGCAACTCGCCCGGGCCGCCGGCCACCGTGCTGCGGTAGCTCGGCAGGTTCATGCCGGTGCCGATGGGCGGCCAGCTTGGCGGCGGGTGCAGCCAGCCGCCGTCGGCGCTGCGCATATGGCTGCGGTCGCTGGCGAAGTCTGCGCGATAGTCGGCCGCCGGCACCAGCCGGAACAGGGGTTGCAGCGCCGACGGTAGCTGCTCGATGGACGGGAAGCTGCCCGTGAGCCAGCGGCCCGCGGGAACTGGGCAGCCGAGACGGCTGTCGAGATCCCAAATGCGCGCACTGCCGTCCAGCAGCACCACGTGATAGTCCCACCAGCACAGACCGCCGGGTGGCGCCGCCTTCTGTGCCGCTAGCGGACAGGCGCCTTGACGGTTCATGAGGAACACGACGTGCCGCGGCCCGTCGCCCAGCGCTGGCTCCGCGCATAGCCACCAGGCGTTCTCTTCGCAGTAGAAGGGCTGATAGCGGAAGCCCGTGGTGTCGCGGGCTGGGGCCGGCTTGGGTTGTCGCTCCGAGTCTGGCATGGGGTCTGGCGCGGAGTCTGGTAAGGGGGCTTGCGATCTGGTTGCTTCGGGCGGGCAGGGGCGAGGCCGTGCAGCGCGGCAGGCGCGCCCGCGACCGTGGCCGGGCCTTGCTGGCGTGAGCCGGCGCGCCCGCATGACTTGGCCGTCGCGGGCGCACGGCGCTTGCTTCCGCTAGTGCTGCGGTTACACTCTGACTCTTTTCACCCTACAAACAGCGTCGAGGTACAACGTGGTCGCGCCCGAGCCCAAGTTCCGCCGCATCGAGCGGCTGCCGCCCTATGTCTTCAACATCGTCAACGAGTTGAAGGCCGCGGCACGGGCCCGCGGTGAGGATATCATTGACTTCGGCATGGGCAACCCCGACCAGCCGACGCCGCAGCACATCGTCGATAAGCTGATCGAGGCCTCGGCGCGCCGGGATACCCACCGCTACTCGGTATCCCGCGGCATTCCGCGCCTGCGCCGCGCCATCACCCGCTGGTACAAGAGCCGCTACGACGTCGATCTGGACCCGGCCACCGAGGCCATCGTCACCATCGGCTCCAAGGAGGGCCTGGCGCACCTGGCGCTCGCCACCATGAGCGCCGGCGACACGGTGCTGGTGCCGAACCCGGCCTATCCCATCCACCCCTATGGCTTCATCATCGCCGGCGCCGACGTGCGCCACGTGCGCTTGACGCCGGACGTGGACTTCTTCGAGGAGCTGCAGGAGGCCATCCAGAGCTCCTGGCCGCGGCCGAAGATGCTGGTGCTCAACTTCCCCGGCAATCCCACCACCACCTGCGTGGAGCTGGATTTCTTCGAGCGCGTGGTCGACATCGCCCGCGAGCACGGCATCTGGGTGGTGCACGACCTGGCCTACGCCGACATCGTCTTCGACGGCTACACGGCACCGTCCATCCTGCAGGTGCCGGGCGCCAAGGACCTGGCCGTGGAGTTCTTCTCCATGTCCAAGAGCTACAACATGCCCGGCTGGCGCATCGGTTTCATGTGCGGCAGCCCGGAGCTGGTTGCCGCGCTGGCGCGCATCAAGAGCTACCTGGACTACGGCACCTTCACGCCTATCCAGGTGGCGGCCATCCACGCGCTGGAGGGCTCGCAGCAGTGCGTGGCGGAGATCCGCGCCATGTACCAGCGCCGCCGCGATTGCCTGTGCGACGGCCTCAACGACGCCGGCTGGTCCGTGCGCAAGCCTAAGGCCACCATGTTCGTCTGGGCGCGCATCCCGGAGCAGTATCGGCACATGGGCTCGCTGGAATTCTCGAAAAAGCTCCTGCGCGATGCCAAGGTGGCCGTCTCGCCGGGTATCGGCTTCGGTAACTATGGCGACGACCACGTGCGCTTCAGCCTGATCGAGAACGAGCACCGCACTCGCCAGGCGGTGCGCGGCATCAAGCACATGTTCCGCGACGATGCCCGCGCCGCGCCGGCACAGGCCGGCTCGGCCGAGACGCCCGCCGATGAGCAGGCCGGAAGGGCCGAATCGCAGCCGGCCTGACAGCGACAACGAGATAGTCACAGCGAGAGAACAAGCGATGGAACCGGTCAACATCGGACTCCTCGGGCTCGGCACGGTGGGCGGTGGCACCGTCACGGTGCTGACCCGCAACGCCGCCGAGATCGCGCGCCGCGCCGGGCGCGACATCCGCATCAGCCATGCCGCGGCCCGCGCCTATGACCCGGAGCGCATCGAGGGCCTCGATGGCATCGGCCGCATCAGTGACGACGCCTTCGCGGTGGTGGACGACCCCGAGGTGGACATCATCATCGAGCTCATCGGAGGCTATTCGCCGGCCCGGGAGCTCGTGCTCCGGGCCATCGCCAACGGCAAGCACGTGGTGACCGCCAACAAGGCCCTGATCGCGCTGCATGGCAACGAGATCTTCGCCGCGGCGCAGGAGCGGGGCGTGATGGTGGCCTTCGAGGCGGCCGTGGCCGGCGGTATCCCCATCATCAAGGCGCTGCGCGAGGGGCTCGCGGCCAACCACATCGAGTGGATCGCCGGCATCATCAACGGCACCGGCAACTTCATCCTCACCGAGATGCGCGACAAGGGCCGCGACTTCGCCGAGGTGCTCGCCGAGGCGCAGGCGCTGGGTTACGCGGAGGCCGATCCGACCTTCGACGTCGAGGGTATCGATGCGGCGCACAAGCTCACGATCCTGGGCTCTCTCGCCTTCGGCATTCCGCTCCAGTTCGACAAGACCTTCACCGAGGGCATCAGCCGGATCGAGGCGCAGGATGTCGCCTACGCCGCCGAGCTCGGCTATCGCATCAAGCACTTAGGCATCGCCCGGCGCGCGGCGGACGGCATCGAGCTGCGCGTGCATCCGACGCTGATCCCGCACCGGCGCCTCATCGCCAACGTAGACGGCGTCATGAACGCGGTGCTGGTGAAGGGCGACGCCGTGGGGCCGACCCTCTACTACGGTGCCGGTGCCGGCGCGCTGCCGACCGCCTCCGCCGTGGTCGCCGACGTGGTGGACGTGGTGCGGGCATTGACCACCGATCCGAACAACCGCGTGCCGCATCTGGCCTTTCAGCCCACGGAGCTCGAGGACACGCCCGTGCTGCCGATGGAAGAGGTCGAGACGGCCTACTATCTCAGGCTCACCGCGCTCGACCGCCCGGGTGTGATGGCTGGCATTGCCGGCATCCTCGGCGAGGAAGGCATCAGCATCGAGGCCATAAAGCAGAAGGAGCCCGTCGCTGGCGAGACCCATGTGCCGCTAATCATGCTCACCCATCAGGTGCGCGAGGCAGGCATGAACCGTGCCCTCGAGCGCATCTCCGCGCTGGATGTGGTGCAGGGCGAAATCGTGCGCATCCGCATGGAGGCGCTGGCGGGCTGAGCCGAAACACGAGGGTACATCTGCCGGGTACTCACTCGTGCAGCGTTTCACCTAACTTTGCCGTCGTTGTCGTTGTCGAGTATCCGACCACGACCACGAGCACGAGCACGAGCACGAGCAGAGACTTAGACCAGGTTTCTCGGCTCCGGCCCCATCCGGATTGGCGCCCTGCAAAATTGGCTGAAATGGGGACTACTACCAGGGCCGATACCAGGGACCGAAGCCAGGCCCCCACCAGGGTCCCCAGCCGGTGCCGTACCAGGGGCTGTACCAGGGGGCCGGATACCAGGGGCCCCAATCCCCTGGACCCGGGCCGAACGACTCGGGCGCGGGCCACAGGTGCTTTCCCGTCGCCCGAACAACCGGATAGCGATAGGGATATTCGCCAACGTCGCGCGTCTGCGTTCCCACCAGCACCCCGCTGATGGTGAGCAGTCGCTGCCGCGGATACTCCGCTGGGTCCAGGAATCCGTGGAATCGCGCGATGAACCGGCCTTGCGGCGTTGCGTCCATGCGCGGCTCGCCCGTGGCGTTCAGCGGGCGGGCGAGGATCTCCACGTCGGTGGTGTCGGCCGCGTTTTCCACGCCCAGGATGCTGCCGCCCCAACGCACCGGCGTGCCGACGTGGCGCTCCGTTGCGCGGCGCGCCTCGCTGACGGTCAGTGGTGCCGGCGCCGGTGAGCGGATGTCGTCTGGCACGTGGCCCGCACAGCCGAGCAACAGCGCCATCGCCGCGATGGGCAAAGCGAGCCTCGGCCGCGCCCCTCCGGCGCCCAACTTCGGGCCGGCACGGCCACCACGGCGGAAGCGCTCCCGGTCACACATCATCGGCTTCAGGTTAAGCTAGTCTGTGGTGGTTTCGCCTGCATCATGATCAGGCTAGAACCGTGTCTCTGCCGCGCGACGCGGCGACGGCAGCCAAGCAGCGTTCCTTCGGTCTTGTCCCGATGAAAAGATCTTTCACCAAGCCGCATCAGGATACCGCGAGCGTGGCGGCGGATGCTCGTGCCGCGGTGATCTCCGACACGGCGGCCGATGGACTCCTGGTGCGCATCCAGACGCTGTCGCGGGTGGTGGAAAGCTTGCCCGTGGTGGTCTACGTAGATGAGCCTGGCGCGGAGACCCCACGCTATGTGAACGACTTCATGGATACCCTGCTGGGGTTGCCGGCTGGGGAGGACCGCCCCAGCCATACCCTGTGGTACGAGCACCTGCACCCGGACGATCGGGAGCAGGTTCTCGCCGAGCGGGCGCGCTGCCGCAACGACGGCGAGCCCTTCTATGCCGAGTACCGGCTGACCACGGGCCATGGCGGGATCATTTGGGTCAGCGATCACGCCCGCGAGGTGCAGGCCGCGGAGACCGGTGCCCGCGTTTGCATCGGCGTTATCAAGGACATTACCGAGCGCAAGGAAACGGACCTCGCCCTGCGCCGCAGTCTGATGCTCAACGAGGCCGTGCTGGCAACGGTCACGGACCTGCTCGCGTACCTGGACTTGGAATTGCGCGTGCAGCACGCGAGCGCGAGCTTCATCGCGGTGCTGGACACGAGTCCGGGCGAGGTCATCGGCCGGTCGCTGGCCGATCTGCTGAAGCCCGAGGGTGACCCGCTGGCGGAGGCGCTTGCGCGTTGCCGCGGTGGCGAGACGCAGCGCCGGGAGATCTGGCTGGACCTGCCGGTGGGCGGCCGGCGTTGCCTCGACCTGCACCTGGTGCCGCACCGCGGTGGCGGGGGCGTGTTAGGCATCGTCGCCATCGGCCGCGACATCACCGCGGCGGTACAGCAGCGCGTGGCGCTGGAGGAGCGTGAGGCGCAGGTGCGCAGCATCGCGCGGAACCTCCCCGTCGCCATCGTCCGCTACATCGAGCTGCCGGACGGACGCAGCCGCACCCACTACGCGAGCGAGGGCGCCCGCGACATCTGGGAGGTGGCGGCCCCGGTCGTGGAGCAGAATGCGCAGGTGCTTTGGGACATGATCCTGCCCGAGGACCTGCCCGCCACGCGTGCCTCGGTGGACGCCTCGCGCCAGGACTTGACCGACTGGGTTCACCAGTGGCGCATACGCACGCCCAGCGGGCAGGTCAAGTGGTTGCACGGACGGGGCAAGCCGCGGCGGGGGGCTGACGGCGTGGTCACCTGGGACAGCGTCATCTACGATGAATCCGCCCGCAGGCAGGCGGAGCTGGAACTGGACCGGCTGGCGCACAGCGACCACCTAACCGGTCTGCCGAACCGGCTCGCCTTCCAGCAGACCCTCGCCGCCGCGCTGGAGCGCAACGCCGAGCGCCGCGGGCTGCTGGCGCTGCTCTTCATCGACGTCGACAACTTCAAGCAGGTCAACGACTCCTTCGGCCACAGTGCCGGCGACCGGATGCTGGTGGAGGTCGCCGCCGTGCTCGGCCGGCAGGTGCCGGCGGGCCAGACGCTGGCGCGCATCAGTGGCGACGAGTTCGTCGTCGTCACCGAGCGTGCCCCGGACCAGCAGGGCGTCGCCGCCCTGGCGCGCAGCCTGCTGGCGGCGGTGGAGCAGTGGCGCTTCCGTGTGGATGATCAGGAGATCGCAGTCAGCGTGAGTATCGGCATCAGCCTCGCCCCGCTGGACGCACGGGACGCCGAGACCATGCTGCAAACTGCCGATACGGCCATGTACCGGGCCAAGCAGCTCGGCCGCAACCGCTACCAGTTCTACGACCCGAGCTTCACCGAGGCGGTACAGCAGCGCATCGCCTTCGAGAACGGGCTGCGCCGGGCCCTCGACGAGGACGGTCTGGTGCTGCATTTCCAGCCGCAGGTGAGCATCGACGACGGCCGCATCCTCGGCATCGAGGCCCTGCTGCGCTGGCGTCATCCGCAGCGCGGCATCCTGCTGCCGGTGGAGTTTCTGTCCATCGCCGAGGGGGCGGGCATCATTGGCCCCATCGGCGAGTGGGTGCTGGCGCAGGCTTTCGACACCTTCGCCGGCTGGAAGCGTGCGGGCATCGCGCCGCCGCGCCTCGCCCTCAACGTCTCCGCCAAGCAGGTCGCGGACGCCGATTTTCCGCGCCTGGTGCAAACCATGCTGCGCCGCTTCGCCCTTGCGCCCACGGAGGTGGAGCTGGAACTGAGCGAGGACCTGCTGGTGGAAGAAGGTGGGGAGTCGCTGCGGGTGCTTCAGGCCCTGGCGCGACTCGGGCTCGGCATGGCCATCGACGACTTCGGCACCGGGCGCTCGTCGCTGGCGTATCTCCGTCGGCTGCCGCTGACGCGCATCAAGATCGACCCCTCCTTCATCGCCGCGTTGCCGGATGCCGATGCCGCCGCCATCGTGCGCAGCATCGTTTCACTGGCGGGCAGCCTCGGGCTCGAGGTGATCGCCGAAGGGGTCGAGACCCGTGGCCAGGCCGATTTCCTGGCGGCCAACGGCTGTCCGGCGGTGCAGGGGTATTACTTCGTCGAGCCCAAGGCCAGCGCGGACGTGGAGCCGCTGCTCGCCGCCCGCCAGTTGGACCCGGTGGGTGGCGCGTCCGCTTGACCACCCGCGCCGACAGCGCTATGCGAAATCGGGGTCACCACGCTTGGGCTCGCGCTCGCGCTCGCGCTCGATGAGCATTTGCGCCAGCGAGTGGTAGAGCGGCTGCGGGGTCAGCAGGTAGGAGACACCGTAGCCGATCATCGCTGCCGCCATCAGTGCCAGCAGGGTGTTCTGGTTGTCGGTCATCTCCATGACGATGACGAAGCCGGTGATGGGGGATTTCACCGCGCCGGCGAAATAGGACACCATGCCCAGCAGTACCATCAGATCCAGCGGTGCCAGGGGCAGCACCCGGTGCAGGTCGGCGCCGATGCCGGCCCCGGTGGATAGTGCCGGCGCGAATATGCCGCCGGGGATGTTGCTCAGGTAGGACGCGAGCGACGCGATGAACTTGTACACGGCATAGAAGGGTTGCGGTGCCTCGCCGTCGATGACCAGGGCCTTGGCGATCTGGTAGCCGGAGCCCATGACGTCATAGTTCGTCATCGCCCCCATCAGCACCACCACGGCACCGCAGACGAAGGCGACGCCGAGGGGATTGCTCGCCACCAACGGGGCGAGTGCCCGCGACATGCGCATGACAAAGTAAGCGAACAGCCCGCCGGCGAGGCCCGCCACGACCGCGCAGACCAGCACGGCTAGCCAATCGCTCGATCCGGTCGCCTGTCCGGCCGCGGCGGTGCCGAAGTAGTAGGGCTGCCCCACCAGCAGCATCGAGACCAGCGCGGACAGCACGACGGATAGCACGACGATCCCGGCGAGCCGTGGCGTGAAGCTGCGCAGCATCTCCTCGAACGCGAACACGATGCCCGCCAACGGGGTGTTGAACGCCGCTGAGATGCCCGCCGCGCCACCGGCCAGGAGCATGCCGCGGGCCATGTAATCGGCCGGGAAGCGGGCCAGCCGGCGCATGGAATACATGATGGCAGCGGCCACGTGGACGGTGGGCCCCTCGCGACCGACAGAGGCGCCGCAGACCTGGGCGATCAGGGTCAGCAGGATCTTGCCGCCCGCGAGCCAGAGCGTCAGCCAGCGATCCTTCGCCCGGGTCTCCAGTGCGGCGATCACCTGGTTGATGCCGCTGCCCTCGCTGCCGGGGAAGAACCGGCGTGCGAGCCAGGCCACCAGCACCAGCCCGAGGGGCGTCATCAACAGCGGCAGCATGGGCTCGGCGGCGGCGATGCGCTGGAAGAGCAGGTTGGCCTGCTCGCTGAGCTGGCCGAAGGCGGACGACACCGCCCCCACCAGCACCGCACCGAGCAGGAACGCGGCGCGCACCCGCCAGGCGCGCGCGGAGAGCAGCACGCGGCGGGTATAGCGCAGGCGGTCGATACGCATGGCCATCAAGCGCCGCTACGCCCGCCGCGCACCACGGCACAGACCGGCAACGCCGCGCGCCGCCGGGGGAGGCGAAAAAAAGCCGGCTTGCGGCCGGCTGCTGGTTGCCGAGTGCGCGTGTCGCACAGCGTGCGACGTCCGCTCAATAGCCGCCCTTGCGCATCACCTCGGGCAGGCCCGCGATCTTGGTGCCCTGCTTGGTGGGGGCCAGCGGGAAGAGCTTGTAGACATCCTTGCTGGTGGGCTTGGAGCCCCAGACCTTGCCCATGTCCTTCAGCAACTGGCGCTCCATGGGCTGGTTCTGGTTGTGGTTGTAGTACTCCTCGCGGAGGTACTTGATGATGTCCCAGTGTTTGTCGGTGAGCTCGATGCCTTCCGCATCCGCCAAGACCTTGGCGACGTCCTCATTCCAGTCGCCGAGGTTGGCCAGGTAGCCGCTCGCGGTGGTTTCGATGCTCGTACCGTTGACTTCGATTGCCATGTTGGGCTGCTCCTCTCGTCGTCGCCGGCGGCGATGGCCGCCGGGTGCGTTTCTTGTGTCTTTGCGCTGCCGTCGCCAGCGGACGTGCTCGATGGCGACAGCATAATGACCCGCTAATATTAGAGAAATCGGCGGGTTAGGGAAACTTCTAAATGACCGGTGTCGTCCGGCAGGCGCCTGGGCCGGCCAGACCGAGTGGCATTAAGGCACTGAAAGTGCAGAGATAGGAAGAGACCGCGGTGCTCCCATTGAGACCTGGCTCGGTGCTGGTCTCGGCCCCCGATGCTGATCGGTCCCCCCGCCGGAACGGGGGCTGGTCCGGCTCCGTCGTCTTCGTGCAGGCGTCTACTTGGGCTTATGCACCGCGTCGATGCCTTTGTGCGGGATGAACAGCCCGCAGCCCATGGCGCGGTACGGGCCGAGTCCGCGCTGTTGCAGGAGCAACGACTCCTCCGGCGGCAAGTCCGCCAGCATCAGGCTGCGTGTCTCGATGGGGCCGTCCGGCGTCGCCAGCCGCGTCGTCTTGCCGCACAGGGCCTTGCGCACGCGGATGCCCATCTCGGCAAGTGTGTCGGCTGCCCAGCGCAGGAAGGCGTCCTCGTCCACCCCGGGCGGGCCCGCCACGTAGCGCGAAAAGATCGTGCCTTCTCTGCCCAGCGGCCGCGGCTTGGCATTGCCGATGCCGAGCGGGGCACCGGCGATGTCCAGCGTCCTGCCCTCGAGGGCGGCGCGCAGCGCGTCCATCTTGGCCCGGGGCACGCGGATGCTCAGCTTGGTGCGCCGAGACAATAACAGATGCTGGTCTCCGCCGTGGGTCGGACGCTCCCACCCATTCTGTGAGCCGGCCACGTGGATGCTGTGGATGCCACAGCCGGGCTCTTCGAGCCAGGGCGCGGCGGCCAGCAGGGCGCGGCTCAGCGCGTAGGCATGATCCACGGGGATGGAGCGGCAATCAAGGTTGAACAGCACGTCGACGATGTCGTCGGCGATGCCGATCGCGGGGGTTTCCTCGTCTTCCTGCCAAAACATATGGGGGCGTGGGATGCGTTGGGTGAACGGGTGCCGGCGACGGACTCGGCGTCGGGCGCGCAGGCCCGACTGGCGCCAAGTCCTGGCCTTAGGCGGGCAGTCGCTCCTGCAGCGCCTCGCGGTCGAACCACCAGTCGTCCTGGACCAGCACGTCGATGACGTTGCGCAGCCGCACGAGGAATTTTTCCGGCTCGCGCAATTCCAGCCGGTCGCGCCACAGGTCGAAGGCCTCCTGACTGTCCACGTCGCTGTGACGGCGGGCAACACTGGAGAGCATCTGGGACGTGAAGAAGACCAGATTTTCGCGCTGCGTCCCCTCGGCACGCAGGTCGGCCAAGAACAGGGCCGTGGTGGCGGCGACCGCGGCGCCGTCGGCGTCGTTGGGCGTTTCGTCCACGACGTGGTTGAGCAGGTCGACGGCCAGCTCGACATCGATAGGGCAGGTGACCGCCAGCCAGATGCCCTGCCCTAGCGCGGCGAGCGACTGGGGCTGCTCGGCGCGGAACAGGACATCGCAGCAGTCGGCCGCCGATTCGATCTCTTCGAGCGTCATGAAGGCGTCGAAGGCCTCGCGTGCGATCGACCAAGCCTGCTCGCCGCGGCCCAGTCCGACCAGCGTCCGCGCCATCTGCAGTTGCGTTTCGGCGACGCGAAGCGCGTCGGCGCCGGCGCGCTGGATGGTGTCGTATTGTTCCTGCAGTGCCAACAGGTGCGACTCCAGCGCCGCTTCCTCGGCGCCCTGCCGGACGATGGAATCTGCCGCGGTGTCGGGCAGTCGCTGGGTGATGTCGTAAGCCTTCATGTGGATCGCCTAACGGGGTTCGCTTGCGGGCTTGGCAGTTGCGATGGCCTCTGCGGATGGTTGCCGGGATGACCTGTTCGGGTGACGGTTATGTCTGTGCGCCCGATGTGCGCTTGGTCTGCGCCCGGTCCGCTGCCGGTGTGGTCAGTGGCAGCCGCAGTCGGCCGCGGATCAACGGATCAGGCCGCTGAATGCCGCCTCCAGGCGGTCTTCCCAGTCCTCTGGGGTGTCCGGGTAGGGCGGCTTCACGTCCATTCGGAAGAAGCGTTCCCCGGTGCGGGCGGCATCCATCACCGCGTGCTGCAGTTCGGGGAAGGTCTCGATGTCTTTCCGGGAGACCAAGATCTCACTAAGTTTCAACATGGGTTCGGTGCCCTCGAGTTCGTAGGGGCCATCTCCCCGCTTTGCGGTCCGGCCGTTGCGCCTGGATGGCACGCCGTGGGCGGGCCTTGGCAGTGCTCTGCAATGGTCGGGCGCACGGCGGCGGGCCAGAAAGTGTCGGCGAGTGTCTGCGCGCCGCACTTGCGGCCTGAGCCGTCGGCCGCGGCAAAGCCCGCGGAACTTCTGCCCCGAGCGCATGTCGTGCTGCGGTCATGGGCGGCTATGTGCTGACGCGCCACGTCGAATGCAACGCGGGCGTCGCAAAACGGGTATCCCTAAGTAGGGATTCAGGCGCGTCTCGATATCAGTGGGTACGAATATTAGGGAACGTTGACATTGACAGGGGTGCTGGCTAGACTCGGTGGCCTTGAGCAAAGGTGGGGCGACAACTTCATACCCCATTGAGCGGAAAAAGAAAAAAGCAGTCGGTCAACTATCCCCAATGGGATATCCCGGCGCCAACCCGACATCCCGAACGTGGAATTTCTGTCTCCGGTCCAGCCGACTATAGTGCCTCCCCAGACACGGGCGTCCTGCGACGAGGTCCGGGCGGAGCCATGCCGGTGCCAGGGCGGCGTCTAGATGACTTCTTATGAGGCGTCGGCCAAAAAGCGTCGGCCAGACACATAGGCCGCAAGTGGCTCGCGCAAGACGCCCAAAGCTCTACCCAAACTTCGGTCCGGCAGCCCACGGCGTGTGCTGTCAGACGCCGGGCCCAAATTGATCGGATCCCAATCTTGATCAGATTAGGTTGACCTGACCTCTACGGGAGATTCAGCGACATGGCGATCGACAAGCACCATACCCCGATGATCGATCAGCTGGAGGACGGCCCCTGGCCGAGCTTCATCTCCGGCATCAAGCGGCTGCGTGACGAGCATCCGAACGAGCGCATCAACGCGGTGACCAATGACCTGCTCGGTCAGCTGGAGCACTCCTACGAGACCCGCAAGGGCTACTGGAAGGGAGGCACCGTTTCCGTTTATGGCTACGGCGGCGGCATCATCCCGCGCTTCTCCGAGGTCGGCAAGGCGTTCCCCAAGTCGAGAGAATTCCACACCCTGCGTGTGCAGCCGCCGGCTGGCAATCACTACAGCACAGCGATGCTGCGTCAGCTCGCCGACAGTTGGGAGAAGTACGGCTCGGGTCTGGTCACTTTCCATGGTCAGACCGGCAACATCATGTTCATCGGCGCCGACACTGAGTCGACGCAGCACTTCTTCGACGAGATCAACGAGTACGGTTGGGACCTCGGCGGCGCCGGCCCTTGCGTGCGCACGGCCATGTCCTGCGTGGGCGCGGCCCGTTGCGAGATGTCGTGCACCAATGAGCTGAAGTCCCACCGCATGCTGGTGAACAACTTCACCGACGATGTGCACCGTCCGGCGCTGCCGTACAAGTTCAAGTTCAAGGTGTCCGGCTGCGCCAACGACTGCCAGAACGCCATCGAGCGCTCCGATTTCGCCGTGCTCGGTACTTGGCGCGACGACATGAAGGTCGACCAGGACGAGGTGAAGGCCTACGTGAAGGCCAAGGGCCGCCAGTACATTATCGACAACGTCATCACCCGTTGCCCGACCCAGGCTTTGTCGCTCAACGACGATGACACGCTGGCTGTCAACAACCGCGACTGCGTGCGCTGTATGCACTGCCTCAACGTCATGCCGAAGGCGCTGCACCCCGGCGACGACAAGGGTGTGACCATCCTCATCGGCGGTAAGCGCACGCTCAAGATCGGCGACCTGATGGGTACCGTGGTCGTGCCGTTCAAGAAGCTGGACACCGAGGAAGACTACGAGGAGATGGTGGAACTCGCCGAGAACATCATCGACTTCTGGGCCGAGAACGGGCTGGAGCACGAGCGCTGTGGCGAGATGATCGAGCGCATCGGGCTTGCCAACTTCCTCGACGGCATCGGTATCGACCCCGATCCGAACATGCTGAGCCATCCGCGTCAGTCGTCCTATATCCGCATGGACGGCTGGGACGAGGCCGCCGAGGCGTGGTTCGAGAAGCAGGCCGCCGGCTAATACGCTGACGCTACCGGGATCGGCCGCGGCGGGTCGGTGCAACCGACCGCCAGCCGCGCGCCGATTTCCTTCGCCGACCAAGATCAGCACCTAACTGTTTACTGATTGACTGGAGGACCATCGATGGCCAAAGAGATGCGCGAGCCCATCGAAACGGGCTGCCCGGACCCGTGGCAGTACATGCACCCGGTGATGCGAAAGAACTTCGGCCAGTGGAAGTACCACGAGCACCCGCGCCCGGGCGTACTGCGTCACGTCGCCTACAGCGGTGACGAGATCTGGACTGTCAAGGCCGGCACCCAGCGCATTCTGGACGTGTTCACGCTGCGCAAGCTGTGCGACATCGGCGACCAGCTCGCCGACGGCTTCGTGCACTTCACGCTGCGCTCCAACATCGAATACATGGTCACCGACGAGGCCAGGGTCGCGCCGCTGATCCAGGCGCTGGAAGACGCGGGCTTCATCGTCGGCGGCACCCAGAACTCGGTGACCATGATTTCCCACACCCAGGGCTGGCTGCATTGCGACATTCCCGGTACCGATGCCTCCGGCGTTGTCAAGTCCATGATGGACGAGCTCATCGACGAGTTCCGCAACGCCAACATGCCCAACCGGGTGCACATCACCACCTCCTGCTGCCAGATCAACTGCGGCGGGCAGGGTGATATCGCCATCAACGTGCAGCACACCAAGCCGCCGAAGATCAACCACGATCTGGTGGCGAACGTCTGCGAGCGCCCGTCCGTCGTCGCTCGCTGTCCGGTGGCGGCCATCCGGCCGGCCATGGTGAACGGCAAGCCGTCGCTGGAAGTGGACGAGCGCAAGTGCATCTGCTGCGGTGCCTGCTATCCGCCGTGCCCGCCGATGCAGATCAACGACGCGGAGCACTCCAAGCTGGCCATCTGGGTGGGCGGCAATCACTCCAACGCCCGCGGCAAGCCGACCTTCCAGAAACTGGTCGCCGCCGGCATCCCTAACAACCCGCCGCGCTGGCCCGAGGCCACCGCGATCGTCAAGCGCATCCTGAAGGCATACAAAGAAGGCGCGCGGGACTGGGAGCGGGTTGGCGAATGGATTGAGCGGATCGGGTGGCCGCGCTTCTTCGAAGAGGTGGAGCTGCCGTTCACCAAGTATCACATCGATACCTGGCGCGGTTCGCGGGCCAGCTTCAACAGCTCGTCCTACATCCGCTTCTGAGGCCCCGCTTCTGACCCCGCTGTGGGTACACAGCCCCATCGCGGGCAGAAGCCAGCGGCGGACCGGCCGGCTCCAGACCCGGCCGGCCGCTGCCCGCCACTCAAGAGGTCGCCCAATCCGAGGTCGATATGAAATTCGCAATCCAAGTCAACGAGGGACCGTATCAGCACCAGGCGTCCGATTCGGCCTACTTCTTCACCAAGGCGGCGCTGGAGAAGGGGCATGAAGTCTTTCGCGTGTTTTTCTATCACGATGGCGTCAACAATTCGTCCCGCCTGACCACCCCACCCCAGGACGATCGCAACATCGTCAACCGCTGGGCCGAGCTGGCCGAGCAGCACGATCTCGACATGGTGGTCTGCGTCGCCGCGGCTCAGCGCCGCGGTGTCGTCGACGAAGGTGAGATGCAGCGCAACGGCAAGGATGCGACCAACATCCACCCGCGCTTCCGTATCTCCGGCCTCGGCCAGCTGGTCGAGGCGGCCATTCAATCGGATCGCCTGGTCGTCTTCGGCGACTGATTCGGCGGGGGAGACGAACATGTCGGAAACCATCAAGAAATTTCTCTATCTCAACCGCAAGGCGCCCTACGGGACCATCTACGCCTGGGAGTCGCTGGAGGTGGTCCTCATCGGTGCGGCGTTCGACCAGGACGTGAGCCTCGCCTTCGTGGAAGACGGCGTGTACCAGCTCACCAAGGACCAGGACACCACCGGCATCGGCATGAAGAACTTCTCGCCGACCTACGCCGCGCTGGGCGACTACGAGGTGAAGAAGATCTTCATCGAGAAGGAATCCCTCGACGAGCGTGGGCTGACCCTCGACGATCTCCAGCACCTGGTCTGGGAAGACGAGGACGACGACTGGGCCGAGAAGGATTCCATCAAGCTGGTCTCGCGCGAAGAGATGACGGCTCTCATGGAAGACGCCGACGTCGTCTTCAGCTTCTGACGCACTACTAGCCGGGAGACTGGCGAGCGAGGATCACCATGAGCACCCTTCACACCGTCAACAAATCGCCCTTCGAAAAGACCTCTCTGGACGTCTGCCTGTCCCACGCCGGCGCTGGTGCCAGCGTGCTGTTGCTGGAGGACGGCGTCTACGGCGCAACCAAGGGTACGGCCGTCGAGACCCGCGTGAAACAGGCGCTCGATTCGGTCAAGCTGTTCGTGCTGGGGCCCGATCTCAAGGCGCGGGGGCTGTCCGAGGACCGCGTCATCGAAGGCATCAGCGTCGTGGACTACGCGGGCTTCGTGGATTTGGCCGCGGAGAACGACAAGGTCCAGGCCTGGCTGTAATTCCATCAACCTACACAGGAGCATCCACCATGCCCATCGAAGTCAACGGTAAGTCCCTCGAGACCGACGAAGAAGGCTACCTCGCCAACATCAATGACTGGGAGCCTGGCGTTGCCGAGGTGATGTCCAAGGAAGACGACCTGGAGCTCACCGACGAGCACTGGGACATCATCAACTACCTGCGCGAGTACTATGAGGAGTACCAGATCGCCCCCGCGGTGCGCGTACTCACCAAGGCCGTCGGCAAGAAGTTCGGCAAGGACAAGGGCAACAGCAAGTACCTGTACGGTCTGTTCCCCTACGGTCCGGCCAAGCAGGCGTGCCGTTACGCCGGTCTGCCGAAGCCGACCGGCTGCGTCTGAGTCGGCGAACTCGGCCGCTGTCGGCCGCTCTCTCGGGGCCTTCCGGGGCAGCGCCGGCAGCGGCGACGAATTGCAGCGCCGTCCGTCCGCGTCAGCATTCGACGCCGGCGAACGGCTACGCCGGCCGCCGAGTCTCTCGCGCCGGCCACTGAGCGTAAAACCGGTGCGCACGCGCGGCGCCGGTGCTCTGGGGCCGTGAATTCCGGGCTGCGCCGGACCACCAATACGACTTCATCACCGAGGCAGTGTCGTCATGTCCTTCATCTCCACCATCTACGCCTATCTGTTCTATTTCGCGGCGTTCATGCTGGTGCTCGGACTGGCGGCCAAGGTCGTGCAGTACGCCCGCACGCCCGCTCCGCTCAAGATTCCCACGACACCGGCGCCGACGACACGCGCTGGCGTGGCATTCCGGATCACCCGCGAGGTGGTCTTCTTCGAGAGTCTGTTCCGCGGCAACAAGTGGATCTGGATCTTCGGCTGGATGTTCCACTTCGGTCTGTTCATGGTCACGCTGCGCCACCTGCGTTACTTTATCGACCCGGTGTGGGCGCCGATCAAGTTTATCCAGCCCTTCGGCATCTATGGCGGCATGGCCATGGTGGTGGGGCTTGCCGGACTGTGGGCGCGCCGCTTCCTGGTGGACCGCGTGCGTTACATCACCTCGCTGTCGGATCACCTGATTCTCGCCCTTCTGATCAGCATCGGTCTGTCCGGGCTGTCGATGAAGTTCATCGCGCACACCGACGTCATCCGCGTGAAGGAGTTCTTCCAGGGGCTCTACGTCGGCCACGTCTCGACCCTGCCGGCCGACCCGTTGCTGCTGGTGCACCTGCTGCTGGTGGCCTCGCTGATGATCATCTTCCCGTACAGCAAGCTGTTGCACATGCCCGGGCTCTTCTTCAGCCCGACGCGCAACCAGGTGGATAACCCGCGCGAGCGCCGGCACCTGGCGCCTTGGGCGCGGCGGCTGGAGCAGCAGCAGTAAGCTGCGGCAAGCGGTACCGGCTCGTCCGGCGGCGCCTGATCGCCGCTCCCCGAGCCTGACGCAAAAGCGGAGCGCCGCGGCGCACGACTCAGATTTCGGAGACTTTAGACCCATGGCCAAGGCCGACTTCGAAGTTCCAGTCCTGAAGCAGTACCCCGAAATCCCCGAGATCGAGCCGGGGGTTATGGCCCACTCGTCGCCGTTCAAGGCCAAGGCGGAGTTCCAGGCCGAGCTCGGCTTCCCGGGGGAGCTGGTGGACAACTGGCAGGAGAAGGCCATCGCGAAGATGGGCGACCTGCTGGGGCGCTACCGCTCGCTGCGGGTGTACCTGGACGCCTGCGTCAAGTGCGGGTCCTGCACCGACAAGTGCCACTACTACCTCGGCACGCATGACCCGAAGAACATGCCCGTCGGCCGCCAGGACCTGATGCGCAAGGTCTATCGGCGCTACTTCACGCTGGCCGGCAGGTTCTTCCCGAAGCTCGTCGGTGCCGAGGACTTCACCGAGGAGGTACTGAACGACTGGTACAGCTACTTCCACCAGTGCTCGCAGTGCCGTCGCTGCTCGGTGTTCTGCCCCTACGGCATCGACACCGCCGAGATCTCCATGGCCGCCCGTGAGGTCATGGATCACATCGGTATCGGGCAGAAGTACTGCAACGAGATCATCGGCAAGGTCTACAAGATCGGCAACAACTTGGGATTGCCGGGGCCGGCGCTCGAGGACACGCTCGAGGGGCTGGCGGAGGACGTCTACGACGAAACCGGTGTGGAGGTGCGCTATCCCCTGGACGAGGAGGGCGTCGAAATCCTGCTGGTGACGCCATCGGCAGACTTTTTTGCCGAGCCGCACGTGGACGGCCTGATCGGCTACGGCAAAGTCTTCCACGAGGCGGGCGTCTCCTGGACGCTCAGCAGCTACGCGTCCGAGGCCGCCAACTTCGGCATGTTCATCGGCTCCTACGAGAACATGCGCCGGGTGGCGCTGCGCATCCGCGAGGCGGCCATCAAGCTCGGCGTCAAGCGCATCGTGTTCGGCGAGTGCGGCCACGCCTGGCGCGTCGCCTACAGCTTCCTCAACACCCTGGCCGGCCCCTGGGACTTCCTGGACCCACGCTACCCGATTCCGCAGCACATCTGCGAGTTCACCTGGGATCTGATCCAGCAGGGCAAGCTCCGGCTCGACAAGAGCCAGAACGATGACATGGTGCTGACGTATCACGACTCGTGCAACGTCGCCCGCGCCTCGCGGATGGGCGATCGCCCCGGCGGGCAGTTCGAGATCCCGCGCGCGATCATCCGCGCCACCTGCAACCACTTCTACGACATGGACGAGGACACCATCCGTGACCGCACCTTCTGCTGCGGCGGTGGTGGCGGCTTGCTTACCGACGACCTGATGGAAGTGCGGGTCAAGGGCGCGCAGCCGCGGGTGGAGGCGCTGAACAACGTCATGCACGAGAAGGGCGTGACGCACATGGCCGCCATCTGCGCCATCTGCAAGAGCCAGTTCACCAAGGTGCTGCCCTACTACGGCATGGACATGGATCAGATCGTCAGCGTGCACCAGCTGGTGTCCAACGCCCTGATTCTCACCGGGCAGGTCACCGACGAAGACGAGGAGGAGGCCGCCGATGAGGCCGCCTGACGGCCGCTGCCCCACCCCTCCGAGCTGGGGCGCCGCACATGCAGAGAGTCGTCCAGTCATCAGGTCCCGGCCGACGCCATGTCGACCAGATCTCATCGATTAAGCGAGCGCGACAGCTTGCAGCGTAAGGAGCGTTATCCATGGCAACTTCCAGCGATGAAATGAACAAGCTTTCCTGGCGCCGGTTCGAGGACGGCGACAACGTCTGGGACAGTCTGACGGAGAAGATCTTCGTCCAGGATACGTCCCACAAGTGCCCGACCTACGTGCACAAGACGCCGCCTTGCCAGGGCAGTTGCCCGTCCGGTGAGGACATCCGCGGCTGGCTGCAGATCGTGCGCGGGCTGGAGCAGCCGCCGGAGGGCCTGACCTGGCAGGAGTACGCGTTCCGCCGCTCCACGGACGCGAATCCCTTCCCGGCGATGATGGGGCGCGTGTGCCCGGCACCCTGCCAGGACGGCTGCAACCGCAACGAGCTGGAAGACTTCGTCGGCATCAACGCCGTCGAGCAGTTCATCGGCGACACTGCCATCGCCAATGGCTACAAGTTCGAGACCCCGCCGCCGACCAGCGGCAAGCGCGTGGCCATCATCGGCGGCGGCCCGGCCGGCTTGGCCGCAGCCTACCAGCTGCGCCGCAAGGGCCACGCGTCCACCATCTTCGAGGCGAATGACGGTTTGGGCGGCATGTTCCGCTTTGGCATCCCGGGCTATCGTGTGCCGCGCGACAAGCTCGACGCCGAGATCAACCGCATCCTCGACATGGGCGACATCGAGGTCAAGCTGAACAGCCGCGTCGGCGTCGATGTCACCGTCGAGCAACTGGAGAAGGACTACGACGCCGTGCTCTGGGCCATCGGCTGTCAGTCCGGCCGCGGCCTGCCGGTGCCCGGTTGGCAGGACACCCCCAACTGCGTCTCCGGCGTCGCCTTCCTGAAGGCGTTCAACGAGGGCCGCATGAAGGTCACCGCCGACAAGGTGGTCTGCGTGGGTGGTGGTGACACCTCCATCGACGTGGTCTCCGTAGCGCGGCGTCTGGGCCACATCACCAAGACCGGCAAGAGCGACCTGCCCGAGACCGTCATCCACGACGGCTACGTGGCGCACGACGCCGCCGCTACCGCTGCCGCCGAAGGGGCCGAAGTCACCCTGACCTCGTTGTTCCCGCGCGCGCAGATGACCGCTGCCGAGCACGAGGTGCACGACGCCCTGCACGAGGGCGTCACCGTCCTCGACGGCGTCATGCCGGTGGAGGTCCTCAAAAGCGAGAACGGCCGTGCGACGGGCCTCAAGGTCGCCGACTGCAAGATGGAGGACGGCCGACCGACCCCGGTGGCGGGCACCGAGCGCGTGCTCGATGCCGACCTGATCGTCTCCGCCATCGGCCAAGGCGGCGACCTCACCGGCCTGGATGACTTCGACAACGGCCGTGGCCTGATGAACTCCGACAAGTTCTACCAGGTGCCGGACAAGCCCGGCCACTTCGTCGCCGGCGACATCATCCGCCCGCACCTGCTCACCACGGCCATCGGCCAGGCGTGGATCGCCGCGGAGTCCATCGACGAGTATCTGAAGCAGGCCGAGCACAAGCGCCGCCCGAAGGTCGACGTGCATCACTTCAACCTGCTGGAGAAGATGACCGAGGCGCACCTGGCACCGGAAGCGTTCAACGTGGCCGAGCGCGGCGACCTGCGTGGCACCTCCAGCGGCAATTACGCGATCCACAACTACGAGGACCGCTCCGGCGCCGAGATCATCCCGCACGACGAGCTTTTCCTCGCCCACTTCAAGTACGAGGCGCGCAACCTGCGCAAGGAAGAGGTGCCGAGCGCCGAGGAGGTGCTGGGCCACTTCAAGGAGCGCGTCATTGGCTACACCGACGAGGAGGCTGTCGCCGAAGCCAAGCGCTGCATGAGCTGCGGCATGTGCTTCGAGTGTGACAACTGCGTCATTTTCTGCCCGCAGGACGCCGTTTATCGTGTCGCCAAGGACGAGAAGACCACGGGCCGGTACGTGGCCACCGACTACGCCCGGTGCATTGGCTGTCACATCTGCGCCGATGTCTGCCCGACCGGCTACATCAAGATGGGCTTGGGCGAATAAGCCCGAAGCAGTAGCGGCCCTGGGCAACCGGGGCCGGAGCAACCCGATGACACATTTTCACCCCAAGCTCCGCGCACCGGTCGCCATCGCGCCACTCGTGCTGCTGGGTCTGCTCTGCCTGGGTCTGGCCGCGGCGGCGCAGGCCACCGGTGTCGGCGACTTCGTCGTCGACAGCTCACGCGCGGCCAAGCTCGACCACTGCGTCGAGCCCACGGAGTATATGCGCCGGTATCACTATGAGCTGATCCGTCACCAGCGCGATACAACCGTGTATGGGGGCATCCGTTCCACCAAGCACAGCCTTGCCGGCTGCGTTAAATGCCACGTCGGCTACGACGCGCAGCACAAGCCCGTCGCCGTCAATGCCAAGCACCAGTTCTGCAACGCTTGCCATAGCTATGCGGCGGTGACCGTGAACTGTTTCGACTGCCACGCCACCGTGCCCAAGGGTGAGTCCTGGAACCAGGTGACGGCCGGGGACCGTGAAGCGCTGCTCCCGGGCGTGCACCCGCAGGTGGGCGCAGCCGCCCCGGCCGCGCCCGGCGCCGCGCCGGAGAGCAGAGACCAATGAGCAGAGAAGTCGACCAAGTGAACCAGGAGCGTCGCCGCTTCATGGGTGTCGCGGCGGGCGCCGTCGCAGGCACTGCGGGTGGCGCGGGCGTCGTCGTTGCCGCCCTGTCCAGTGGCGTCTCCAGCGATGCCGCGGCCGCACCGCGCACCGAGCCCGTCAGCGACCGCCATCGCTGGGGCATGCTCATCGATACCGCAAAGTGCGTGGACGGCTGCACCGCCTGCGTCGATGCCTGCGATGAGGAGAACGGCCTGAATCTGCAGGCCGAGCCCCTCGGCGACGACGAGGCCAAGTGGCAAAACCAGCGCTCGGCTTGGATCCGCAAGGTGAAGGTGCAGGACAACGCCAGCGGTGTCGTGACCAATCTGCCGCTCATGTGCCAGCACTGTGAGCATCCGCCCTGCGTCAACGTCTGCCCCACGGGCGCGTCGTTCAAGCGTGCGGATGGCATCGTCATGGTGGACCGGCACATCTGCATCGGCTGCCGCTACTGCATCATGGCCTGCCCGTACAAGGCGCGCTCTTTCATCCATGAACAGGTGGTGCAGAAGCTGACGCGCGCACCCCGTGGCCTGGGCTGTGTCGAGAGCTGCAATCTGTGCGTCCACCGGATCGACGACGGCAACCCTTCCCCCGCCTGTGCCGACGCCTGCGCGGCCGAGGGTCACCACGCCATCCTGTTCGGCGACCTGAACGATCCCTCGGGCCCGTTGCGGCAGGCCCTGGGTGCCCAGCCGAACCGGCAGATTCGCGAGAATCTGGAGCTGAACACTGGCGTGCGTTACGCCGGTCTCTAGCAGGGCTGAAGCCGGAACGAGCGGACCTACCCAGCAGCTGCGCCAAGCAACCCCACCAAGTCCACCCGGGCCGCGCCGCGGTGCGGCCCGCGCCATGGCGGCAGAGCGCCGTCGCGGCCCAATTATCGAGACCGACCGATGGGCAAGAGAATCGTCTACCGCGAATGGCTGATCCAACCCGAGCGTTACTGGGGGTTGCTCGCCGTGCTCGCCGGCGTCATCGCCGTCGGTGGCGCCTCCGCGCTGTACATGGAGCACGAGGGCCATTGGGTCACCGGCATGACCAACTCCGTGGTCTGGGGCCTGCCCCACGTGTTTGCCGTGTTCTTGATCGTCGCCGCGTCGGGGGCGCTCAACGTCGCCTCCATCGGCACCGTGTTCAACAAACCGGCCTACAAGCCCTTGGGCCGGCTCTCGGGCCTGCTCGCCTCGGGCATGTTGGTGGGGGGGCTCTTGGTGCTGGTGCTGGACCTCGGCCGGCCGGACCGGCTCGTCGTGGCCATGACCACCTACAACTTCTCGTCCATCTTCGCGTGGAACATCTTCCTCTACACCGGCTTCCTCGCTATCACCGTCGGCTACCTGTGGACCATGGCCGAGCTGAAGGGCAACAGGTTCCAGCGCCCGGTGGGCATCTTCGCCTTCCTGTGGCGGCTGGCGCTCACCACCGGTACCGGCTCCATCTTCGGCTTCCTGGTGGGACGCACCGCCTATGACACTGCCGTGCTGGCGCCCATGTTCGTGGTGATGTCGTTCGCCTACGGGCTCGCCGCGTATATGCTAATCCTCATGACCAGCTTCCAGTGGGACGGCCGGCCCATCGGCCCGAAGATCCTGAAGCGGCTGAAGGACCTGCTCGGACTCTTCGTCTCCTCGATCCTGTATTTCACGCTCATCTACCACCTCACCAACCTGTATGGCGCGAAGGACGCGGATTTCGAGAGCTTCCTGCTGCTGCATGGCGGCATCTACACTTTCCTGTTCTGGATCGGCTGGGTGCTGGTGGGGAGCGTGGCGCCGCTGGGCATCATCTATCACCCGCGTCTCAGCAAGGACCCGAACTGGATCCTGGCCGCTTGCGCGTTGGTCATCGTCGGTGGCTTGTCGGCGATGTACGTGGTCATCATCGGCAGCCAGGCCTTCCCGCTGGAGATATTCCCGGGCAAGACCGTGCTGGAGTTCGGCGCGCCGGGCGACGTCGGCGGCGCCGTGGCGCCCTACACGCCGAGCCTTCCCGAGTTGCTGCTGGGTGTTGGCGGCGTTGCCGTGGCGATGCTGATCGTGTCGGTGGGCATCCGGGTGCTGCAGTTTCTGCCGGAGTCGCTGTCCGACAAGGATATGGACGGTCTGGCGGAGGCGGCGGTCTGAGCCGCGATCGCATCCGCTCGCCCGGAGCCGTGGCCGCGGCGCCCGCAGCAGCGGGCGCTGAGCCATGTCACGGGTGGCGCCTGCCGCACCCGCACGCGCACCGGCTGAGCGCACTCGGCGCGTGACATGCCACACATCTATCTTTCCGCAGCCCGCAAGTCGTCCGGCAAGACGACGCTCAGCATCGGGCTCACTCGCGCGCTGCGGCGGCGCGGCCACCGGGTGCAGCCGTTCAAGAAGGGGCCGGATTACATCGACCCGCTGTGGCTCACCCAGGCGGCAGGCCGTGCCTGTCTCAACCTGGACTATCACACGACGCCGGCGGGAGAGATCCAGGCCGATTTCGCCCGCGCGCTGCGGGACGCGGACCTGGGCTTCATCGAGGGCAACGTCGGGCTCTTCGACAGTGTCGACGTGCTGGGCGCGCAGAGCAATGCCGAGATGGCCAAGCTGCTCGGCGCGCCCGTCGTGCTGGTGGTGGACACTCAGGGCATGACGCGCGGCATCGCGCCGCTGCTGCTCGGTTACCTTGCCTTCGATCCGGCGCTGCACATTGCCGGCGTCATCCTCAACAAGGTCGGCGGCGAGCGCCATGCGACCAATCTGCGCCGCGTCGTCGAGCACTATACGGACCTGCCTGTGCTCGGCTGCGTGCCGCGCCTGGCCGGGTTTGGCATCGAGGAGCGCCACCTGGGGCTGATGCCAAGCAACGAGGCCGATGGCGCCGAGGCGACTGTCGAGCGCATCACCAACCTGGTGGCGGCGCACGTGGACCTGGAGGCGGTGGAGCGCATCGCCGCAACGGCGCCCTCCCCATCCATCCAGCCGTCCCTCCGCGCGTTCCACCCGGACGGTGGCGGCGCCCCGGTGCGCATCGGTATCGCCCGCGATGACGCGTTCGGCTTCTACTATCCCGACGATCTCGCCGCCCTGGCCCGAGGCGGTGCCGAACTCATCCCCTTCAGCCCAGTGGCGGACACCGATTTGCCAGACGTGGACGCGCTCTTCATCGGCGGCGGCTTCCCGGAGATGCGCATGCGGGAGTTGGAAGCGAATACCGGCATGCGTGCGGCCGTGGCCGACTTCATTCGCGCCGGCGGCCCCGTCTACGCCGAGTGCGGCGGGCTCATGTACCTCGCGGAGCGCTTGCACTGGCATGGACACGCGAGCCACATGTGCGGTGTGCTGCACGCGGAGGTGGCGATGCACGACCGTCCCCAGGGGCGCGGCTACGTGCGGCTGGCGGAGACCGAGGCGTTCCCCTGGCCACGTCGGGGCGATCAGGCGGCGGGGCAGGAAATCCGGGCGCATGAGTTCCACCACTCCGCGGTGGTGAAACCGGACCCGGACTGGGTCTACGCGTACGAGGTGCTGCGCGGCCAGGGCATCGACGGGCGGCACGACGGCATCGTGCAGCACAACCTGCTCGCCAACTACGCGCACCTGCGCGACGTGGGCGGTGTTGCCTGGACCGAGCGCTTCCTCGCCCACGTCCGCGCACTGGCCTGAAGTCGCTGCCCGTCGCCGCGGGCGGACCTGGGGGCGACGCACCACCCGCAGGCACGCTATGATTTTCTGACACCCATGCCGGCGCGGCCCTCGCCGGCGGAGCAGACAGCATTGGGAAGTGAGACATGTTCAAACTGACCCCGGCTGCGGCCGAGCAAGTTCTGAAGGCGGCGAAGGAGGGCAATGCGGAAGGCTTGTCCCTGCGCCTGGCCGCCGCGCAGAAGCCAGACGGCGCCATCGAATACCGTATGGGCTTCGAAGACGCCGTTCAGGAGGACGATATCCGTTTCCAGAGCGAGGGAGTCGACCTCGTGATGGCGCCGGAGGACGTCCCCCTCCTGGACCAGGCCACCATGGATTATGCCGAGGTGGAGCCCGGCAAGATGCACTTCATCTTTCTGAATCCGAAAGATCTGCACTACAAGCCCCCATCTCAATAAGGGTCTTGGGGTTAGCTGGTAGTACCCCGTTTCAGCCAATTTTGCAGGGCGCCAACCCGGGTGGGGCCGGAGCCGAGGAACCTGGTCGAAGTCTCTGCTCGTGGTCGTGGTCGTGGTCGTGGTCGTGGTCGGATGCTCGACAACGACAACGACAACGACAACGAAAGCAAGATTGGGAGAAACGCTGCACTAGCCCCTAGCCCCTCATTCGTCATGGAACTGGCCAGCGAAGACACTTTCCGACTCAACGTGCTGCTCGCCAACAAGCCGAAGGCGATTCGCATCGATGAGTCCAAGCTCATCGTCTATGGGCTGTCGGACAAGGGCGAAGCGAAGGTGGAGCTGAAGCCCGCCGGCCGCCCGGAGCAATACCTGCGGGCGGTGAAGGAGCTGATTTCCGGCCACATCCTGGGCTCCCCCGGCGGCTATCCGATCTATCTCAAGCGCTGGACCCGCATGGGGCAGATGCGAGACGAGAGCCTGGAACAGCTCCTGATGCTCGGCGAGCCGGAGGCGGTGGTGGCCGCAGTGGGCTCACCGGGTCTCACGGAGGAACTGGCGCGGCGCGCCTGGTGGGCCATGGAGGACGCCGACAACGCCCGGCGCATGCTCGAGAATCCGAACATCGTCGCCTGCAGCCTAGGCGCCGAGCTCGCCGCTTACGTGCTGGACTACCTGCCCTTCGAGACCGAGACCGACAGCCAGACCGACTCGGTGCGGGTGATCCTGAAGCCGGGCCTGCTGGAGCCGGCTACGGTGGCGGACCTCTGGGCCAAGTCCAGCCGCAAGCAGGCCTATCTGGTGGGCTTCCTACAGGCCCTGCCGGACGCGCTGCCGGAGCCCCTACCGGCGCGCGCCGATGCCGAGGCACTCGCCGCGGCGCTGGAGCCGCTCCGCGCCGCCGGCAACCCGGTGGCGCGGCAACTGCTGCGGGTCGCTTCGGGCCAGGGCCAGCGCTATCTCAAGACGGTTGGCGGGGTGCTGGACAAGCCGCCGAACCAGGATGTCGTCACGGCTGCCTTCGATTGCCTGCGGGACTACTGCGCGGCGCTGCGCCCGGACGGAGACCCCAAGCTGGCGCTGGCGGCGGTGCAGGCGGAGGCAGAGCGCTTCGTCACCGAGGGCCAGACCCACGCGGCGGTGCGCGAGGTATTGGCGGCCTATCCGGGGGCGCGGGACGACATCCTCGCCATGCGCATCCTGTCCGCCGCCGGCTACGGCATGATCCGGCCGGTGCTGAGCGATCCGACCACCCTCGGCAGTTTGATGCGGCGCAAGCTGAAGCCGGTGATCGACCCGTTGCAGTCGTACATCGACCGGCTGCGCACCGGCGGCTGAACGCGGCGCCCACACAATCGATCGGCATCGATCGGCATCGATCGGCGTTACTGCCGGCGAACCGTCATGTTGGTGCGCCCGGTGCCCGCCTGGTCGGTGAGCTGGTACTGTCCGTCGCAGATGGTAGTGAGTCCGAGGATGGACTCATGGCCGCAGAACCGGCCCCAGATGCGCCACTCGCCCTTGCCGGTACGGGTGATGGTGGCGTGCGAATCGAACCCCCCGACGCTGCCGGTGAGCTGCCACTGCTTTTGGGTGATGCGGCTGATCTCCGCATAGGACTCGCGGCCGGCGATGTGCCCAGTCGCCCGCCACTTGCGGTCTTTCACCATTTCCGAGACGCTGGCGAACGACTCCCGGCCGTCCACCCAGCCTGATAGCTTCCACATAGGTGCGCCCAATGCCGACGGGCTAAGCTGCCCGCTCGTTGTCTTATCTGATTCGAGTTTGACATCGGGAGGCCTCCCGCGTTGTGACGGAGTGGCGAATCCTGCGCCTTTAGCGCGGGCGCTTCGCCTCGCGCCGCTGGGCCGCGGCCTCGGCCAGTTCCTGGAGCATCGGCACGGTGTCGTCCCAGCCGATGCAGGCGTCGGTGACGCTCTGGCCGTAGCGCAGCGCGACCCCCTCGGTGAGCTCCTGCCGGCCGGCCACCAGGTGGCTCTCGATCATCGCGCCGATGATACGGCGGTCGCCGCGGGCAATCTGTCCGGCCACGTCCTCGCAGACCCAGATCTGCTTTTCGTGCCGTTTGCGGCTGTTGGCGTGGCTGAAGTCGATCATGATCTTCGGCCTCAGCTCCGCCTGCTCGATGGCCTCGGCCGCGATGTTCACGCTCTCGGTGTCGTAGTTGGGCCGGCTGCCGCCGCGCAGGATGATGTGGGTGTCGAGGTTGCCGCGGGTGCTGAAGATGGCCGACTGGCCATCCTTGGTGAGCGACATGAACACATGCGGCCGCGCCGCGGCGTGAATGGCGTCGATGGCCACCTTGACGCTGCCGTCGGTGGCGTTCTTGAAGCCCACTGGGCAGGACAGGCCGGAGGCCAGCTCGCGATGGCCCTGGCTTTCCGTGGTGCGGGCGCCGACCGCGCCCCAGCTCACCAGGTCGGCGATGTACTGGGGGCTGATGAGGTCCAGGAACTCGGTGCCGGCGGGCACGCCCATTTCGTTCAGGTCCAGCAGCAGCTTGCGTGCGAGCCCCAGGCCCTTGTTGATCTCGAAGCTCCCGTCGAGGTTCGGGTCGTTGATGAGCCCCTTCCAGCCCACGGTGGTGCGCGGCTTCTCGAAGTAGACCCGCATCACGATCATCAGGTGCTCGGCGAGGCGCTCGCGCACCTCCACCAGGCGGCGCGCGTAGTCCAACGCCGCCGCAGGGTCGTGCACCGAGCAAGGACCCACCACCACCAGCAGGCGGTCGTCGTCACCGTGCAGGATGCGCTGGATCTCGCTGCGGGCGTGGAACACCGTCTCCGCGGCAGTGTCGGTAATGGGGAACTCGCGGTGCAGGTCCTTCGGCGGGATCACCTGCTTGATTTCGCGAATGCGAAGGTCGTCGGTCTCTGGGCGCATGTGGACAACGCCTCGGTGGGGCGCGTGCTGACGGGGGACTCGCGTGTGCGGCCCGGTTGCCGTGCCGGTTGCCGTGCGCTTCCGGGGCGGCGCTCGCGGCGCGGCAGGAGCCACGAAATTAGCCGCTCAGTATAGCCCAACCGTGCATGGGCGGTCCGCCATGCGGCCCCCGACGGACCAAGACCCTGCCGCGGGCATGGCTGCGGACCACCCGTGCACCGTAGAATGGACGGTTTCTCCGGCCGTGCATCCACACCCGCGCGGCCCCGTGTTCCGCGCCTGCGGACAGCGGATACCCGCAGCGGCCGCGCGCGGTCTGCTCGCGTCCCCGTCTTGCCCGCTGGCGCCAACGAGACCGATCAAGCCAATGAAAGACGACGGATTCGGCCAAGGGCCGGAGCAATCGCCATCGCGTGGCCGGCGCACCGCCGGCGCCAAGCCCGGCACTCGCCGGCGCCGGCGCACCGGTGCCGGCGGGCGTGACGACTGGGCCGAGGAGATCTATTCTGCTCCCGCGGACAAGCGCGCCGCCGACGATGAGGGCGAGGCGCAGGTCATCGTCAGCACCCGGCTGCGCAAGCCCAAGGTACACCTGATGGCGCCCGCCACCGCGGCCTTCGTGGACCTGCGCCGCTACATGGGGCGGTGGTACGAGATCGCCCGCCTGCCCTATTTCACCCAGCGCCGCTGCGTCAAGGACGCGCACGCCGACTATGTCCTGGGTGACGACGGCATGGTCTATGTCACCAACCGCTGCACCCACCAAGATGGCGGTACCGGCACTGCCAAGGGCGTCGCGCGAGTGGTGGACCGGGGCAGCAACGCGCGGTTGGAGATCAGCTTCCGCACCCTCTACGGCGTGCACGTCCTCTGGGACGACTACTGGATCATCGGTGTCGGCGCCGACTACGACTACGCGCTGGTGGGCCAACCCACGCGCAAGCGCGGCTGGGTCCTGAGCCGTGATCCGTGCCCGGAAGAGGCCAAGGTGCAGGCATGGATCGCGGAGTTCGCCGAAAAGGGCTTCCCGGCCGAGGAATTCCTGCGCACTCGGCAGGAGGGTGGTCAAGCACCCGCGCGGTCATCCGTGGCGGAGAGCAACTAGTGCACGGCCTTGGAATTGTCGATACCGTTCGCTGTCCGGCGCGAGCGAGTGTCGCCCTGGAGGGCGACACTCCGGCCATCGCGACCCGCGGCCATAGTGTCGGCCGGCGTGTCGGCCGGCGTGTCGGCCTCCAGGTCGACACGGATCAGCACCACGGGCGGCCTTGAGCGTGGCCTCGATACTTCCGCATGAGTGCACTCGCACAACTGCGCTGAAGTGCCACTGATCACTCGTGCAGCGTTTCTCGTAACTTCGCTGTCGTTGTCGTTGTCGTTGTCGAGTACCCGATCACGACCACGACCACGACCACGACCACGACCACGACCACAACTACGACCACGACCACGAGCAGAGACTTCGACCAGATTCCTCGGCTCGGGCCCCCACCCGGGTTGGCGCCGTGCGAAATTGGCTGAAACGGGGCACTAGCGGCCGGCGCGAGCTCGGGATCGCAATCGATCCCGATCCCGAAGCGCCTGCAGCCAGTGGTGGCGGGAATCAGGCGCAAGCGCACTGGCAACCATCTCTCCACGAGGGCGCCCGTGGGAGCGGCGTCCTCGCCGCGATCGCTCTAGCGCCGTGGGAGCGGCGTCCCCGCCGCGATCACCCCAGCGACGTGGGAGCGGCGTCCCCGCCGCGATCGCTCCAGCGTCGTGGGAGCGGCGTCCTCGCCGCGATCGCTCTAGCGCCGGTGGAAATGGCATCCCCGCCGCCAAGTGACTCTATCTTCCCGCCAGTGTGCCGCAAAATCCGTTGCTCGCCGGGGCCATACACGGCCATGATCGGAAGCTGAAGCCAGTGGGATCATAGCGCGTCCCCGGCTTACCCCACGGCCTCTGATCACGGCTCGCGAAGCTCGACTTCGCGCGTCAAAGAAACCCCCTCGGCGACATGCGGAGAGCCACCATGAAACTGGTGCGAGACGGCGTTCACCTGTCATTCGAGCTGGCCGGCACGGGCACGCCCGATCTGGTCTTCGTGCACGGACTCGGCGGGGATGCCAGTCACTTCGCGGCGCAATTGGCCCATTACTGCGACCGCGAACGCGTGCTGATCGTCGAGCTCCGCGGTCACGGCGCGAGCGACGCGCCCCGCCAAACCTACCCGATCGAGGTCTTCGCGGACGACATCGCCTGGCTCTGCGACACCCTCGAATTGCACCGGCCCGTCATCGTCGGCCAGGGCCTCGGCGGCAATACGGCGCTGGAGATCGCCGCGCGCCGGCCCGAGCTAGCGGCAGCGGTCGTGCTGCTCGACTCCTCGCTGCTGCTCACTCCAGAGGAAACGGAGCGGTTGACTGCCTGTTGCGACGGCTTGCACGGTCCCGACTGGCAGGACTGGGGGCGGCGCATCATCGCCGAAGCCTGCCAGCCGACCGACCGCTGCCGCGCACAGGTGGAGGCACGATTCCTGGCAACGCCACAGCACGTGTTGGCCGCGGCCTGCGACGGCGTCATGGCGTGGGAGCAGACGCGGGCGCGGATCTGCGCCAGCGCATGCCGGGTGCCGGTGCTCTACGTCGAGGCGTCCCGGCCGTTGGTTGACCTTGAGCGCTTCGCGCGGCTCTGCCCGCAACTGATCACCGCGAAGGCCACCGGTTCCGGGCATTTCCTGGCCATGGAAGTGCCCGAGCAGGTCGATGCGATGCTCGATCGCTTCCTGTTGCTGTACCGGCGGCAGTCGCATGGAGCGACGCCGCACGCGTCCCAGGCGCTCAGTGCCCCTCTGGCCAATCGTCGCCAAGCGTCTGCCTGAACCTGAACGGGCCTGGCTCGGGGAGGGCGTGCTGGCCGACGATCCGAGCCTCGAGACTCGCATACCGGCAAGGGGCGTCCTGACCTACCCACGTGCGGGGCGGCTCGCGGTCACCGAGGCCGGCCTGCCGTCACGGACCAGCCTTCGCGAATGCCGTTAGGCCATGGCGGGAGAAGCCTTGCCGATAACCGTTGCGCAACGGGCAGAGCCCAATCGGCGCTTGGCGCGAAGCCGCGATGGAGGATGAGTCGTCGTTCCGCCCACCGGTGGACTCCAATCAGTCGCCCCGGGGCAGTAGCGCCTGCGGAATGCCGACGCCATCGTCTTTGACTTGCACGATACAGTCCCCGCCTGCACGGGTGACCTGGACCGCGATGGACCCGCCCGGCTCGGTGTACTTGGCCGCATTGCTCAGCAGATTGGCAAAGACCTGGCCAAGCCGCACCGGGTCCGCGTCGAGCGCCAGTGTCGCGGCGGGCAGGTCCAATGTGAGCCGGTGGCCGCGGCTGTCGATCAACGATCGGGTGGTCTCGATGGCTTGTTCGAGCACGTCCGCGACGGCCACGCGCTCGCGGCGAAGCAGGATACGCCCGTGGTCGATGCGGTTCAGATCGAGCAGATCATCCACCAGGCGCACCAACTGCGCGAGCTGGCGTTGCATCTTGGCGATGGTATCCGCCGCCCACGGAAGCTGCTGGCCGCCCTGCGCGAGCAGTTCGAGGCCGTTGCGCAGGGGGGGCGAGCGGGTTGCGCAGCTCATGCGCCAACGTGGCGAGAAACTCATCCTTGCGACGGGCCGCCTCGCGCAAGGCCAGCTCGGCCTGCCGGCGCTTGGTGGTTTCTTCGACGACGATGCTGATGCCGGTCACCTGGCCAGCGGCGTTGCGCACCGGCAGCGAATGGTGCAGCCAGCTGCGCTCGACTCCGGGCCTGGAGGGCGTCTCGCCGACGGCCTCCTTGTTGTAGAGGGGGCGACCCGTCTCTAGGGCCTCGCGCAGCTCCGGCTCCATGGTGTCGGCGAGCTGGGGCAACATTTCCCGCACGCGCTTGCCGAACTCGATGTGCTGCAAGCCGTGCGTCTTCAGCGCCCCTCGGTACTCCGCCATGACGCGGGCGCGGTCGTCCGGATGAATGCTCGCAAGCCGGCTCGCCTGAGAGGGTTGTACGCTGCGGGGCAGGCCGTACAGCTCGTAATAGGAGTCCGACCAGATGGAGCGGCCGGTGACCAGATCGATGTCCCGGACGCCGGCGCCGATACGGCAGCCGGCGTTCGCGAGCGTGGCCTCGCCCTCGCCGCGGGTCGGCTCGGCCGCCCCGGGCCGGACCGGCAGAGGTTCATGACGTGCGCTCTCGTGCAGAGCCCGCAGTTCATCACGCTCGCGCTCGAGCTCCGCAACGCGCGCCTCCAGCTCCGCGATGCGCGCGCTCGCGGCATCGGCGCAATGGTCCGTGGTCACGGCCACATCATCGCCTGCCGCGGGCGCTCCGGATCACGCTCCATGAGGTCTCACGATCATCTCCCGTTTGGCTGTATGTCCCTGAGCGCAATGATGCCTGATCAAGAAAACGTCGGAAACCGCGCATGCGACCGCCCTGCTGATCCTTGGCCAGGATCGCGGCCGAGCGAGCAGGGCCCTGGAATCAAGGGCAGCCGCGCGAGCTCTGGCTGAGAAACTGCCAGGACCGCCCGGCGCGGCCCAGCTCGAAGGTATCGACGCTGCAAGCGTGCTTGCCGCTCTTCATTCGATAGGATAAGCGAGCCTGCACGCGCTCGTCGCTCAAGGCGCGAATCTCCGACGCGGTGACTCGGTCCACCTTTCCGTCCCACCAGCCCACATAGCTGTCGAACCCAACCCGGCGACGCATCTCGGGCGAGAGCATGGCCCAGGTCTGCGCATAGGGCACGTGCTTCAACAGCGAATAGTAGCGCTCGACGAAGCGGGCGGCCGACCGCGGCTCGGGTCTGCCCGGGCCGCTCGCCGGGGATGCGCCGGCGCACTTGGCGGAACCAACGAAGCAGCCCCGCTCCATATCCCACACCTTGATGCCCAGGCTCAAGCATTCCGCGGTCGAGAACCAATACATGTCGTCGGAGGCCGTCTGGAAGGTGCGCACGAAGATCTCCATGGGTGCGTTCACGGTGTGGCCGTATTCCAGCATCTCGCCGACGATCTGTTGCGTGCGGTCGGTATCATCCAAGCGCGAGCCATCGCCGTTCCTGAAGGCGTGGAAACCCAGCCGGCTGGTGGTCGTGCTGGACATCCAGCGCGCGCCGGTGCGGTCGGTGCCGCCCAGGAACGCCAATGCGCAGGCGCTGGCGCACATCCCGCCGCCTTCCACAACGGCCTTGATGCGATTGCGCCTGAGGTATTCTCCAAGTCGAATACCACCGCCGAGACTGCCGCCGGGGCTGTCGAAATAGACCGCGGTGTTGCGCCTGCGCCCGACCCGGGAGAGATAGCGGTCGAGGCGCTCGGCGTCGTCCCAGACGACGTTCCCGGTGGCCGACACCGCGGTCAGCGTCTTGGAATCGTTGCCTTGGGCGCTGAAGTCCATCGCGGCGGCGGGCAGTGCCAGGCTCGTGAGGACAATGCAGGTGATTTGAGCGCAGCCCTTGATCATGGTCCCGGTCAGGCACGTGAGCAAAGCCATGAATCGAGTTGGCCTGGTGGGTGAAGTTTCCATCCGAGCTCCTCAAGGGTCCAATGTGCCTTGGTCGAGTTTCTCAATTGTGAAGTTGTCACGAGATTGCGTCTCGCGTCTGTGCCGCCGCGAGCAATCGGAATTACATGATCTACCGTCGGGTGGAAATGCCAGTAGGCGATATGTGTTTCTGATGTCTTCCAATGGGGATGGTATGGAAAGTCATTTGGCAATTCAAGACTCAAAATGCGTAGCGCGCCTGGATAGAGCAGTCTTTCACCTGAGTATCTATCAATAAAGCCGTCTCGCAGGAAGGTCGCCATGCTTTGAGCAAGCGTGTATCTGCGTGCGCTTCTCTCGATTGGCGAAAAGGGATAGCCGGCCATAATGATCTTCCCGGCATCTGATGACTCACCCATCATTAGGGCTGAGAAGGCTCGCTCAATCGCCTGGAGCTTGTTCATGCCTTGTTCGTCGCGCAGTTATTTAGCGATATTCAGAATCTGGCCGAGGCTGCTTGGGCGGCGCCAGATCAGGGTGCCGCGTGGGCGCTGGCCGCAGGTTTCAAATGGCATGGCAAGTTTCGCTGACGCGGTGCCTGCAATGGCTTCGGCGTGTCGGCGGTTGACGCGCGCTTCAAGTGCCAATGTCGCTTCCGGACACGAATGTCGCCACGTCCGCCGCCAGCGCCGCGAGTAGCTCGGGCGGGATGTCGTCGCTGGCCTGTGCCAGGCTCTGGGCGCGCATGATCAGTGTCGCGTCGTCGGACTGGAGACGGCCGCCGGGCAGGGCCTCGGCGTAGAGCCAGACGGCGGCCTTGTGGGGCTCGGGCGGCTGGTCCTGCCCGCAGCACAGCGCGGCGGCGTTGAGTAGGGCGCCGAGCAGCAGCTCGGCGGCGGGGGCGGGGCAGTTCTGGCGCAGCAGCACCTCGGCGGCCTCGAGCTTCTGGCGGGCACGGCGTAGCAGCGGGGGCTCCGATGGCGCCGCGGCCGGCGGTTCGGTTGGGGCCTGATAGAGCGCCTCGGCGTCGGCGGCGGGGGAGGCGGCGCCCAGGCGCTGTAGACCGCGCAGCGTGCGGCGGTCGATGAGCGCGATGGGGACTTGCTCGGAGATGACCGCGGCGCGGGCGTCGTCGGCGTCGTCCACTTGATCGAGCACCACCAGCAGGCCGCCCCGGGCGCCGAGGATGCGGTCGATGCGGGGGCCGAGCTCGTGCTGCAGGACCTCGATGCAGCGGCGGACCTCGTCGCCGAGACCGGTGCCGGCGACCGCCGTGTCGGCGGGCGCCGTGGCGGCTTCGGTGCCTGCCGGCATGCCCGCCGCCTCGGGCTCGGTGGGTGCCAGCTCGGCGGCGGCCTCGGCCGCGACGGCGGGCGGCAATTGCGTCGGCTCGGCGGCGCCTGCCAAGTCCTCGGCCAGCACCTCGGCCAGCCGCTTGGACATGCCCACGACATCCTCGGTGGCGTCGGTGTCGACGACGTTGTCGAACAGGTCGCGCTTGCCTTGCACCAGGCCCAGCACGTGGTCCTCGTAGGCGTCGGCGGCCACCAGGTGGACCACCTGGACCTTGTTGCGCTGGCCGAGCCGGTGCACGCGGGCGACGCGCTGGTCCAGTACGGCCGGGTTCCATGGGATGTCCAGGTTCACCAGCAGCGACGCGCATTGCAGGTTGAGCCCGGTGCCGCCGGCGTCGGTGGAGATGAACACCTGGCAGGCGTCGTCGTCGTGGAAGCGATCCATCAGCGCGCCGCGCCTCGCGCTGGGCACGCCGCCGTGCAGGCGCACGCAGCCGAGACCCATGCGCCGGACGAGCTCTTCCACCATCTCGCCCATCTGCGCCCACTGCGAGAAGACCACGGCCTTGAGTCCGGCGAGCTGACAGCCTTCCTCCAGGATGCTGGCCAGCTCGTCGAGCTTCGGCGAGCCCTTGGTTTCCTTGTCCACCAGGCCGGCGGCGTTGCAGGCCATGCGCGCGCGCTGGAGCGCGGCCATCATGCGGTTCTGCTCGGACGGCGTCAGCGGCCGACGCTTGAGGATCTGCGCCAGGCGCGCGGCGGTGTTGATGGCCTCGTCGTGAATCTCCGCCTGCTTCGGCGACAGCGGCACATCGCGGCGCTGCTCGATGCGGTCCGGCAGCTGGTCGCGCACCAGGGCGCGGTCGCGGCGCAGCATGACGGGCTGCATGCGCCGTCGCAGCTCGGAGAGGTTGCGGTAGCCGAGCACCTTGCCGCGCTCGTCGGTGATGTGGAAGTCCACCAGATACCGCCACAGCGGCCCCAGCACCCGCGGGTCCACCACCTGCATCAGGCTGTAGAGGTCCTCCAGGCGGTTCTCCAGCGGCGTGCCGCTGAGCACGAAGGCGTAGCGCGATGGGATGCGCTTGATGGCGGTGGCGATCTTGGTGCGCCAGTTCTTGATGCGTTGGGCCTCATCGAGGATCAGCAGGTCCGGCGCCAGGGTCTCGTTGATGACGCTCAAGTCTCGCAGCACCAGCTCGTAGTTGATGACGTAGAAGCCGCTGCCTTTGCGGTACTGCACCGCGCGCGCCTCGGCCGGCCCCTGCACCTGGTGCGCCTTGGCGCCGGTGAAGCGCTCGATCTCCCGCGCCCACTGGAACCTGAGCGACGCGGGGCAGACGATGAGCACACGCTCCACGTTGTCGTTGCGGTGCAGCCAGTAGGCGGCGGCGATGGCCTGGAGGGTCTTGCCGAGGCCCATGTCGTCGGCCAGCAGTGCGCGGCCGCGGCCGGCGAGAAAGGCGACGCCGTCCACCTGGTACGGGTAGAGCCGGGCGCGGATCTCGGGCAGGCGGCCGCCGCTGTCATGGATGCGGCTGCCGATGTCGCGGGCGCGCAGCTCGCGGGCGGCGTCGTCGGCGAGCCGCCGGGCGTAGGCAAGGGCGTCGTCGCCGATCAGCAGCTCGTCGCCGCCGTGCTGCTCGGCGAAGGCGAGAAATTCATCCGGCAGCCGGCCGCGGAAGGCGCCGTCGGCATCGAACCAGTCCTCCAGCACCGGCAGCAGGTGGGCGGCCATCTCGGCGGCCCGGTGCAGCCGGATGCGCGGGGCGTCGTCGCGCTGCCAGTCCAGGTAGACGTAGGGCCGCGGCGCCGGCTGGTTGCGGATCGCTTTGTAGTCCTTGCGCTTGCCGATGCGGTGCAGCACCGCCTCGATGTGCTTGCACGTGCCGAGCTGATTGGTGGCGAAGTCCGGGCAGGTGCAGTGGTTGGCGCGCTCGGTCAGCGAGCGGATCTGCACCTGCCAGGTGGTCTGGATCGGGCTCGCGCCGGTGCCGATGGAGCGCGCCCGCCAGGTGCCGAACCAGGTGCCGAACCAGGGGGCATCGTCGTGATTACCGCCGACGGGCTCGACGCGCACCTCGGCGCGGCCGCGCTTGACCCGCTCGTCGATGGCGGCGGCGACGGCGTCGCCCAGCTTGGCGTCGGGCGGCTCGGCGGTGCCGAAGGCGAGGAGCGCGGCCAGGGCGTGGACGCACAGGCCGCCGTCGGTGTCGGCGCCATCGCCATGGTTGGCGCAGTCGCAGGCGGACCAGAGGTTGCCGTCGGCGTCGTAGCCCAGGCTCAGCGCAAGCTGCTCTTCGGAGTCCTCATCCTCCACCTCGGCGTGCAGCTCGCCGTCGGCGAACTGCACCTGCACCACGCGCTTATCCTGCGCATGGCGCCAGGCGCGGCGGAGCTGCGACTCGCCGGCGAGACCGTGCAGCTCCTCGCTGTCGAACACGAAGTGGGCCTGGGTGGCGCCGGTGGCTGGGGTCTGCGGCATGGTGGCTCCGGGTTGCGTTGCAGGGTTGGGTGTTGGCTCGTGCTTCGCGCGTGCTGCGGCAAGATCGGGCAAGGGCGCGGTCGCGGATGCGGTGGTGCCGATACCGATCGCGATCGGACGCGATCCAGGGCGACACGGATCAACAATCCACGCGGCGCAACACGCCGACAACGGCACATCCCAGCGACCTCGCCCCACAGCGCCCGGCTAGACCAGAAATCGCAACGGCCCGTCGATGCGCTCGCGCGGCAGCGGCGAGGTCGTGTCGGCCGGCTGCTCTGCGAGCATCTCGACAGAGCCGTTGCCGGGGTCGAGCCGGAGCTTGGCGACGTACACCTTGCCGGCGTGGCTGATCGTGGCCGCGTAGACGGGACGGCCCGCGTCGTCGGTTTCCAGATGGCGCCAGGGGGTTAGCGGAACGGAATCCGCAGCGACCGCGACCGTCGGTTCCGCCGCGGCATCGAGCCAAGCACCGGCGTCGATGATCTCGAAGCGCCCGCCCTCGGCGCGCAGGGATGCGCAGAACCAGCGCGTGTAGTCCGCGCGGGCCACGTCGGTATCGAGCCGGATGCGCCCGTCCGCGACCAGCGCGTATGGGGTCGCGCTATTGCCGTCGAGCAGCACCAGGCCGGCGTCGCCCGCCAGCAGGTCCAGCGCAGCCGCTTGGCCAGCGCCGGCGAGATGCACCTGGATCAGGTCCAGGTCGCTGAAGGACAGGGGGCGGCGCTCGATCAGCAGCACGTCCGGGCCCGGCCGCGCCATCGGTGCCGGCAGCCCTTCCGAGCGGGCGAGCGCCCGGGCCGCGTCGGGCAGCGCGCGGATCATCCGGCCGACGAGGGTTCGGGCGGTGTGGCCGTCGAGCCGCTGCCAGGCGTCGGGGAGCAGGTGCGCCGGGTGCGGCTCGGGCGCGTCGCTGTAGCGCGCAAGCACCGCGTCGAGGTCGATCTGGTTGGGGCTGGGCGGCTCGGCGATCCAGAACGCCCGCTGCCGCCCGGCTTCCGCCGCCTCGGCGAGCTTGCGCTCCACGTCGGCCAGCAGCGTATCCAGCTCACGGTCGAGCGCGTCCGGCCCGGTGCGGAGCAGGTTGGCGAGCCAGGGCTCCAGCAGCCCGCGCTCCTCCCGCGGCAGGTTCAGCAGCACCTCCGGGCGCTGCGCTGCCTGGTACGCGATGCCGGCCGCGAGCAGCCGCAGCGGCAGCTGCAACTGCGGGATGTCCCCGGCCAGCGCCCGCCAGGTATCGAGCCAGGCTTGGGTGCTTTGTTGCGGCAACCAGTCGATGGCGAGGGTTCGCAGGCTCCGGACCAGCGCCTCGCCCAGTTCGGTGAGCAGGCCGTGCTTGCCGAACAGCTCGAGCCAGAGGGCGATATGACGCCGCCAGACCTGGGGGCGCTGGGTGCGCGCCGGCAGCCAGCGGACATTGCCGAGGTCTTCGCCCGACCAAACCGGTGGGCGGGTCTTGGCCAGAAGCCCATCGAGCGCGACGCGGCCGTCGTCCCACCGGTCGAGCCACAGCAGGGCCTCGGCGTGCTCCAGTGCGACCTTGAAAGTATCGCTCGCCTTGTAGCCGGGTTGCGGCTGTGACAATAGCGCCAGCGCCTCGCCGGGGCGGCCGGACGACGTCAAGGCCGCCGCCTTTTCCAGCGTCAGCGGCGTGCCGTGCTGATCCAACTCGGGATCGAGCTCAAGCGCACGATCATAGGCCCTAAGCGCGGTGTCCAAATCGCCAACGCTGTGGCGCGCAAAGCCGCGGTAGGCCTGGCCCAGCGCCGACTCGGGCATGAGCGTGGCGAAGGCATCGGTGACGCGCTGGCACGTCCGAGATCGTCCTTGCTCCTGCAAGGCGCCGAGCAGGCGGCGCCAGGCGTCCATGCGGCGCGGTTCCAGTGCCAGCGCCTTGCCGTAGGCACGTACCGCGTCATCGAGCCCCTGGATCACCTGGAGGTCGTCGCCCCGCTCTTCCCAGTCCGCCGCGCTTGCGGGCTCGCCGATCAGCTCCATGGCGCGCTCCAAATACTGCCTTGCCTCCGCATTCCGCCCCGCACGCTTAAGATTCCAGCCATGGTCGCGGTTCAGCGCTGGATCATCGGGCTTCAGCGCCACCGCGCGGGCCGAGGCACGCAGTGCCTCGTCGAAGCGTCCGAGCTGGTCGAGCAGGAAGCCCCGCCAGCTCCAGCCGAGGCTGTCCTCGGGATCGATCTCGGTCACGCGGCGCCAGCAGGCGAGCTGGTCCTCGGGCGGGGCGTTCAGCGCCTCGAGGCAATCCGCCTTGCGCTCCCAGCACGTTTTGTCGTGTGGGTCCCGCTCCAGCGCGCAGTCTATCTCCGCCAGGGCCCTCTGGTAGTCGCCCTCCTGCACCGCGCTCAGGAAGGCCTGGTCCAGGGTCGCCCGCAGCGGGTCCGGCTCCGACCTTGCCCGCTCGACGGCCGCTTGCAGGTGAGAGCGCTCCAGCCCGCCGTGTGCGGTGCTGCCCGCCAGCTCCGACAACTCGCTGCTGGAGTACCAGATGCGCAGGAAGTCGATGAACAGCGGGATGGTCTCGCCGCGCTGCTCCTTGACATCGAGGCACAAGCGCATCAGTGGCTCGCGCAGCTCGTAGTAGTTGTTGCGGCCGATGCTGTCCGCTTGCAGCACATAGCCCAGCTCCACGAGCTTGCCGAGCTGGGTCGATGCGCTCTGCGGGCTCACCATGACCTCCCGGGCGATGGTCTTGACCGGCACCGCGACCTTGAGCCGGCGCAAGGTGTCGACGATGCCCCGCTGCAAGGGCGCGAGCCGGGCCATGCGCGCCTGGTAGTAAGGCGTCAGCTCGTCCATGAGCTTCAGAAACGGCCGCACCAGCTCGTCCAGGGACTCGCGCGTCAGAAACTCGTGGAAGATCACGTAGACACGCGGGTTGCCGCCGGCCAGGTAGTGCACCGCGCGCACGCGGGCGAGGCCGAGCGGGCTCCAGATCAGGTCCGCCAGCGCGCTGTCGCTGGTGTGCTCGGCGAGGCGGGCCAGTAGCTCGGCGGCGTCCTCGACGCCGAAGGGCTCGAGCCGCTGGGTGCGGAAGAAGCCGTAGAAGGCCTCTTTCTTGTCCGTCAGCGGGTCGGTGAGGCTGGTGGTGGTGGCGAGGATCGCTAAGCGAGCGGTGTTCTGGATCAGCGCGCGCAGCTTGCGCTGGCCGTCCTGGCGCAGGTCGGCGAGCAGATCGTCCAGGTTCTCCGCCAGCAGCAGCAGGGTGCGCTCGCCTTGGGAGGGCGCGGCTGGATTCGCGGCGGGGTCTGCGGCCGGATTTTGCAGGGTCTCGGCGATAAGGCCTTCCAGCATGGCCTCCTGGCGGCTCGTGTCGGTGACGTCGAGCACGGCCTCCAGGCGCTCGCCGAGCCAGTCCAGGTCCGGCTCGTCGTCGCGCAGCCGGCGCAGGATCAGCGCCAGCAGCTGGGCGTAGCCGGGCACATAGGGGTCCTCTGGCAACCAGGCGATGCGCAGCCGCGCGCTGAGCTCCGTATCCGCACGCACCCGGTGGTAGATCAGCGCGACCAGGTGGGTCTTGCCGATGCCGCGCGGGCCGACCAGGAGGCGTTGGTGCTTGTTCCCGCTCAGGGCGCTGTCGCGGATGCTCGCCATCAGGCTCCGGGCCAGCGGCTCGCGGGCAACGAATAGGGCCTCCAGCTTTGCCGGGTTGCTGGGGGTGAAGGTGGAATGGCCATCGGTCATCGGATCGCTCAGTCCGCGCGGACCGGATCATCCGCCGGCGGTAATGGCCCCAGGCCCAGGTCGAGCCGCCACCAGCGGCGGATGAGCGGGAAGCGGAAGCCGAGCCGGCCGCTCGCGTCCTGGGTCAGGTAATGGTCACGCTGCATCAGCTTGAGCAGCCGGCGCAGCGGCTCGCGGTCGGGGCCGCACAGGGCGCGGGCGGTGTCGTTGTCGGGCTGGAAGTCGAGCTTCAGCGCCTCGTGCAGGTCGCCCGGCGTGAGCAGTCCGTGCGTGGCCAGTTGGTCGAGCAGTGCGCGCGCCGCGGCGGACGTCGGTCCGTAGTAGCTCGTGAGACGGCTTCGGTAGTGCTCCAGCTGCCAGGGGTCGTCCGGGTCGGTCAGGGCGTCTTGGATGATCCGCGATGCCGCCCCGGGCGACGCTGCCTGTCCGGCATCGGCGAGCTTGGCCGCCACGTGCTGGATGTAGTAGGGCACGCCGTCCAGCTCGCGGGCGATGAGCTCGGCCGCGGCCGTCGCATCGGCGCCGTCGAGTCGCTCGCCCCGCACCAGCTCCAATGCCAGGTGCACGGCATCCGGGGGGGCCAGCGGCGGGATCTCCACCGCGCGCATGTCGTTGATCGGCGAATGCACCCAGCCCCGGTCCTGCAAGCCGACGAGGACGTGATGCAAGCCAATGGAGCCCGTAAAGACCAGGCGCAGACTCGGGTGCATCTGGCGGAGACCGCGCAGAGTGTCCAGCAAGTCCACGACCACGGCCTCCCTTTCGGCGCGGGCGATCTTCTGCAAGGCCCAGGGGAATTCATCCCAGATCAGGGCCACCCGAGGGTTTGCATGCGCCGCGAGCCCACCGAGCAGCCGCTCCAGCGCGGTCTTCCAGGGCAGGCCCTTGGCGTCGGGCAGCTTGAGCACGCCAGCAAATTCCGTGCCGCCCAGCGCGGACCAGAGATCCTCGAGCCACCGCCGTGCCTGATTCGACCTTCCGAGGTGGCCGCCGATGGCCTGCGCCGTGCGCTCCACCAGCTCCGTCGGGCTGTTGACGCGCTCGACGTCCATGTATACGGCGCGCAGGCTCTCGACTGGCTCGGCGGTCATCTTGCGGATGACCGTTGTCTTGCCCATGCGCCGCTCCGCGGTGAGGACCAGGCTCTGTCCGTCCAGGATCGACCACAGTCGGGCGATGAGTTGGTCGCGGCCGATCACGTCCGTGGGGGCGATGATGCCGCCTGGAATCGCCTTCATGCGTATCCCCTTTGATGTGCGTCTCTACTGACGTACGTTCAATTTAACGTAGTTCTCCCGGTCCGCAAAGGGTCTTGGGTGCGCCGGGCGTCGGCGATCCCGGTGATTTGCGAGGTCGGGATGGAGTCGCGCGGGTCGTGCGAGCGCGCCAGTTCAGCCGCCGCATCGCGCCAAGCGCGCGGCGCCGCCGCCGTCGGGTGCGTTGCCCGTTGCGCCGCTGCGCGAGGCTCTTCGGCGGTGCGGGGTGTCGCGCGGTTTGCGTCGGGCTTCGCCGTCGCTCAGCCCGACCTGCGATGCTCGCCCGATTCGGTCGTCAGGAGCGCCATGACGCCGTCGACGCGGCGCCGAGCCGCGTCGACGGCGAGCCGGCTGGAAGCCGGCGCTCCCAATCAGTCCCAACTGAGGGCGCCGCCAGTCTGGTACTCGGTGACGCGGGTCTCGAAGAAGTTCTTCTCCTTCTTGAGGTCCAGCACCTCGGACATCCACGGGAAGGGGTTGCTGGCGCCCGGGTATTGCTCCGGCAGGCCGATCTGTGCGCAGCGGCGGTTGGCGATGAACTTGAGGTATTCCTCGAACATGGGCGCGTTCAAGCCGAGCACGCCCCGGGGCATGGTGTCGTGGGCGTACTGGGACTCCAGCGCGACGGCGTCGCGAATCATGGCCACCAGCTCCTGCTTGAACGCCTCGGTCCACAGGTGCGGGTTCTCGATCTTGATCTGGTTGATGACATCGATGCCGAAGTTCATGTGCATGGACTCATCGCGCAGGATGTACTGGAACTGCTCGGCGGTGCCGGTCATTTTGTTGCGCCGGCCCATGCTCAGCACCTGCACGAAGCCGACGTAGAAGAAGATACCCTCGAAGATCACGTAGAAGGCGACGAGCTCGCGCAGCAGCCGCTGGTCGTTCTCCTGCGTGCCGGTGTGGAAGTGCGGGTCCGCCAGGTATTGAGTGAAGGGCAGCGCCCACTCGGCCTTGCGTGCCACCGCCGGCACCTCGCGGTACATGTTGAAGATCTCGCCCTCGTCGAGCCCCAAGCTCTCCACCACATATTGATAGGCGTGGGTGTGCAGGGCCTCTTCGAACGCCTGGCGCAACAGGTATTGGCGGCATTCGGGGTTGGTGATGTGGCGGTAGACGGCAAGCACCAGGTTGTTGGCCACCAGGGAGTCCGCCGTGGAGAAGAAGCCCAGGTTGCGCTTGATGATGGTGCGCTCGTCGAAGGTGAGGCCGTTGGGATCTTTCCAGAGCGCGATGTCCGCGTTCATGTTGATCTCTTGCGGCATCCAGTGGTTGGCGCAGCCGTCCAAGTACTTCTGCCAGGCCCAGTCGTACTTGAAGGGTACGAGCTGATTAAGATCAGCGTGGCAGTTGATGATGCGCTTGTCGTCCACGCGCAGGCGGCCGGCGCCCATCTCCAGGTTTTCGAGGCCGGTGGCGCCACCATGGGCGGCGATGTCGTAGCCGGGCGCCGCGCCGGCAGGCTGGGAAGATGCCGGCGCCACGGCGGGCGTGTCCTCCAGCAGGGAGCGTTGCTGCGGCAACGGGTTGGGGTTGACCACCGGCGCGCTGCCCGCCGTGCGCATCAGCGCGTCGTTACCGACGGTGCCGTCACCGGGCCGCACCGCCCGCGCCGGCTCGGCCGCGCTGGACAGCGCGAAGTCCTCGTCCGCGGCCGGTGCGTCGTCGAAGGCGGCTTCGGCGGGCGGGACCACCGGCGACGCGGCGCGGGCCGCGGGCTGGGTGCGCGGGGTCAGGTTGGCGAGCGGGTCGTCCCAATTCAGCATTTGGATATCTCCTGGGCGGTCGAGTGGTGGCTTGGCGTCTAGACTTGTGGTGGTTGCCGGTCGGTCCCGTTGCAAGGCAGGCAGCGGCATGAGGGAGCGTCAGCGGTTGGGCGAGCATCCGGTGTCGGTTGAGGGAGGCCGAATGCCGAGCACGACAGTCCGGATAGCTGCCTGATTGTTGCGCCTCCTTCGTCGGTCCAACCTAAATCGGCGTCGTCTTCTATTGCGGGCCTGGCGCGGCGGTCTGCTCCGGGAACAGGGGCGGGCTCAGCACGTCGCGGAGCGCGGCATAGGGCACGGTGACCCGGAAGTCCCCGATGGCATAGGGGCCGACCTGGTATTGGCTGAAGGTCACGCGGATGCCGTCGGCGGTGGGCAGCAGCAGGCCGTAGTTTTCGGCCGTCGGCGCGGTGCCCTGCTGGAACCAGTCGTCGTCGACCATCTCCGAGTCGTCGTTGAAGGGCGCCTCCTTTTGCAGCGCCGCGCGCGCGTGCTCGGCCAGCGGCGCCAGCCAGTCGCTGCCGGCGCGGAACAGCGCCGCCGGCTCCAGGGGCTTGCCGGTCTTGCGGTCCAGCACCAGCGGCAGATACAGGGCACCGCCGTGGGCGCCGCCGGTGTACATGTAGCCGCCGCCGTCCACGGCGATCAGGGTGTCGGTGGTGTAGACCTTCTCGTAGCCAAGGGAGAAGGCCCAAGGCGGGCCGAGGTGGATGCCGTCGTTCTCGGCGAGGAACTCCGCGTACTGCTTCCGGAACCCTTCCAGGGGCTCGCGGAAGGCCTGCTCGATGCCCGTATTGGCGGCGCGGGTGGCGGCGTCGTCGCCGGGCAGCACCGGGAAGATGGCCTCGATGTCCAGATCGCCGCGCTTGTCGATTAGCTGCACGGCGGCTCCCGCCTCCACGACTTCGCGCTTGACCTTCCCCTTGTTGCCCTCGGGGCCGCCGCCGAGTGCGGCGATGCGCGCGCGGTACGCCTGCTCCAGGCAGGCGGTGTCGGTGCAGGCGTCGCGGGTCTCGAGCCACGCGCGCTGGGCGGCGAGCAGGGCCTTGTCGTCTGCGTCCGGCGCCTTCTGCGCGCGCTCATAGAGCTCGGCCATGCGCTCGTCGAGGCGTCCCAGCAGCCACTCGCCGCAGATCAGCTTCTCGACCGCCGTGGCGGCCTTGGCGCAGTCGAAGCTAGCGGCGGCCGCCTGCATCACGCCGCCGAGGGCGAGCGCCGTCGCAAGCGCGAGCGCAGTTTGTGCCGCGGCTCGTAGCCGGGTGCCAGTGGTCCTCGTGGCAAGCGCGATAGTCATTGGTGCCCTCCCGGGGCGTCCCACAGTCGTTGATGCTGTTTTGGGGCCATAGGTATCCCGATGCCAGCAGCGCGGGCTTCAGACATACTGCCGAATAAACTCGCAATACTCGCGGCGGCCGGAGGCGGAATGCCGCTTCACCGAGCGCCGGATTTTCTCCTAATTTTTCGACGCCAGCCGCTGATCGAACAGGGACTCCTGGGCGCCCTCGTCGGGCGCCTCCGGCGCATCCGCCCGCGACCAAGTGTCGGGTAGCGCGTCGTGTGCTGCGCCGCGCTCGCCGTCGATGACTGGCGACAGCGGCTCGCTTAACCGCCCGATGTTCAGTCTCGAGCCTCAACCCGATTCGCGCGCTCCGATCAATCATAAGGGCCTAAGAAGATCATGCCGCCCCAGAACACCGAGCAGACAAGAGAAAAAGAGAAACACGCCCGTAAAATGAAAAGCTGCGCCGGGTTTGTGGACTGAAGCGCCTCGCGAAAGAGCCTCACATCATCCGGCAGGCTCGTCTCCGCAGTTACGATGGCCATCACCAGTCGCTGGTGGATCTCCACCGAGCGCCAAATGATCAGCGCGCCGGTGATTGACCAGAGAAACAGCACCATGTTCGCCGCCCGTGCCGTATGCGGATGGATTTGCACCTTGTCGAACGCCAGCATCAGGGCGACGACCGCGAGCGCCTGGATCGACGCATAGACGTTGAAGCGAGACCAGAACCGATCCAGCTCCGAATTCAGCGTCGCGATATAGACTTCGAGATAGCGGGGGATCTGGATCATGTTTTTGGTTGACTCTGCTTTGGTGCGCAATTCAGTTGCGACAACTGCCTTTTTGCGTTGTTCCAGCGTCGGAGAGACTGGGCAAGTATCGCTCGCAACGCTAAAATCGAGCGGTTTGTAGGTCGGGTTACGCTGCGCTAACCCGACCTAAGCCGAATACGTGTCCAGTCTCTGGAGCGCCGGAATGCGGGGCGGAAGCCCGCGTCCAGCGTCCCTCTCTCCCATGCCCCCTGTTATGATCGCTAGCTGCTGCTCTGGCAACCCCATCGACCGCCTGGTCACGGTTCCACCGGCTTGCCGACAGGACCTCGATGGCTACCCGATGTCTCGTCGGTCTACCGCAGTTCGGAAAGCACGCCATTCACTGCAGCCATGTCGAATGCCTCAGCATCGAACGGACCGCCGAGCCACTCCAGCATGGCGTCGTGCTCAGGATCGGCGGGATCGGCCAAGACTTTGAGCAGTTCTGCATATCCCCAGACTCCCCCGCAATCCTCGGGCGGGCAGGCACGCTTTCCCCTGATGCAGACCGGCAACGCCTGTGCCTTATCGTAGGGCAGGACCTTTTCCAGCGTGATCTTGTGCTCCCAGCTATCGCCGAAGTCATACTCGTAGGTCATGGCGTCCTTCTCCATTTGCAGCAGATCACGCAGCTTGACCTTCGTCTCGTCTTCGATGTCCAAATCCGCCGCAAAGTCGTCATACGCAACACCATACGATCGGCCAAATGCGGAGAACTGGTGCAGGTGACAATTGAACCAGCCCATTGCAATTTGAATCACCAGATGCAGTCGATCGAGCCGGATATCGCTCGGCACGAGAATGCGCCGCCAGATCGGCGGCTTCGAGCCCTTCAGCGTGATCTTCAACTGGTAAGTCTGTCTCGGGCGTCTCGTGGCCATGGACTGGGGCCTCCACACAAGTTCAGGGCTTGCAGTGACTGCATGACAGCATAGTCTATCGGCGATGTGTCAGGCAGGGTAGGTCGGGCACGTGATCGCGTATTCCTTTCGTCACCCGCGGGTCAGCGCGCAGCGGGCGTATACAAGCTCCGCGTCCAGATCGATGCCGTCGTCCGGCGTCGGTCATAACTCCCACCAGCGGCGAGCGCTGGCTCCCACGCTCCAGCGTGGGAGCAACGGCACAACGCTCTGCGTCCTGCCGTATTCGTGACCATGTGCTCAAGATTATGATAAAGGCCCGTGGTCCCATGCCACCATATCGAGAGAGACTCGCACCTTGCCGAATTCGGACGGATCGCGAAGCTTCTTGAAAACGCCAAAGACCAGGACAGGCTTGACATCGAGCAGGCCGGATTCGCCGTCAGAGAGCTCCATGGCCAAGGTATAGTCATCATCGGGCGTTGATCATGACTTTGGCCGGAGACTTGCGGACGTTGGGAGCGGCATGCTCGCCGCGAGTCGATGCCAGTCGCGCCGAGGACGGCGCTCCCCCGGCGGCGAACGATTTGCGAGTAAGGCCGGTGTTTGGTTGGTCGGTTGGCCATCGAGCGTGTACGAGCGCGGCTGTCGCCGCGCGGGCCGGCGAGACGCCGGCGGTCCCAGTGGCCGGCGTGACGCCGGCGCTCCCGGTACGCCAGCGCTCGCGGGCGGGGGGCCCGCACTTCGCACGCCGCACGCCGCACTGCCCCGCTATTGGCAGCTCTCACACTCCGGATCGAGCACCGAGCAAGCGCTCGGCTCCGCGCTTCCGTTTCCTTTCCCGTTGCCCTTGCCCATCGAGATGTAGTTGCCGCCGACGGCGGAGAGGCGGTTGGCCTTGCTCGCGTCGTCCATGGTGGACTTTTCGACGTGGGTGGCGCCCATGGAGCGCAGGTAATACGTCGTCTTGAGGCCGCGCGCCCAGGCGAGCTTGTAGAGGTTGTCGAGCTTTTTGCCGGACGGCTCGCTCATGTAGAGGTTGAGGCTCTGGGCCTGGTCGAGCCATTTCTGGCGGCGGCTGCCGGCCTCCACCAGCCAGCGGGGGTCGATCTCGAACGCGGTGGCGTAGGTCTGCTTGAGGTCGTCCGGGATGCGGTCGATCTGCTGCACGCTGCCGTCGTAGTACTTGAGGTCGTTGACCATGACGCTGTCCCAGAGACCGTGCTC
>NZ_JAJDNQ010000087.1 GCF_022340605.1 Thiohalocapsa sp.
GTGGGAGCGGCACTCGCGGTGCCGCGACCGGCGGCAAGGCAGCACGCCGCGCCCCGAGTAGCCACCAAGCGGCCGGCCACCTCCCAGCCGTCGTCGCGCCACAAAAAGCAGTGGCGCTCCCACGCCGACGCGCCTGGAGCAGCCGTTTCGGGAGCAGCGCTTGTGGGAGCGGCTCTCGTGGGAGCGGCACTCGCGGTGCCGCGACCGGCGGCAAGGCAGCACGCCGCGCCCCGAGTAGCCACCAAGCGGCAGGCAACCTCCCAGCCGTCGTCGCGCCACAAAAGGCAGTGGCGCTCCCACGCCGGCGCGCCTGGAGCAGCGGGTATGGAGGGGCGGGCCGACGTAGGAGGCCCACCGGTCAGACTCAGCGCATCAAGATTGCCAGCAGCGCCATCAGCCAGCGGTCCATGAGCATCAGCGCGAACAGCATCGTCAGATAGCTGATGGAATAGCGGAACAAGGCCATCGCGGCGGCATCGCCGCCGCGGCGCCGCAAAGCGGCCGCGCGCCGCACGAATTCACAGCCCAGCAGCAGCGCGCCGACGCCATAGACCGGGCCGCTCAGGCCCGCGACGCAGGGCATCAGGCTCACGGGCACCAGCGCCACTGCGTAGGCGAGAATGCGCCCGCGGGTGAACGCCAGGCCATGGGTCAGCGGCAGCATCGGCACGCCGGCGGCGGCATAGTCCGCCCGCCGTGCAATGGCCAGCGGCCAAAAGTGCGCCGGCGTCCAGACGAAGACGATCAGAAATAGCGACAGCGCCCCCGGCGCCAGCGCACCCGTCGCCGCGGTCCAGCCGATGAGCGCCGGTGCCGCGCCGGCGGCGCCGCCGAGGACGATGTTCTGCGGCGTCCGCCACTTGAGCCAGCGGGTGTAGACGACCGCATAACCGATCAGGGTCACCAGCGCCAGGGCCGCCGTCAGCAGGTTGACGGCGAGCCCGAGCACCAGCAGCGCCGCGACACCCAGCACCGCAGCCAGACCCAGGGCCTCGGCCAAGTGCAGGCGATGGGTCGGCAGCGGCCGGCCCATGGTGCGGCGCATCAGCGCGTCGATGTCGCGGTCCGCGACCTGGTTCAGCACCGCTGCCGACGCGGCGGCCAAGGTAACCCCGAGCACCCCGGCGAGCATGACCGTCCAGGACAGCGGCGCGTCCGGCGCCGCCAGGCACATCGAGACCAAGGCCGTGAACACCACCAGACTGACAACCCGCGGCTTGCACAGCGCGACATAGGCGCGCCAGCGAGCATCTGCGGCGCCGCGGTCACGAAGACGTCCGGCGGAGCGGGCGGGCGCGTCGCCGACGGCGCTTTCGGCCGCGGCGGCCGTGCGGATCATGGCCCTGCCCTGCCCGGCCACGTCAAACCCCGACGCCGGGCCGCGCAAGGCCCCGCTCCAGGTGCGGATCATCCCGCTGTCCGATCCGGGGCGCGGCGCGCCCGAGCGCCCAGTTCAACGCCACCAGCACCAACAGCAGCAGCGCCGCGGCGGCGTTGTGAGCAGCCGCCAGGGCCAGCGGCGCACCCGCGAGCACCGTGGCGGCGCCGAGCCCGATCTGCACCAGCAGCAGCGCACCCAGCATGCGCCCGGCGCGGCGGATCGGCGCCGGCCGGCGCGCATGGCCGGTCAGCACCGCCAAGGTCCCGAGGACGAGAAACAGGCCCATGGCGCCGAGCCGGTGCACCCACTGGATCGCGATGCGTCCCGGCCCGGACATGCCCGCATCGGCAAGGCGGCCAACCAGCGGCGCGAACCCGTCCGCGAAGTCCGCCGCCGGCCACCAACTCCCGTTACAGGTCGGGAAGCCCTGGCAGGCGAGGGTCGCGTGATTGGCCGCCACCCAGCCGCCGAGCGCGATCTGCAGCGCCAGCAGCAACAGCGCGGTCCGCGCGAGGAGTCGCAGCCCAAGACCGGGAGATCGGCCATCCAAAGCGCCGTGCGGGGAGGCTGCGCGAGCGCCATCACTCCGCACCCGAAGCGTTAGCCACCACAACAGCGCCAGCACCGTCATGCCGCCCAGCAGATGGGCCGTCACCACCAGCGGCTCCAGCCGCAGCGTGACGGTCCACATGCCGAGCAGGGCCTGCAGCATCACCAGAGCGACCAACACCGGGCCGGCTATCCCGAGCGCAAACCGGCGCCGCCCGAGCACCACGATCCCGAGGATCAGCAGCCCCAGGGTGCCGGCCACGTAGCGGTGCAGCATCTCCATCCGCGCACGCGCCACATCCAGCGGCTGTCCCGCCCAGCGCCCTGCCCGCTGCGCCGGCGGCGTCGCCAGCGCCCCGCCAACGGTCAATGCCCCGTAGCAGCCGGGCCAATCCGGACAACCGAGGCCAGCATCGGCCAGCCGCACGGTGGCGCCGAGCACGACGACGCAAAGCGCCAACAAGGTCGCTCCCAACAGCATCCACCGATAACCGACCTCCCACGAGCGCCCATTGGCGAGCGCCGATCTGTCCGCGTCGGCCTCAGGGACGGCACGCTCACACCCCTCATCACTCACGGCAAATGACCCGGCCGGCGGTGGATTCGGTCCGCCGCCAATGGTGCGCTCCAGTTTCGACACCGACTTCGCCAACACCGGCTTGCCTCTCGCTCATAAGAGCTACAGGAGGTACACGACCGGCTCCGCAGAGCCCGCTTCGCGACCACGGCGCGCGGATGCGAGTCAGCGACCGGGTGTCACCGCCCGCTCGAGCGTCGTAGTCACAACGCGAGAGGTAAGCAAAGTTCGCGCCATGCTCATCCTCGACGGCGCCGCACGCATCGCATGCGCGCCAGTGCCGGAGCTGGCGTTACCCGCAATGCCGGAGGTGTTGAGGAAATCCGTTCTTCGGCGCGCACGCCGTTGCCAGACATCAGAGATCGAGCGTCGCTTCTACACCGCCGGGTTCAAAGAACCCGACTCGCCCCCCGCTTTCGCCATTGCAAGCGCACGGCGCTTGGTCGCGACGACACGAATAACCGCACGCCGTGCGGCCACAACCAGGCGAACCGGAAATCTAGCTAGTCCACCAATGCCTTCAACAACGCGTCCCGCGCGTCACTGTAGAAGACCACGGTGACGCGGGTCGCGATGTCGTCATCCAGCTCGATGAGCTGCTTGCGGCAGGTCACTGGGAGCAGCACGGTCCTGGCACCCTTGTCTACAGCGGTCTCGACGACGGTCACCGCGTTGTAGACGGGCTCGATGGAGCCGCCGAGGTTGAGCCCGCCGACGACGATGAGCCCGCCCTTCAGGCTCTTCTCCAGCAGCGCAGAACACAGGGCCAGCAGGGTACCGACCCCGGTCGCAGAGCCCGACTTGCCGGCGTCGAAGGCGCGCATCTGGACGGAGAACTCGTGTGCGCGCGGGTCCCGGTCGCCCACCAGTTCCTTGGCACGCACGTAGAGATTCTGCTCCGCGCAGCGGACGCTCTCCTTGAACGCGGCTGCCGGCGGTTGGTTGAGAATGTTGACGCCTGAGCCCGGCCCCTCGGTGACGTCCACCCGGTACAGGCCCGCATGCTCGTCCAGCCCGCCGGGCGACAGCACCCAGACCTGCCCCGGCGGCAGCGGGTCATCACCGATCTGGTCGTCGCTGTGCAACTCCGGTGTGGCGACGAATTGCTCCACCCCGTCCCGCCCCATCTGGAAGCTGAAATGGGTGTTGCGGAACTCCGCGGCGCCAATGCGCTTCTGCTGCTCCTTGACCCGCCGCCGGCATTCCAGCGCCAGGCGCGCCGCCCACTCGATGGCCTCGTCCGGGATCTCCTGGAGCGCCGGCTCGACGCCGCCGGCCACCGAGTACGGGTACATCAGCTTGAGCAGTCCGCTCATGGTTTTCTGCACCGCGTTGGTGTCGCGGCCGCTGAGGGCACCGCCGAACTGGATGCTGCCCTGGAACTTCTGCAACCGGGACGATGCCCGCAGGTGGTTCCAGCAGGACGACACGAAGTCGCTGACCAGGCCGAAATGGTCGGTGAGTTGGTCGCGACTGACCTTTGGCACGTCCCAGCCCGGCACATAGGCATGGATGCGGTCCATGAAGGCGGTGTCGTCGCGCATCTCCGGCGGCATCGGGCCGAACAGGTGGCCGATGCGCTGCTGGTGGGACACGTCCACGTCGAAGTTGCCCACCATGTAGATGCTCGCGAAGCCGCGGATGCTCTCCCGCCCGCGGCTGAACTCGCCGGACTCCATGTAGCCCTTCATGATGTTGACGCCGTCCTTCTGGTCGAAGCTGATCCCGGCGACCTCGTCGAAGCACACAACGTCATACTGGCACACTAGGCCGCGCTGCCCGGTGCTGTTGTTGACGAACATCCGCGCCACCGACGCCTTGCCACCCGACACCAGGTGCGCATAGGGCGAGACCTGCTGGTACAGGTGGCTCTTGCCGGTGCCGCGCGGCCCCAGCTCCACCGCGTTGTAGTTGTTCTCGACGAACGGGACCATCCGCAGCAGCATCACGTCGCGGGTGCGCGGTGTCAGACTCCCGGGCTCCAGACCGACGCTGCGCAACAGCAAATCGCGCCACTGCTCGAAGGTGAACAGGTGCCGCCCGCGCGCCATCACGTCCAGCGCGTCGCGCTTGGAGAGCTGAATCTCGCGCAGGCTCGCGATGCCGAACGGTCGGCCGTTCTTCTCCTCGGCAATGCTCGGGTCGTAGGTCAGCTCGATCTCGGCGTAGAAGCCGCCGGTCAGCATGCGCTCGTGGTCGTGCACCAGCTCGTCGCTGATGCGGACAGTCTTCTCGCGCAGGCTCGGCAGCTCCGCGACGAAGCAGTCGTTCTTCGAGTCCAGCCGCGCCGTCAGCAGGTCGATCAGCTTCACCCGCCCATGCTCCTTGGCGCGGGCCTTGAACAGCTCCTCCTCGCCGGCGCGCACCGTGCGCGCTTCCAACTGGCGCTGGACGATGTCCAGCCCCTCCTGGATCTCCTGCTCGTCGGTGCTGGAGCAGTAGCGCCCGAGCAGGAACTCGGCGACGTAGGTCGGCACCGGGTACTGGCCCTTGAAGCGGCGCACCAGATCCTTGCGCACGATGAACCCGTCGAAGGCTTGGCTCGCGAGCCGGTCCAGGGTGTCGAGCTGCATGGGCTCAGTCTCCTCCGATGACGACTGGCCGCTTGGCAACGATCTGCCCGGCGCGGACCACCACGAGCACGGCCGCGGCGCCCTCCTGCGCGTCGTCCTCCACCAGCAACGCAAGCTTCCCATCCGCATCGGGAGGCAATAGTCGCCGCTCCGGCTCCAACAGGCTGGAGCTCGCGTTCGCGGGCTTGGTGCGAATGTCCAGCGCAGTGTCGGCATAGGCGCCCGCCAACTGCACCCGCAACCGCAACCCCTTCCACTGCGCGCTCCCGATGGTCACCGGCGCCGCCGACGGACCACCGCCCGAGACGGTCAACACCGGTACCAGCGCCTCCTGTGGGCTCAAGCCCCCGTGCGCATAGGCGACGCCGTGCTGGAACACGCCGATCCCCGGTCCGCAAACCACCGCGTGCCCGCCACCCCAGAACCAGGGCAACATCGGCAGGCCATGCGCGGCGCCGTGCTTGGGCTTGGCGCATCGCGCCCAGCGGGATTCGGTCAAGTCCTGGTGCAGGTCCACCTTCGGCAGGCCACCCGGCAGCAGCAGCCAGCCGTGATCGGTGCTGACCACGACCCTCTGCCAGCCCGCGGCCAGCAGCTCCCGCACGCGCAGGGTCACTGCCCGCAGCTCGTCGTCGAGCCGATGCGCCAGGCCCGCCTGGTGGTGATGTCCGTCCTTGTCGAAGCAGCCGGTCTCGGTCCAGGCACAGCCGGACGGGTCGCCCGTCTCGGTGGCGTCCAAGGTCGCAAAGCCCGCCTGCGCGATCAGCTTGCCGAACCAGTGATGGGAGAGTGGCTTGCCGCTTTCCGCCACCTGGGGTTCGAAGCCGTCCGGCAGCTCGACACCGGTCAGCACATTCGCCAGCGGTCGCCAGGCCGGCTTCGCGGTGGCAGTCACGGTCGGCAGCGCCGTCCAATGCGCGTCCATCGTTACATCCAATCCATCGCCCCGCAGCCGCTCCGCGAGCGCGATGCCGAGGTCGCAGCGCAACCCGTCCACGAACACCAGCACCGTGCCGGGCTCCGGGGAGAAGGTCGACGCCTGCGTCGGACCGGCACAGGGATAGGTGCCAGCCCAGCCCTGAACCTGCTTCGCCAACTGCTCCAGCCAAGGCCCGTAGGCCCCGCGCAGGGCCGCCTCCACCGCGGCCAGATCGGGCGCATCCCGCACCGCGGCATAGGCGCGCCAGGCGGCATCGTCCACGCGCCAGCCAAAGTCCAGGTAGCCGGCAGTGAGCGCCGTCCAGTCGTGCCCGAGGGCGCCGCCGGCGATGCCCCCGGCCATCGCCTTCAGGTGCACGGCCGCGCGCGCGAGGTCCGCCTCGCCCAACTCCGCCCAGATGGAATCGGCACGCGCGGCATGCTCGTCGCACAGCGTCTGCAACTGTCCCAGCGCCACCTGGTACGGCAGATCACCCAGCGCAAGCAGCTGCTCGCGCAGCGCCTGCTCCCGCTTGGCATTGGTCGCGGGGCGCCGGTCGCTCTCCTGGACAAACAGATCCGTCGGCGGCGGCAGCAGGTCCAGCGCCTTGCGCACGCCGGCGAACGCCTTGTGCGACTGGCACCAGCGCTGCCAGACCGCATCCCAGGCCCCACCGCCCGCGACAAGCTTCTCCACCGCGGTGATGACGCCATCCTTGTCCGGCTCGATGCCGAACTGCTGTCGCGCCAGCGCCGTGAACGCCGCCCAGCGGTCAGGCGGCCAGTCGCTGCCCTGGCCTGCCGCACCCGCGATCCACTCCAGCATCAAGGCCACCGGGTCGCCGGCCGCAAGCCCGTGGAAGTCCGCCGCCTCCAGCTTCTTGCCCGCGAGGTTCTGCCGCGGCGCACGCAGCACCTGCCGCAACTGGGCGTGCAGCGCGCCCGTCGTCGCACGATCCCGCGCGACGTCGAACTCGAGGCCACCCTGCCCCGCGCCGAGAAAGGCGGCCGGCGTCCAGTCCTTGCCGTTCTGCTGGGTGAAGAACTGGCCTTGGAACTGGAGCGCGTACAGGTGCCGCGCCTGTTCCGGAAAGCCGGCCGCACCGCGGAACGCCTGCCGGCCGATGCCGGGCAGATACACCACCGGCCGCGCTGCCGCCTCGTCACGCGCCAGCCGGTAGCGCAGCCAGGTGGCCGGCCCCCGGCGCGTGCCGTCGGCTGCCTCGGCCAGCACCAGCAGCTCCGGCACGGCCTCCAGCAACAGGCTGATGACCGGCTCCCAAAGCCGCTCACCGTCGGTCCAGAGGATAACGGCCGGCGGCGCGAGGTCGTGGCGGTTATACGTCGCCGCGTCGCGCAGGCTGCCGATCAGGGCGTCGAGGACGGATTCGGTCATGACTCTTCTGCACTATCGGTGTCGCTGCCCCGAGCCGTATCCGTGGCGAGCAGGCGTTCCATGGCGGTCACGAAGCTCTCGGCCTGAGCCAGCGCCCAGGCAGCATCGCCCACCTGCTGCAACAGCCGCGCCGATGCGAGGGCGCGCCGTGCCTTGGCCATCAGCTCGGGCGGCATCACAGCGCAATACCGTCGCGCGCGATCTCTGCCAGCAGCGCCGCATTCGCCGCCGCTTCCGGATGCTCCCAATCTTCCCGCCAGAGCGGGAACGGCTGCACCAGCACGCCCGTCTCCAACAAGACGTCGTAAGCGATGTCGGCAAGCTCCAGCTTCGTGTCCAGAAACGCACCGCGCGGCCCGCGCAGCAACAGCGCGACATCCGCGTCGCTGTCCGCCCGGTGCTCCTGCCGAGCCCGGCTGCCGAACAACAGCGCCCCCACGACGTCGTACCGCACCGACGCCCGCTCCCGAAACGCCCGCACGGCGCGCCGCGTCTCCGGGGGCACCGCTTCGGCGCGCAGCCTTGCGACCCGGCCCTCGGGCGACCCCTCGAAAGATTGCCGCTCGCGGCCTTCCGCGGCGACGCGATCAAAACCAACCGACGCTTCTTCGGCGCCATCACGGTGCATGGCGACACCTCCGCGAATCACCCTGAACGTAGCGGAGTCTAAAGCGGTGGCAGCGCCGTGGACTTGCCGAACCGCCGAACGCCCGCTTGTGCAGGGCCGATCACAGCTCGCGACCTCGGCGATCGCCGGCGCCGGCCGTACCGGGCCGTGCGATACTTTCGGGCTAGATCCAAAAACGATTACGCTCAGCATGCCCAAGTCGCTCCTCGACACGAACCGCTATCTCCGCGACCCTGAAGCCCGAAAGACGGCGCTCTGGGTCTCTGCGGCCAGTTCCTCGGCCGTCGAGGGCATTCGCAGGCCGTTCGCAACCGCAGAACAGCGCCGCGCAAACCTCAAGGGTGCGCGACTGTCAAGCACGGGGTGACGAGACATAGCAGCTACCCCGCCGCCGTTGCATCAATTTCGGACCTCACCGCCCTCTCCACCCTCACTCGCGCGGCCAGAGACTACTCGCACAGACCGAAGAATCCGGTAATGTCGATTGCCGTCTTCCCAGCGGCGGATCTCCCTGCCGAGGTGCCCGTATTCCAGCTCGGCATCCTCGAACGCGGCCCTCAAGAGCGCGGACAACTGGTCAACGCCAACCGTCGCCTTCATGCGTCCCAACACCTTGCGCAGCCCAACCAGGAGTGTCGCGACCAAGTCGTGCCCGTTGCAAACCAGCCAAGGATCAGCCTCCGGGAGCGCCGCCAACGCTGCCCTGAGCTCCTCCACCGAGGCATAAGCCCCCGCCGCCACGACATCACCGTGCATGCGATCGATGTCCAGACTCCAACGCGAAGGCTCCAGAAATCGCTGCGCACCTTTGTTGCCGAACGGGTATGCCCATGTGTCTCTTGCAGCGAGCCACCTGAGCCGCCCGACCTCGATTCCCCGGTCAAGCAGCGCAGAACGCACACTGGCCCCTGCCCGGTCCTCGAAGCGCCTGATCTTGTCCCTATCTCCGTGTTCCGCCAACACTCGCTCCAAGGCCCGGGATCGCAACAACAGGCACTCCAGGTCATGGCAATCGGTGGCGACCAGGTTTGGAGACGGCAATGGACGTCCCGCGAGTGTTTCCCAATCGTCGTCGACGATGCCGAGCACGCCCCGGACGTGTCGCGTGTCCAGCCGAAGCGTCGCGCCAACGACATTCGGCTTGCCGTTGCCGTCCACGATCTCACAGATTCCTTCCGCGACTCTTGGCGTCCAGAACCGTACATCGCTGACGCCCTCCACCAGCAGGAAGCTGCCCGCGTGCACCTGCCGCATCATCAACACTTCCGCCTCGATATCGCCTGGGTTCTTATACTCTCGCAAGTCCATCGTCAATCCGCGTCCAGTCCAATCATCAGATCGGTACGATCGCCCACGATAAACGGCGAGTGCGTCGCCATCAGCACATCGAACTGGGCCGTTTCCACGATCTCCAGCAAGTCTGGGAGGAAGCGCTTTTGCCACGCGACATGCAGGGACAGCTCGGGCTCGTCGATCAAGACGAGCGTATTGGGTCTCACTCTGAACAACAAATCATAGTGCAGAACCAGTTCGTGCTGCTCCCCCGAGGAGAGTGCATCCAGACCGAGTGCGCGTCCGTTCTCGCTCTCCGCGACCAACCCCAGCTCATGATCAATGCGTACCTGCTTGCGATGAAACTTGCGATTGACGTTATCGAGCAGCAGACGGGCCCTTCTTGCCAAGTCGTCAAGCTCAGACAACTTTTGCTCGGTGTCCTTCACATACAGGGTCATCACATTTTGCTGGCCGGGGTCCAACGTGTCGATTGCCGCGGTATCGAACGGGTGACTATCCAAGCGCACCAGGAGCCCCAATGCTTTCAGCTCGTTTCGGTGCTGATCCAGCGTCTCCATCCTCTCCTTGAGAGCATCTGGCGGAAGCGCTTCACCGCGACTTGCAAGCAGCCGTTGAGGGAAGGATTGATCAAGTGTCTGTGACTTCTGGCCGTACCCCGCCATGGTCTCGCTGATCTTCGCGCGCAGATCGCTCGCATAATCCAAGACAGTCGACAACGTCCGCGGGCGACTGCCGGGCCGCCGCGAGTCCTCCATATTGACCCTGAGTAACCTTTGCGCCGCGATGAAATGCACGTTCACCTGATCCCGAACCGCTTTCAGCCAATCAGGATCGCTTCGTTGCGCGGAGCGCCTTGCGCTGGTCGGAAGCTCATCGCCGTAGCGCGCGACCACCTCCTCGGGAGTCAAGAGCTCCCGGAACACCCGTTCGTCGTACCAAAGATCTTCGTCATATCGCTGCACCCAAGGCATACGCATAGAAATCGCCTCAGCCATGGCAACGACATCCTGCGCGCCAGAGATTTCCATTCGATCTACCGGATTCTCGCCCTGCAGCAATTCGAGGTGCAGAACCGGTGGAGGGTGGTTCTGACGCCTTCTGCCCTTGCGTGTAGATTTTTCCAGCTTCACCTTGGCGGGTGCTAGCGTGACCGATACAGCTCGATCATCACTGAGCACGAGGAGGAATCTGCGGAAAGGAACTCTTTGAAAGAGGCTGAGGCGGCCATCAAGGAGCGCATTCGTCAGGCGCAAGAGCATCGTCTTGCCGACTCCGTTGGGTCCGTGTAACACCGTTACACGCTCGTCGAGTTTGAGATCCACCGTATGATCAAAAAGGTCGAACAGCCCCTTGACCCGAATGCTCTTCACCCGCAAAAGTTCGGAAGAGTCCTTCATCTGAAGCCCCCAAGGCAAATAGAAGAGAAGCGCGCTCCGTTTCTCACAGCGTCCGCTGAGCGGACCATGCGTACCTCGTCGCAATCATGGGCAAGCTCCCAGCCTAAGGCTCTGGGTAGCAGCCGCCGGGCGCGTCGCGGGCACCCCGATACGATAGACTCGCCGCAAGAGAAATGCACTTTGCGCCTCGACTTAAGTGTCGGATCTCTTAGCGGTCCGCGCGGCCTGCTTGCGGGCGCGGGTCAGATGCACGTCGTTCCAGCGCCGCCCGGTGAAGTCGGGGCCGCCGGGGCAGCCTGAGGGCGGCTCGGTCTCGTGCCAGAACCAGGGGTAGTCGGCCTTGTGGCGGAGGGGCTCGGTGCCGCGGTCCTTGTCCCACTTGATGTTGGGCTTGAAGCGCAAGAGGCCTGCGCCCTTGCGGCCCATGTCGCGGGCCTGCATGAAGGGGCGGATGTTGAGCCGCACGCCGTCGTTCAGGTCCGGCTGCCAGCCGATGGGCTGCTGGTGCAGGGGCTTCCAGCGGATGAAGAGGTCATAGGGGGGCTCGCCTTCCAGGATCTTGACCAGCTCCGCCTCCAGGGCGCGGGCGGCGCCCAGGCGCTCGGCGGCGCCGGGCTTGTCGGCCTTGGCGTCCGCGTCCTGCTGGCGAATCCAGTCGCCCAGGTAGCTGTAGCAGAGCTTTTGCAGGTTGGCGTTGTCGAGCCGGTGGTAGTTCACCAGGGCATGGAAGCCGTCCTTGCGGCCGTCCCAGAGGTGCCAGATGAAGGGGCGGTTCTTGAACAGCTTGCAGTGCTGCTCGAAGAAGCCGTCCCGCAGCCAGTCCTCCAGGCTGGGAGGCGGGCCGTCCCGGCCCGAGCCGTGCTTCACCGGGGCCGGGACGGCCCCGCTCCCGTCGCCACACCCGGCCGCCGCCAGCAAACGGCGCAGCCGGTCCGCGGCGGGCTGCTCGCGGTTGATGGGCGGCAGGCAGACGATGCCGTCGGCGTCCGCGTGCGCCTCCAGCCCGTCCGGGCCGAGGGCCGGGCAGTCCGGGAACTCGGAGCCGGTCTGGCGCGGCCAGCGGTAGCCCAGGAGCCGGGCAACGGCGACCTGGAGCGGCGCGTCCGAGCCCTTCGGGTGGCCGTTGAAGAGCCATTGGGTGGGGTCTTTGGATATTGGCTTCGGGAATCCGAGCGAATATCTCTCACTCGCCACCGCCTGCCAATGCGCCAGGTCGAACTGAATCTTCCCGAAGCTACCAATCGTGACCTTTAACGATTGATCCACCTTCTTGACAGCGGCGGGAAAGCCTTCGTCAGTTATGAATGCAAATATTGCCGTCAAATTACGCGGATCAAACGGGACAATTGCTCCCGTATTGTCGTCGAACATTTCTCCAGCATAAGATGTCGAGTCAAGCGTGGTTTTGTTAATGAGGACTCCCGCATTACCAAATACATTGTCTCCCCGGAGCCAGGCGCCAAGTTCTCGACGCACATCGGCACCTTCGTTTCTCCAGTAGACAAAATTATCTCTTCCAGAAAAGCCGTCCCCCTTATTAGGGGTGTTAA
>NZ_JAJDNQ010000107.1 GCF_022340605.1 Thiohalocapsa sp.
TTGAGTGGTGGCGTCTGTCTCCGCACTCCGCACTCCCTAAAGCCTCGCGGCCTCCAACCACTCCGTCACCGCCCGCCGCGTCGCCGCGCTCACCGGATGATTCCCGGCGCGCAGCAGCTCGCCGATCTGCCAGCGACCGCCGGACCAGCGCACCAGCGACAGGGTCGCGCGCTGTGGCGCCAAGACGCGGTAGATGTAGGTGTCGCCGCCGGCAACGCGCTCGGCGTAGCCGGCGACGCAGTTGTGCTGTTTGTGGCCTTCCTCCACCAGCGCGCGGGGGGCTCGTAGTGGCACGATGGCGTCGGTGCCGAGCACCGGCGGCGGTGGGAAGCGACAGCCTTCGAGGCGTGCATCGTCGAGGCGGGTGTAGTCGCGAGCGAGATCCTGAAACAGGGCGTCGAGGCGCTTGCGCTCGCGGAAGCGCCGCCGCGAGATGTCCGTGCCCAGCGCGTCCGCCATCTGCTGGATGTCCGCGAGCCGCCGCGCCGCGAAGGGGAAGTGGTCCTCCTGCTTATCGGCGAGCACCGCCTCGAACAGCACCGGCGTGGCCAGGGCGCGAAGCTGCGGGTCCAGCAGCAGCGTCAGCACGCCCAGATTTAGGGCCGGCAGGTGCCCCATCACCCGCAGCGCGGCGTCGTCGGCCAGCAGGCGCTTGAGCCCGCCCACCAGCTCACGGCTCATCGCGCCCGGGCGGATCTTGGCCATGGCCTTCACGGCGCGCTTGCTGTCGGGCAGTTCGAGCCGCGCCATGATCTCCGCCTGTTTCAGCGCCACGAGCCGCTCCAGATGCTGGTCACGTTCCGGCTGCGGCGATGCCAAGGTCTGCCGGAAGGCGAGCGCCAGGCAATAGCCCAGCGCCGGGTTGCTGTCAAACAGGTCGCCGCGCTCGCCCAATGCCCGCAGCAGCCGCAGCAGCGGCAGGTGATCGCCGCGAAAGGGCTCGACGCGCCGCGCCACCGGCTTCGGGCAGGTGAAGCGGAAGGCATCGAAGGCCCGCTTGCGCCGCTGTGCCGGCGTCAGCTTCGGCGCCGGTAACGGCGGGGGCGGGGCGCCGGCCGCCAGCTCCAGCGCCAGGGTGAGCTGCCGCGGGTCGGTGGCGGGCGCGGTGGCGCGCTTGGGCTTGCGCCGCGGCCGGTAGGGGCGGATCAGCGGGTAATCGGGCTCGAAGGCCGCCCAGCGCGCGGCGCGGTCGTGCTTGCGCACCGCGGTCAGGTCCGGCCAGGCGCGGATGAGCTGGGTCTCGTCCACCGCGAAGACGTAGAGCGTGTCCTGCTTGAAGCGGGCATCCAGGCGGGCGGCGGGCATGGTGAGGCGCGGTGAGCTAATGGCGGGTGCGTCCAGCATAGGCCGCAACGGGATCAGGGTGCGAGCCCCTCGGCGCCGACGCGATGCAGTTCGCGGGAGACCGGTCTCGGTACGCGCCGCGGTGGCAGTCTTAATCGTCGTCGGATCGTGGGCAGCGATTGCGACAATGACAACGATGAGCGCTGCCCAACGTGCCAAGGCGACGATTACGACTCGTCGGTTCGAGGCCAAGCCTCCCTGGGCGTAGGATGGGCAAAGCGCAGCGTGCCCATCGTTCGGGCGGTTTGCGTCATACCCTCGTGCCCACGCGATCGCTTTGCCCACCCCGCAGCGGATTCTTGCCCGGTCTCGGGCGCCTGGGCGCGAGCAGCGGGCGCGCGTCGTCAGGGGCGCGGCTCGCAGTCGGGTACCGCGCGCTGCCAGAGGGCATTGAGCCCGCGCAGCGAGAAGCCCGGCTCCAGCGCCCGGCCGTTGATCTCGACGGTGACGCGCTGGCCGCGGCGCATCGCCTCGACGAGATCGCGTAGCCCGGCCTGCTCGCCGCCGGCGAAGCGCGGGCGGAAGGTGACGCGGGTCTCGCGCTCGGTCTCGACGATGGCCGCCGGCAGCAGCGCCACGGTGCGCGCCCGCGGGCCGTCGACCCGTAACCGGGCGTCGGCGCGCAGCAGCTCCGCCTGGGTCAGCGCGGTGTCGGCCATGACGTTGACCCGCAGCGGTGCCGCGGGCTTGTCCCGATACAGGGCGATCAGCAGCAGCGGTTCCTGCTCGCTCGCGGCGTGGTCGTAGCCGCCGGTGGTGAGCTCGCAGGGCTCGGCGGGGTCATCGGGGACCATGGCGGACCAGGCGCCGACGTCGAAGCGCGCAACGGCGGTGGCGATGGCGGGCAGTGACAGGAGGGCGGCGAGCACCAACAAGAGCGCGGCTCCGGGCGGGCGGGCGGGTGACGATTCGGCTGCGGGTGGGGGCAAAGACGTGGCCTCGGTGGGGTTTCCGGCGGCGCAAGCCTAGAACAAATGCTGGGGCGGTCGAAACCCGGGGGCGTTTCTTGCGGGCAACGTCGGGTGTGCGCCGTGCACGTTGCGCGACGGCCGCGTCGGCCCGACCCACGGGGGCGGCGCACTGCGCACCGCGCACGCCGCACCGTGGGCGACGGCCGCGTCGGGCCTCCTTGCGTCGGCCCGACCTACGGGAGCCCCGTACTCCGTATTTCCGCTCAGAGCGCCTCGAACCACCGTGCCATGCGCTCGATGCCGGCCATGCAGTCGGCACAGTAGGCGTCGAGGAAATCCGCGTCGGCGATGGCGTCGTCGTTGAGGGCGGCGGCGCCTTGCAGTGCGGCGGCACCGTCGAAGTTGACGTAGGCGAGGCGCAGCGAGAGCTCCGCCGGGGAGCGGCCGAAGTCGCTGCCGGGCAGGACGGCGACGCCGGTGTCTTCCAGGAGCCGCTCGCAGAGCAGGCGCGCGTCGTGGATGCCGCGGGCGGCGAGGCGCTCGCGCAGGGCGCTCAGGTCCGGGAAGAGGTAGAAGCCGCCCTCCGGGTCGTCCAGGTCGCAGCCGGCGGCGCGCAGCCGGGCGGCGATGGCGGGGCCGATCTGCCGCAGCACCCGCCGCGAGCGCTGGAGGTACAGCTCCATGTCCGGGCCGCCGCTGAAGGCGGTGATGGCGGCGTGCTGGATGGGCGCGCTGACGCTGGTGAAGCTCTCGCTGGCGACCACGGCCATGGCGTCCAGCACGCCGCGCAGCTCGGGCGGGAAGGTGAAGGTGCCGAGCCGCCAGCCGCCGGCGCCCGCCCACTTGCTCAAGCCGCCGGAGATGATGGTGCCCTCCGGATACCAGCGGGCGATGGACGCGTGCTGGCCGTGGTGGTGCAGCTCGCCGTAGATCTCATCCGACAGCACCACCAGGCCGTAGCGGCGCGCGACCCGCGCCAGGGCGCGGAGCTCGCCGATGCTGTAGGTGACGCCGAGGGGGTTGGAGGGGTAGTTCAGGATCAGGATGCGCGGGCGGTCCGGGTCGTCGCGGCAGATGGCGTCCAGGCTCTTCGGCGTCAGGCGCCAGCCGTCTTCGCGGCGGGTGTCGATCCAGCGGTGCTGGCGCCCGGCGATGGCCGCCTGGGGCGCATAGGACACCCAGCTCGGGGAGGGCACCAGCAGGTCGCCGTAGAAGCAGAGCTGAAGGATGAACAGGAGCTCCTTGGAGCCCGGCCCGATGAGCACGTCGTCCGCGGTCCGCGCGATGCCCTGCGCCCGGCCGTGGTAGGCAGCCACCGCCTCGCGCAGCTCGTCCAGCCCGCGCACCGGCAGGTAGTCCTTTCGGTGGGCGTTGGCCTTCAGTGCCTCCACCACGCTCGCCGGCACCGGAAAGGGCGACTGACCGAGCCCCATGCGGTAGACCTTGCGGCCTTCGCGCTCCAGCCGCGCGCTGCGCTCGTTGATGGCGAGGGTGGAGGACTGCGACAGCCCGCGGACGTTTAGGCTGATGTGGACGTGCGGGGTAACGGGCCTGCCGGCGGGTTGCTCGCTGGCGATGGCTTCGACGACTTCGAGCGGGACTGCGCTCATGGTGTGGGTGTCCTCACGGTGTCTCTATCGACTGATGACGGGTCCTGGATGCGGCACGGTTGGCGCTTCTTGGTGCATGGAGCCGGCCGATTAGGGTTTTCCCTAGTTGTGCAAGCAAAGAACATGCCTTGCCGCTCGTGGCGGCTGTCGGCAGGCGTGCTCGGGGTCATTGAAGTTTGCGCTCGCTGCAACCCCCGCGGTTGGCGGGCTGACGAGTTGACGGCGCAGGGTGACGCATGGCCGATCGGCGTCGCACCAAGTCGGTGCGCCGGCCTCGCCGCAGAGGTCGCCCCTGCGCCATCGCGGCGCACGGCCCTTGGTCCGGTGGCCGTACTAACCGTGGACGGCCGCGGCCGCCGGCAGCGATGCCGGGTTTGCGGCATCATGGAGTCCCAACTCGCCCAACGCCGCACCGCGCCCATGCAAATCTTCGCCTTCGCCCTAGCTTTCGCAGCAGCCTTCGCACCAGCCGGCCCCAGCTTCCGACACGATGCCCGTTGTTGCCGGCGCGCGCAGCCGAGTCCGCTGCCGGCCGTCGGCGAGAGGCGTACATGAGCACCGCCGCGCCAGCCCCGGGCCGCGCATTCGGCCTCATTGTCATCGGCGACGAGATCCTGACCGGCGCCCGCACCGACAAGCATCTGCCGGTGTTCAAGGCCATGCTCGCGGGGCGCGGCCACGGCCTCGCCTGGTGCTGGATCCTGCCCGATGACCCGCCGCTGCTGACTCGCCAGCTTGCGGCGTCCATGGACGCCGGCCTGCCGGTGTTCTGCTGCGGCGGCATCGGCGCCACGCCGGACGACCACACCCGCGCGTGCGCGGCTGCCGCCGCCGGCGTCGGGCTGGTCCGCCATCCCGAGGCGCTGGCGCTCATCGAAGGGCGCTTCGGCGCCGACGCCTACCCGCACCGCGTGCTGATGGCGGATCTGCCCGAGGGTGCCACGCTGATTCCGAACCCCGTCAACCAGGTGCCGGGGTTCATGCTGCGCGAGCACTGGTTCCTGCCCGGCTTCCCGAGCATGGCCTGGCCCATGGCGGAGTGGGTGCTGGAGCGGTACTACCCGGCCGTGACACCGGGCGGCGAGGCGGCGGTTGCCGTGTGGCGGACGCCGGAGAGCCGCCTGATCCCACTGATGGAGCGCCTGGACGGGGCCTTTCCCGGTCTCAAGCTCTTCAGCCTGCCGCACATGGGCGACGACCCGGCGGACCGACACGTGCTGCTCGGCTTCCGTGGCCGCGGCGACCTCGACGCGGCGATGGCGGCGCTCGGCGCGGCGCTGGACGAGGCCGGCTTGGCCTACGGGCCGCCACCGCAGAATGCCGACGCGTAGACCGCGCTGCGCGCGTAGGTCGGGCTGAGCGAAAGCGAAGCCCGACAGCGAGCGCGCAGATTGGCCTGACCCCGTAACTCGCCTCGCCCGATCTGCCCCCGGATCAGCCAGGCCGTGCGACCGTAAGGATGTTGCTCGGAGTGCCGGTATACGCTGATTGGAACGCCCGCTGATCCTATCCGCCGGGAGTCTCCATGCTCACTCCGTCCGAACCCATCGTGGCGATGCCCACCGCCGGTCGTATCCTGGTGCTGTTCGCCCATCCGTCCCCGGTTCGCTCCGAGGCCAACGCGCCCATGGCCGCCGCCGCGCGCCGGCTGGACGGTGTCACCTTCGTGGACCTGTACGCCGAGTATCCGGCCTTGGAGATCGACGTCGACCGCGAGCAGCAGCGCTTGCGTGGCCACGACGTCATCTGCTTTCAGCATCCGCTGTACTGGTACTCCACGCCGGCGATCCTCAAGGAATGGCAGGACCTGGTGCTGGAGCACGGCTTCGCCTACGGCGCCGGCGGCACCGCGCTGCGCGGCAAGGTGTTCTTCTCGGCCATCACCGCCAGCGGCGCCGAGGCGGCCTACTGCGCCGCGGGCTACCACAACTTCAGCATCCGCGAGTTGCTGCGCCCGCTGGAGCAGACCGCGCGGTTGTGCGGCATGACCTACCTGCCGCCGTTCGCGCTGTTCGGCGCCGGCACCGCGGTGGATGAGGGGCGCATCCACGCCCACGTGGCGGACTGGGTGCGGCTGCTGACGGCGTTGCGCGACGGGCGCCTGGACATGGCCCGCGCGGCGTCACTGCCGCGGCTGAACCACGATCTCGACGGCCTGCTGGGCGCGGTGGGCGCCGCCCTGGAGGGTTGAGCCATGGGCGGGATGCTCTTCCAGGCATTTGTCTACCTGTGCGCGGCGGTCATCGCCGTGCCAGTGGCCAAGCGGCTGGGACTCGGCTCGGTGCTGGGCTATCTCGTCGCCGGCATCGTCATTGGCCCGGTGTTTCACGTCGTGGGCAGCGAGACCGAGCAGCTCCAGCAGTTCGCCGAGTTCGGCGTCGTAATGATGCTGTTCGTGGTGGGGCTGGAAGTGAAGCCGCAGCTCCTGTGGCAGATGCGCGCGCGGCTGCTGGGCCTCGGTGGCTTGCAGGTGCTGGCCACCGCCGGCGCCATCGCCGCCATTGGCATGCTGTTGCTGGAGCACTGGCAGACGGCACTGGCGGCCGGGCTGGTGCTGTCGCTCTCCAGCACGGCCATCGTGCTGCAGACCCTGAGCGAAAAGGGCCTGATCCGCACCGACGGCGGCCAGGCAAGCTTCGCGGTGCTGCTGCTGCAAGACATCGCCGTGATCCCGATGCTGGCGCTCATTCCGCTGCTGGCGGTCCCGCATATGGCCGGCGTCGCCCAGCACGCTGCTGCTGCTGCTGGTGCTGGTGCCGTTCAGGCCGCCGTGGGCGGGCACGGCGCCGATATGAGCCTGGTGGCGGGCCTGTCGAGCTGGGCCTACGCGCTGGTGGTGCTCGGCGCTATGGCGGCGGTGGTGCTGGGTGGGCACTTCCTGAGCCGGCCGCTGTTTCGGTTCATCGCATCGTCGCACCTGCGCGAGAGCTTCACTGCCACGGCACTGCTCCTGGTGGTGGGCATTGCGCTGCTGATGACGCTGGTGGACCTGTCGCCGGCGCTCGGCACCTTCCTCGCCGGCGTGGTGCTGGCGGACAGCGAGTTCCGGCACGAGCTGGAATCCGACATCGAGCCGTTCAAGGGGCTGCTGCTGGGGCTCTTCTTCATCACCGTCGGCGCCGGCATCGACTTCGGCGTGCTGCGCGATCAGCTCTCCACCGTGCTGGCGCTGACCCTCGGCGTCATGGCCATCAAGGGCGCGCTCCTGTTCGTGCTCGGGCGGCTGTTCCGGCTGCGTGCGGCGGACCATTGGCTGTTCGCGCTGTCGCTGGCCCAGGTCGGCGAGCTCGGCTTCGTGCTGCTCGCGTTCTCCACCCACAATGCCGTGATCGCGCCGGAGCAGGCCAAGCTGTTGTCGCTGGTGATCGCGTTGTCCATGCTGCTGACGCCGGTGCTGTTCATCGGCTACGAGTGCCTGGTGCTGCCGCGGCTGCGCGGCGACGCCGAACAGCCGGCCGACGCCATCGACGAGCAGGGCACCGTCATCATCGCCGGGGGCGCGCGCTTCGGGCAGGTGGTGAACCGCCTGTTGATGGCCGCCGGCGTGCGCACCGTGGTGCTGGATCACGACGCGGCGATCGTCGAGCTGATGCGCCGCATCGGCATCGGGAGCTATTTCGGCGACGCCTCGCGCCCGGACCTGCTGCGCGCCGCCGGCATCGAGCAGGCGCAGGCGTTCGTGGTCGCCATCGACGACCGCGACCGTGCGGTGACGTTGGTGGAGTACCTGCGCCGCGAGTTTCCGCGGCTGCGTATCCTGGCGCGCGCCTTCGACGTCGATCACCTCTACCTGCTGCGCACCGCTGGGGCCGACGTGGCCCTGCGCGAGGTCTTCGACGCCTCCCTGGAGCTGGGCGCGGCGACGCTGCGGGCACTCGGCCGGCACCCGTTCGACGTGGAGAAGCTCAAGCGCGCCTTCCGCAAGCACGACATGGAGACCCTGGAAGAACTCTACGAGCTCTGGGACCGGGACCTCGAGCTTTCCAAGAACCGCGCCCTGCTGGAGCGCGTGCGCGCACGCACGGCGGCCGAGCTGGAGCTCACCGCCCGCGATCGCACCCTGCTGCACGACCGCAGCGAGCGTGGCTGGACGCCACCGCCGAGGGGCTACACCGATGCAATGGAGAGCGGGGAATCCGACGACGGACCGACGGCGCCGTAATGTCGCAGGTTGGATGCGCGCAGAGACCCGGCAAGTATTCGGTGCAGGGTGTAGTCGGGTCAGCGCAGCGTAACCCGACGCTTGGCGTTGGTCAGCCGTTGATGGTCGGGTTACGCGATCGCTAACCCGACCTGCCATCCGCTTGATCTCCTGATCATGGCCTTCATCGCGCGGATATTCGATTACGACAACGACAACGACAACGGCAACGGCAACGGCAACGAGGGAGCCCGGACGCGGAATTTCCGCAGCGAAGCACTAGCCCCAAGGCAGCGCGCGACCCGCCGCCCGCAGCAGGTCGTCCACCTTCACCTTCCCGCTGTAGCGGTACGGGATCGGCACGACCCCGGCGACGGTGGCGATGCCGCTGATGTGGTAGTTGATGGGGCCAGACTTGAGCGCCAGCGCCGGGAGCATCCGCAGCGCGGCGCCGGCGTCGGCGAGCACCAGCACCTTCACCGGCGCCTCGCCGAAGGCCGGGATCTGCTTGTTCAGCTTGCCGCCGCCCTCCGCCACCTGGGTGCCGTCCAGCGAGAGCGTGTACGTCATGGCCTTGATGGGCAGCGTCCGGTCGTTCGGGTTCTTGATGTTGAGGCCCACCCGCAGCGTTTGCGCGCCCAGGCCGATCTGCTCCGGCTGAATGGACGTCACCTGAACCTCCGGTGCCTTCCAGTTGTAGGTGACGGTCGCACAGGCGCTGAGCAGTGCGCACAGGATGGCCAGCGCGATTGGCCAATGCGGGGAGATCGGTCTGAGCCCGGTGGCCATCGGACTGCGTGTGTGTGCGCGCGGCGGCGCGGATGGTTGCGTTCTCGTGCGTGTTTTCCTCGTGGATGTATTCACTTCGACGTGCACCTCCCCAACGACGTCACATCGGGCCAGGACGCCGGAGTCCGGACCATGGATGACGAGCTCCGCGGCCGTGGATGCCCGCGAATCGGCCCAGAACGCTCGATCGGTGCGGCGGCGCGGGCGCGGCAGCGTGGCACACGGGCCGTGCATCGCGGGGCTCGTACACCCGTCAGCTTCACGGCGCCGGGCTGCGCTGAATATCAGGGAAAGGCTGCGGACGAGGGCGGTATGTTTAACCAGCTTGACTTGAGGAATCGAACCGAGCGCAGGCCACGGGCCCCGCAATGCGCGCCGCGGCCCTCGCCGCGAGCCTGCACTATTACAGCTTTTGTCCTTACTTTGCGTTCGTTGTCGTTGCCTTCGCGATATTCGACCCGATGTCCACCGTCGCCACGACACCCGAGCTGAAGCCGATGCGTACCACCCTGATCCGGCGCGTTGCCGCGCTCGCTTTACTCCTGCTCACCGGGGCTGCCGCCACCACCGCCATGGCCATCGAAGAACCGAGCTATCGCGTCGTCCAGACCTTTCCGGCGTTCGAGCTGCGCCAGTACGCGCCCTACCTGGTGGCGGAGACAACGGTGGACGCGGGCTTCGACCAGGCCGGTAACCGCGCCTTCCGCATCCTGGCGGACTACATCTTCGGCGACAACCGGGCCAAGGAGAAGATCCAGATGACGGCGCCGGTGACGCAGCAGCCGGCGCCCCCGCAGCCAGCACCCGAGGCGCAGCCAGCGAAGGGCGAGAAGATCGAGATGACGGCGCCCGTGACCCAGCGGCCGGCCGCAGCGGACGGCGTCACCGGCACCGGTGCCCACCGCTACGTGCTGAGCTTCGTGATGCCGCAGCGCTTCACGCTGGACACGCTGCCGCAGCCGAATGATCCACGCGTTAAGCTGCGCCAGGAGCCGGCGCGGCTGATGGCGGTGCGCCAGTACTCGGGGCGCTGGACCGAGTCCAGCTACGGGCGCGAGGAGAAGAAGCTCCTGGACGCCATCCGTGAGCAGGGCTACGAGCCCATCGGCACGCCGGTCTACGCCCGATACAACTCGCCGTTCTCGCTGTGGTTCATGCGCCGCAACGAGGTCATGGTGGCGGTGCGCAAGGCCGATTGAGCGCGTGGCGTACCCCGGTGCGTGAGTTCCGGCCGCGCTGCTCAGGATCGTGCCGCCTCGGCGAGGCGCCGTGTCGCCCACTGGTCGATGCTGGTGCCCTCCACTACGACTGCGCATCCTGCGCGAGGACTCGGCGTGGCTGTCGGCGGGCGCAACGAGCCCCGAGCGGCGTTAGACCCGCGCCCGCGCCGTGGGAGCGCCGTCCCCGGCGCGAGGTGCGTTTGCGAGGCCGATCGCGGCGAAGACGCCGCTCCCACGGGGGCTGCGGCTGTTGAGAGTGGTCTCAACACTTCCGCATAAATGCACTAGTTTGCGGTCATTGCCCAGTGCCCGGGGCGCCGTTGCGTGAAGCGCTTCCAGGACGACTAGCTGGGAACCGGTCGTTGCCCATTGCGCCGCTCGCTGCCCGAGCGCGCTACCCCTCAATACCCGGCCGCGGCCATGATCTGCCGCTGCTGGTCGGTCATGGCCAGGCGCTGCTCGGGGGTGATGGCCGCCTTCCAGGCGTCGGCGGTGTTGCGCAGCTCGACGCCGATCAGCGGCAGCTTGGCGGGTGGGATTTGCGCCACCTGCTGCGGTGGCAGGGCGGTGAACAGGCTCCATTGCTCGAACGCGGCGATCTGTTCCGGCGTCAGCGCGAGTTGCTGCGTGAGGCTCAGACGGCCCACCCAGTAGCGGATGGTGGGGGCGTCGATTGCGGCCACCTGTGCCGGGGTCAGCGCGGCGATGTGGGCATCGGATGCATCCAGCGCGGCGGCGCCGAAGGTGGTGATCTGCTCGGGCGTGAGCCGCGGCACGTCGGCCACCGGCAGGTCGCTCAGGCGGTAGAGGGTGGTGGTGCCGCCGCTGCCGGGGTGCCAGGCGTAGGGCGCTGCCGCGGGTGCCGGCAGGTCGGCGCCGTCGGCGACCAGGCCGAAGCCGACCGCCACCGCGGCCCACTCGCGCACCGTGGTCTCGTTCATGGCGATCAGCTCGTGGTCGTCGATCCAGCGGCGCAGCACCGGGTACGCGCCGGCGTAGTCGCCTTCCACCTCGGGCTGCTCCGGCGGCCAGTAGGCGGCGTTGGCGGCGATGAAGGGCTGGCGGCTGGCGTTCAGGTGCCAGGTCGGGCCGCCGACGGCGAGGCCGCGGATCGGCTCGGGGTTGGCGTCGCTCAGCGAGATGCGGCACAGCGGGTCGTGCACCGGCTTGGCGCCGATGCCGGTCAGGTATACCTGGGACTGTGGGTTGGCGCCGAGGATGATGTCGAGCGCTTGCAGCGCCGTGTCCAGGTATACCGCCTCGCCGCTCAGCCGGTAGCCCTGCAGCAGTGCCAGCGCGCCGATGGGGGAGATGGAGAAGTTGCCCCAGCCGGTGAACGGGATAGCGGGGTGCTTCGGCGAGCGGTAGGCGTCCTGCCAGGCGCGGTTCAGCTTGGTGTCCGCGGCGATCATGATGGCGCGGCGGGCGGACTCCACTTGCAGGATGTCCCGGTTGGAGTAGTCCGCCTGGGTGCCCGCTTGGACGATGGCCCAGTGCGCGAAGGTGGTGTAGGGGGCGCCGCTGAGGTCGATGCTGGTCTCGGTGCGCAGCTCGCGGTAGGCGTCTTGGTAGGCGCCGATGCCGGTGCTGCGGTAGAGCTCGGCGGCCGCCCAGAGCAGGTCCGGCTTGGCGCTGCGCATGGCATAGGTGCCGCCGCCGGGGTACTCGGCCGGGTTCTGATACAGCTCGCCCTCGGGCGGATAGACGGGCTGGGTGGTGGCGAAGGTCCAGGCGCGCTCGGCGGCGAGCAGCGCGGCGTTGGCGTCCTGCGCATCGTAGGGCGCCAGGAGCCGGGCATAGATGGCGGCCATGGCCGCGAACTGGGCCGTGGCGCGGGTGGTCTTCTCGTAGCGAAAGCGCGGCTCGCTCACGTCCGCCGGCAGGCCCAAGTCCCAGTTGGCGCTGGCGATGCGCCAGTAGACGCCGCCGTCGGTGTCCTGCATCTGCATGGCCCAACGCATGCCCCAGGCGAGCTCGTCCAGGATGTCCGGGATGCCGTTGCCGCTTTCGGGGATGTTGAGCTCGCCGTCGGTGAAGTGTCCGGCGGGCGCCAGATCCATGGCGAGCCCGATGAGGCCCCACACCGGCGCCGCGTTGTGGATGTATTGGCCGTAGTCGCCGGCGTCGAACCAGCCGCCGGTGACGGGCCGGTATGCGAAGGGCTCCTCGCCGGCGTTGAGCGGGTAGGTGGCGAGGATCGGGTGGTTGATGGCGTCCAGCAGCGGGTCGATGCCGGCGCGCTCGAAGCCGGGGTCGGCGAAGGGCGCCGTCAGCTCGGCGTTGCGCTTGTGGTAGAAGACGCGCATCGTGGTCCGCCAGACGTCGGCGTAGACGTCCTCGGCGATCCGGAACGGATAAGACAGGCCGATGCCCGGCACCCGCAGCCGATAGCGGCCCGGTGTGGTGAGCGAGCTGAAGTCCGCGGTGTAGACGTCCTCGCCGCTTTTGGGGTCGGCGGCGGCGCGCAGCGCCAGGCTGCCCGTGAGCACCACAACGCCAGTGTCGGCGTCGAGCACCTCGAAGCCGTCCGCGTCCACCGGCATGGGGCCGATGTCGCCGAGCCAGTTGCCGACGAAGCCCAGCTTGGTGGCCGCCGGCAGGTAGCCCACCTGGTTGACCTGGATGCTGCTGCTGACGGTGTCCTCGGTAAAGCTCAGCGGGAGCTCGGGCTCGGC
>NZ_JAJDNQ010000111.1 GCF_022340605.1 Thiohalocapsa sp.
GCCCGCCTCTATGACGCGGTGCTGGCCGAGGCACCCGGCCAGCGGGGCGCGCTGCTCGGCAAGCTCCAGCTCGCAATCAGTGAGGGTGATCCGACGCGAGCGCTGAGCCTGTGCGACAGCGCCGAGCGGCACCTGCCCGGCAACACGCAATTGCTGATCACGCGCGCCACTGTATTGCAGCAGCTGGGCAGGCTGACCGAGGCGGCGGCGCTGCTGCGCGGGATCGCGCAGCCACCCGTTGCGGCGCGGTTGCGCCTGGCCGACATCCTGCGCCTGGCGGGGGAGGCGGCGGAAAGCGCCCGCATCTACGACGCGGTGCTTGCCGAAGCGCCCGGCGACCCCGGTGCACTTGCCGGCAAGATCACCCTGTTTCTCGAAGTGGGGGACATCGAAGCGGCTCAGCAGGCGCTAGGGCAGTGTGGCCCTGACTGCGCGCGGCATCGGGACTTGGCGCGAAAGAAGATTGCCATCACAAGAAGGATCGGCCGGCTGTCGCACGCCGCAAGACTCGCGCGGGAGCTCTGGGAGCGCTTCCCCGAGGATAGGGGCATCGCATTCGAGCTTGCCGAGCTCTTGGTTGCGGACGATGCGCCCGAGGAGGCCCTCGCGATCTTCGATAGCAAGCTGCGCGCGGATCCCGGCGATCGCCGGGCTCGCGTCGGCCGCGCCAGGATCGCGGCGGAAACCGGGGATCTGGATGAAGCCCTCTTGCTGCTGAAGCAGGATCCGTGGCTCAGGCGACGGTCCGGCGGCAACAGCAGTCTCGCGGGCGCCCCCGGTAGGGCGCAGGCGTTGCTGCTCCTGGAACTGCTCGACATCTCGGCAAGGCTCGACGCGCGCGATGAGATCCAGTCCGCGCAGGACCTGCTGATCCCAATGCTCGCGCACATGTCGAATTGGGAAGTCGCTCGGTTCGTCGGACTCGCCGAGAAATGGGAGCTTTCAGGCGCCTTGGAAGCCGCGGTCTCACAGATCGCCGAGCGTGCGACCATCCCGCCGCTGCTGGCCGTTGCCTTGCTGCGGCGCGCTCATGCCTCCTGCGATAGCGAGCTCGCACGACAGGTGCACGTGGCTTTGCGAGAGCGCGTGCCTGTCGTGCACCGATACACTTATGAGATTCAGGCGCTGACGCTGTTGCAGGGTGCCAAGGATGCCCTGCTTTTCATCAGACGCCAGAAACGGGGCTGCCGGTCGCCCGCCGAGATTCCTCACCTGACCCTGGCCCTGCGGGAAGGGGGAGCGAATGCGCTCGCGCTCCGGTATGTGCGTCTTTGTCATCGAAAATGGCCACACTCCCGGGAGATCCTGCACGCCCTTGTCACCAGTCTTATTTCCAGCGGCCAGCCACATGCCGCTTTGTCCGTGCTGCGCAGCCAGGCGTCGCGAATCCCGGGTATCGATCTGTTCGGAGTGCAGCTCAACGCACTGACGGAGACCGGGGACCTGGACGCGTGCCAAGCACTGATCGCCCGGAGCGGCGAGGCGAAACGCAAGACCGTTGCCGCAGCTCGGCTGCAGATCGCCACGGCGCTCGAGCAACTCGACGAGGCGCGGGCCGCCGCGCGGGACATGCTGTCCGCGCCGGGGCAGGCGCTACATGCCGCGAAGCACTTCAACATCAAGCACCAGGGGGCGCTTCTGAATGAGCTCGCGCTGTTCAAGGCTGCCGAGCGTGACGCCGCGGCGAATGGCATGCCATGCACCAGCCTCGTGCAAGACCACTACTACGCCGCGCGGCGGGTGCTCATCGATTGGGCCGGCGGCTCGGAGCGGCGCGGGTCGGGCCACGGGGCAGGGGCGATTCCGCGCAACATCTTCCAGTATTGGGACACGGCCGAGATTCCGGTGGCAGTTCAGGAGATTATGGGGAGCTGGCAGGGAATTCCCGGTTGGAACTACGCCAGGCTCGACCGGCGGCAGGCCATCGGCTGGCTGAGCCAAAAGCTGGGGTTGCGCTATGTCAAGGCATTCAAGCTCGCGAACCACGTCGCGGAGGAGTGCGACTTTCTGCGGCTCTGCCTGCTGTTTGTGGAAGGGGGCATCTATGCCGACGCAGACGATAGGCTCTATGGCTCCATCGATGCAATCGTCGGCAGCCGCCTCGGTGCACTACTTTTCCTCGAGCCTTTTGGCGCCGTGCTGAACAACTTCCTGTGCGCCGCGCCGGGGCACCCAATCATCGCGCGGGCCATGGAGATGGCCTGCGCCGCGCTTCTGGGGCGCGACAACGACAGCACTTGGGCGAAAACCGGGCCAGGGCTCCTCACCCGTGCGGCGGCGCTTCATGTTGTCCACAATCACCGTGACGCGGGCGGCGACACGTCTATCCTGCCGCGGTACTTGTTGCGCCGGCACGTGTATATCCACGTCGCCGTTCCCTACAAGAAAACGCCGAAATACTGGGGCGATATGGACAGTCCTGTGTCCCACGCCGAGCACTGCGCGCTCACGATTGTGGCGAATGCGAGCGCGGCGCGAACGGTCCAAGCGTCGTGATCGTCCTGAGTGGCCCGCCTCCGTGATTCCGAAGCAACGTGCTGACCGCCATGCAGTATTGCCGCCCTGAAGCAATGGCGAATGGTCGGCCAGTTCGCGCTACCGGTTCGCACAAAAGGTGCCAAGGCACAAGCTGCTCCGGATGGTACTTCTTGCCACTGTCGATATTGGCTCACGTTGGCGCTGATGTGGGCATGCCTGCGTCCGCCGCTGTTGCGTCATACCAAGCCGTCCGCCGCTGTGACCGCTCGCGGGCCAGCTCGCGCAGTTGCTCGGTGCGATCTTGTTTGATGATTTCGTCCAATTTCGAATCGCAGCAACAAGGCGGGACCTGACAGTTACCCAAAGCGGACAAGCGCGGCTGCATGGGGCTTGCCCGTTTAGGCTGCGCCAGCTGATCGGAGCAAAGGTCTATCGTCAGCCGGCCCGCGGCCGGCGGACCATTCGCGTCCACCTTCCTCGATCACGTCGCGGGTGATGAACTCGCGCAAGTGAGCAAAAAGTAGGGAAATAGGTTACAGCAGGGCGTTGTCCGGTGGCTTGGCGCCGGTTATTCTCACAGCGGCATGGAAACAACCATTATTGTCGGCCTCGCTGGTGGCGCCAGTTCGCTGGCTGAGAACCGAGACAAACGCCTCACATGAACTTGCTGTTAGGAAGCCCCTGCTAGTCTTGGCTGGCTGCGAACACAATTTTGAATATACCGCTCTCATCTGAGATTTCGTCTGACGAGTCCAGCGCAAGCATCTGAAATTGTTTAGTCTCTTGGTCATGCAGGACTACCACTTGGACAAGCAGGAACTTGCGGGGCTACGGGCAGCCTACCGCGCCGCGCGCAACGCCCGTGAGGCGTACCGGCTCAACGCCGTGATCCTGCTGGGCAGTGGTTGGAGCCCGTCCGAGGTCGCCGCCGCGCTGTTGATCGACGACGACACGGTGCGCAACCACTTCAAGCGTTATAAGCAGGGCGGCATCGCGGCGCTGGAGCGCATGAACTACGTTGGCAGCGAGGCGCTGCTCACCGCCGCGGAGGTGGCCGAGCTTCATGCGCACCTCCAGCAGGCGCTGCATCCAAGCGCTGCCTCGGTGGCGCGCTGGGTCAAGGAGCACTTCCGCGTGCATTACACGGACAGCGGCATGACCGCGCTGCTGCACCGCCTTGGCTACCGCTACAAAAAGCCCAAGCTGCTGCCGGGCAAGGCGCCCGCCCCAGAGGTGCAGGAAGACTTTGTCGCTGACTACAAAAAGCGCAAGCAAAACAAAGGCGAGCACGACGCCATCCTGTTCAAGGACGCCACCCACCCGCGGCACAACCCGGTCCTCGGTGGCGGCTGGATCAAACGCGGTCGTTGCTTCCCCCTCAAGAACAATACCGGCCGGCGACGCCTGAACATCAACGGTGTGATCGACGTTGAGACGATGCACGCAGTCATCCGCTACGACGACACCATCGATGCCGCGTCCACGATCGCGTTGTTCGAACAGATCGAAGTCGCCTACCCCAAGGCCGCGACGATCACCGTGTTCTGCGACAACGCCCGCTACTACCGCTCCAAAGCGGTGCGCGCCTATCTGGAGCACTCGCGGATCGATTTGCAATTTCTCCCGCCCTATTCGCCGAACCTCAACCTGATCGAGCGATTCTGGAATTCTTCAAGCGCCAAGCCTTGTACAACCGCTATTACGAAACCTTTGCCGATTACAAGGCTGCCTGCAAACAGTTCTTCGCGGACCTCGATGCGCATGCCAAGCAGCTACGCTCGCTGCTGACCGAGAACTTCGATATCATCCGCGGCTAAAGACAGCCGAAAACCTGTATCGGCTGGGTATAACCGGCAACCCTTGGGGGATACCAATGGCAACGTGGACTTACAACTTCTCGGCTACATACGCAAAGTCGGGCTTCCTTGCCCCCTGGACGGTGCAAAGCGAAGGTGCGGCTTCGGGTGCACTGAACGCCGTCGGCGACAACTTTGACGTGGGCGAAGTATCCGTCCTTCCGAATGGACAAAACGGTATTTTCTTGGGAAGCCTCGTAGACGCATCGGGTACCAAGCTACTTATGTTTCTAAGTGGGACGACATTTTATGGATACGGACATGTCCCGGACGGCTTTAGTGCGCTCGATGATTTTCGAGTAAATAACTTGAGCGTGAGCGCGGTTCCCGTCTGCTTCGCCGCCGGCACACTGATCGCCTCGCCTGATGGCGAGCGGGCGGTCGAGACCCTGAAAATCGGTGACTTGATAACCACCTCGGATGGACGCGCCGTGCCGGTGAAATGGCTGGGCCGCCAGACGTTACACAAGATTTTCACTCCGGCAGAGCGCTTTGTTCCCGTCCGTGTGACAGCAGGGGCATTGGGTGGCGGCCTGCCGCACACCGATCTGGTGCTGACCGCCGAGCACGCCCTGATACTCGATGGCCTCGCGATCAATGCCGGCGCGCTGGTCAACGGTACGACCATCGCCTACGAGCCAGTCGAGCGTCTCCCCGACCGCGTTACTTACTATCATGTCGAGACGGAATGCCACGAGGTAATCCTCGCCAACGGCGGGCCGGCGGAGACCTACGTCGACTACGCCGCCCGGCGCACCTTCGACAACTACGATGAGTATCTCGACCTCTACGGGGAGGAGCGGACCATCGCCGAGATGCCGCTGCCCCGCGTCTCTGCCGCGCGGCTCGTGCCGGCGGCCATCCGCGCCCGTCTTGGCGGCGTTCGGGAAGCGGCCTGATCCAGCGGCCGATAGCCCCGTCCCTGAGACCGGCCAAGCAATGGCCTGGAGCGCATGGATGCGCCCAGCGGTAGCAACGCTTGTGGGAGCGGCACTCTCGGTGCCGCGACCGGCGGCCAGGGAGCATGTTGCGCCCTGCGTAACCGCCAAGCGGCAGGCGCGTGGCCCGTTGCGCGTCGGGTTACGCGATCGCTGACCCGACCTACGCCTTGCGCGGCTTTTGTGCGCGGCACGCCCCACTCTAAGAAGCGCTTGCGCGCGGTGCTGTCTCGCGCCTGCCGCAGCCGTAGCCCATTGACCCCTTCAGCAGAACCCGCGCCGGCCGCGGCGGGGCGCAGCAGCTTCGGGCGCTTGCCTGTCGTCATGACGCGGCGGGCATGTCCCGGCGGCCATTACACAGCGGTCCAATCAGGTATGGCGGGATCGGGTACAATGGCCGGATGTCCACGATTCCCGATCTCCACACCCACTCCACCGCCTCGGACGGCACCCTGACCCCCACCGAGCTCGTGTCGCGCGCCGCCGCCGCCGGCGTCAAGATGCTGGCGCTCACCGATCACGACACCGTCGCCGGCATTGCCGAGGCACAGGCGGCCGCGGCGCCGCTGAGCCTGGTGCTGGTGCCGGGGGTGGAGGTCTCGGTTACCTGGGGCGGGCGCACGGTGCACGTGGTGGGGCTGGATCTCGATCCCGACTGTGCGGCGCTGCGCGATGGCCTCGCCGGGCTCCAGGAGCATCGCGTCTGGCGCGCTGAGGAGATTGCGCGGCGGCTCGACAAGGCGGGTTATACAGGAGCCCTGGAGGGTGCCCGCCGCCATGCGGCCGGCGCCCTGATCGGCCGCACCCACTTCGCGCGCTTTCTGGCTGAGCAGGGTGCCGCCGCGGACGTGCGGAGCGTGTTCAAGCGCTTCCTCGTCTCCGGCAAGCCTGGTCATGTACAGGGCGAATGGACGACGCTGGAGCAGGCGGTGGGCTGGATTCGTGCGGCGGGCGGCATTGCGGTGGTGGCCCACCCGGCGCGCTACAACTTTACCCGTACCAAGCTGCGCCGGCTGCTCGGCGAGCTGAAGGAATGTGGCGGTCGCGGGCTGGAGGTGGTCTCCGGCAGCCACAGCCGGGACGACTACTTCACCTTCGCGCGCCACGCAACCGAATTGGGGCTGCTGGGCTCTGCCGGCTCGGACTATCACGGCCCGGAGCAGCCGTGGATCGAGCTCGGCCGGCTGCCGGCGCTGCCGGATGGGTGCACGCCCATCTGGTCGCTGCCGGGGTTCGGCACCGGCGCCCGCGCCGCGGCGCACAAGTCTGCCGCCTAGGTGCCGCAGCGTCGGCACATTCCCGGCCGCTCGCTACGGCCGACGCCGGTTGCGCGGCGCCGCCGCTGAGCGGCTGGCCGCCCGTCCATTTTCACGTCGATGGCCGACTATATTCAGATCCACCCCAAGAACCCGCAGCCGCGGTTCATTGCCCGCGCCGCGGACGTGCTGCGCGAGGGCGGCGTCATCGTCTACCCGACAGACTCCAGCTATGCCCTGGGCTGCCGCATCGGCGAGAAGTCGGCGCTGGATCGCATCCGCATGATCCGGCGCGTGGACGACAAGCACCATTTCACGCTGGTGTGCCGTGACCTGTCGGAAATCGCCACCTATGCGCGGGTCGACAACGCCGCCTATCGGCTGCTCAAATCGTTGACGCCGGGGCCGTACACCTTCATCGTGCAGGCCACCAAGCAGGTGCCGCGGCGCCTGCTGCACCCGAAACGGCGGGCCATCGGCATCCGGGTACCGGATACACCCATCGTGCGCGACTTGCTTGCCGAGCTGAATCAGCCCATTCTGAGCACGACGTTGATCCTGCCGGGGGATGAGCATCCGCTGGAGGACATGTACGAGATCCGCGATCACATGGACCACTGCGCGGACCTTATCATCGATGGCGGCTCCTGCGGCATCCTGCCTACCACCGTCTTGGACATGACCACTGACCCGCCGGTGGTCCTGCGGCACGGTCGCGGCGACACCACACTCTTCGAGACCTGAGCGCGTGCCGCCCCCGTGCGACCCGTACGCGCGTTGATCGCGAGTCGATGAACCAGATTCTGCCAACCTTGCTCCTGCTGCTGCTGATCGCACCACCGGTGCTGCTCGCGATCACCGTGCACGAGGCCGCCCATGGCTGGGTGGCCAACCGCCGCGGCGACCCGACGGCCTTCCTGATGGGGCGCGTGACCTTCAACCCGCTGCGGCACATCGACCCGGTGGGGACCATCCTGGTGCCCGCGGTCATCTTCCTGACGTCCAAGGCGCTGGTCGGCGTGCCCTTCCTGTTCGGCTGGGCGAAGCCGGTGCCGGTGGACTGGCGGCGACTGCGCAATCCGCGCTGGGACATGGCGCTGGTGGCGGCCGCGGGACCCCTCGTGAACCTCCTGATGGCCTTCGCCTGGGGGCTCGCCATCAAGGCCATGGCGCTGGTGGTCACGGTGGTGGCGGTGCCCACCTGGTTCCTGCAGCTCTTCGTCGAGATGTGCGTGGTGGGCATCATCATCAACCTGGTGCTGATGGCGCTGAACCTCTTTCCGTTGCTGCCGCTCGACGGGGGCCGTATCCTGAACGCGCTGCTGCCGCCGCCGCTCGCGCTACGCTTCTCGCGCCTGGAGCGCTACGGCATCATCATCCTGATGGCGCTGCTGTTTCTGCCGAACGGCAACCCGCCCGGTCTGCTCGGGGCCGCGCTGCGCCCGGTGGTGAGCGGCGTGCTGACGGTGATACCCGGGTCGGCGCTGGTGCGCGACCGCTTTCCCATTTGACGCGCCGTTCCCGCCAGCGGGCGGTGCGCCAACCAAAGGCCATCATTTCGTGACCCCTGTATCCGCTCCGAATCCACGCGTCCTGTCCGGCATGCGGCCCACCGGCCGTCTGCACCTCGGCCACTACCACGGTGTGCTCAGAAACTGGGTCGAGCTCCAGCACGAGTTCGAGTGCTTCTTCTTTGTCGCCGACTGGCACGCGCTCACCACCGACTACGAGGACCCGTCCGGCATCCCTCAGGCCAGCTTCGACATGGTGGTGGACTGGCTCGCGGCCGGTGTCAGCGCTGGCTCCTCGACGCTGTTCATCCAGTCCCGGGTGCCGGAGCATGCCGAGCTGCACCTGCTGTTGTCCATGATCACGCCGCTGGGGTGGCTGGAGCGGGTGCCGACCTACAAGGACCAACAGGAGAAGCTCAAGGAAAAGGACCTCGCTACGTACGGCTTTCTGGGCTATCCGCTGCTGCAGAGCGCGGACATCCTGATCTACAAGGCAGGGCAGGTGCCGGTGGGCGAGGACCAGGTGGCGCACGTGGAAATGACTCGCGAGATCGCGCGGCGCTTCAACCACATCTATGGCCGCGAGCCGGACTTCGAGGAGAAGGCCGAGCAAGCCAAGCGCAAGATGGGCAAGAAGAATGCGAAGATGTTCGACCAGTTGCGCCGCAGCTACACCGAGCAGGGCAATCAGGAGGCACTCGAGAAGGCCCGTGCGCTGCTGGAGACTCAGGCGAATATCACCGTCGGCGACCGCGAGCGGCTGTTCGGCTACCTGGAGGGCGGCGGCCGGGTGATCCTGCCGGAGCCGCAGCCGCTCCTGACCCGCGCCGCCAAGATGCCGGGGCTGGACGGGCAGAAGATGTCCAAGTCCTACAGCAACACCATCGCGCTGCGGGATGATCCCGACGCCGTCGAGCAAAAGCTCCGTACCATGCCCACCGACCCCGCCCGCGTGCGCCGCACCGATCCGGGCAATCCGGAGGTGTGCCCGGTGTGGCAATTCCACCTCGTCTACTCCGATGACGGTGTGCGCGACTGGGTGCAGCAGGGCTGCCGCTCCGCCGGTATCGGCTGCCTGGAGTGCAAGCAACCCATCATCGATGCGGTGCGCGCGGAGCTGGAGCCGATTCAGGCCCGTGCCAAGGAGCTGGAGGCACAGCCGGAGACGGTGCGCACCTTCATCAACGAGGGCTGCGAGCGCGCCCGCGACGTGGCCCGCGAGACCATGGACGAGGTCCGCCACGCCATGTCCCTGGTGCAGGGCTAGTGAGGGTTTGTCTCAGACCGACGAGTCATCATCGTCACTGTCGATAGCTGAGCGCGGATCGTTGTCGTCTCGCTCCCACGCTCCAGCGTGGGAGTGTCTGGCCACCGCTCCAGCGGTGCGTGCAGCGGACCTCGGCAAGCCGCGGCGGCCTGGCCGTACGACGCTGGAGCGTCTGCCCTTGCTCCCAACGCTGGAGCGTGGGAACCAGATTGCCCCGCGCAGTCCCGACCATCTCTGAATCCGGAGGCTTGCGGTGACGGAAACGACCAGCGACGAAGCCACCGCCGTGCCGGACGCCGATGCAGCCACCGCGGAGGCCGCCGTCGCGGAACAGGTTGACATCCCGCAAGGCGCCGATGTCGTGCCCTTCGCCATCGTTCGCGGCGCGCCACTGCTGAAGCTGCCCGAGGATCTCTACATCCCGCCGGATGCGCTGGAGGTTTTTCTGGACGCCTTCGAGGGGCCGCTGGACCTGCTTCTGTACCTGATCCGCAAGCAGAATCTGGACATCCTGGACATCCCCATCGCACAGATCACCGCCCAGTACATGGAGTACGTGGAGCTGATGAAGGAGGTCAAGCTGGAGCTGGCGGCGGAGTACCTGGTGATGGCCGCCATGCTCTGCGAGATTAAGTCCCGCATGCTGCTGCCGCGCCCGGAGACCGCCGAGGAGGAGCACGCGGACCCGCGCGCCGAGCTGGTGCGCCGGCTCATGGAGTACGAGCGCTTCAAGCAGGCCGCGCAGGACCTCGATGCGCTGCCGCGGGAGGGGCGCGACAACTTCACCGTGCATACCGAGGTGTCCTCCGAGCACATCCGCCGTATCCCACCCACGGTGGAGCTGGGCGAGGTGCTGGCGGCGCTGCGCGACGTGCTGCGCCGGGCGGACCTGTTCACCAGCCACCGGGTGGAGCGGGAATCCCTGTCGCTGCGCGAGCGCATGTCGCGGGTGCTGGCCCTGGTGCAGCACGGCGGCTTCGTGCCCTTCGAGGCGCTGTTCGACGTCACCGAGGGCCGGGCCGGCGTGGTGGTGAGCTTCCTGGCCATCCTGGAGCTGGTGAAGGCCGCGACACTGGAACTGGTGCAGTCCGAATCCTATGCACCCATCCACGTGCGCCTGCGCGCGGCGGCGGCGTGAGTGCCCGGTGTATGAGCGCCTGGTGTGGCTGCGCTGTGGTGGAATGGATGACCGGATCGGGGTCGGTCCCGATCCCGATTTCGATTTCGATTTCGATAGGTCCGGAGGGTGCATGCGTGAAGCGCATCTGGGCATCCGTTCCGGCGGCAGATCGGCGTACGTGTGAACGCCCATGAGTACAGGCCAAGACGACGACGGGCTCGTCGATGATCCGGCAGCGGACCGCGCTGAGGTCATAGCCCTCAATGCGCTGTCCCTCGCCACACCCGATGTGAAGCTGGTGGTGGAAGGGGCGCTGATGGCCGCGGGCGGGCCGCTGACTCTGGACCAGATCCTGGCCCTGTATCCCGAGGAGCGGCGCCCTGCCCGCGACGAGATCCGCGCCGCCGTCGGCGAGCTCACCGAAGACTACGACGGCCGCGGCATCGAGCTGGTGGAGGTGGCCGGCGGCTGGCGCATCCAGGTGCGCCGGCTGGTGGCGCCCTGGGTGGCGCGGCTATGGGAGGAGAAGCCCGCGCGCTACTCTCGCGCCCTGCTGGAGACGCTGGCGCTCATCGCCTACCGCCAGCCCATCACCCGCGGCGAGATTGAGGATATCCGCGGCGTCGCCGTTAGCACCCAGATCGTCAAGACCCTCACCGAGCGCGAATGGGTGCGCGTGGTCGGCCACCGGGACGTGCCCGGGCGGCCGGCGCTCTACGCCACCACGCGGCGGTTTCTCGACTACTTCGGCCTCAAGTCCCTGAACGACCTGCCGCCGCTCGCCGAGCTGCGCGACCCCGCGTTCTTCGGCGAGCAGCTCGATGCCGAGGCGGCGGCCGCGTTGCAGCTAGCGGCAGAGGAGGCCGCGGGCGTCCGCGCGGTGGTGCCGGCCGCCGATTCTGCGAACGACGCGTCCGCCAACGATGCCGATGTGGGAGCGGCGTCCCCGCCGCGACCGCCGCGATCATCGCGCCCCGGCGAAGCCCCGCACGATGTCTCCAACGATGACGACCCAACGTAAGAACCCATCCCGATCCAAGCCCGCGCGCAGCCCGAGCAGAGACGAGCAGGCCCCGTCGCGCCCGCAGCAGCGCCCGGGCCGTCTCGCCGCCAAGGGCAAAGGCCCGGCGCGCCGCCCGCAGCAGGCGCGGGCGCCGGAGGCCGACGCCGTTCGCCTACAGAAGGTGCTGGCCGAGGCTGGGCTCGGCTCCCGGCGTACCCTGGAGGGCTGGATTCGCGACGGCCGCATCCGGGTCAACGGCCAGCTCGCCCAGCTCGGCGACCGCGTCCTGCCCACCGACCGCATCAGCGTCGATGGCCAGGAGCTGAAGCGCCGTCCGGCGGCGCACGCGAAGATCCGCGTGCTCGCCTACCATAAGCCCGAGGGCGAGGTGGTGACCCGCCGCGACCCGGAGGGTCGTCCGACCATCTTCCGCCACCTGCCCGGCATTCGCGACGGGCGCTGGATCGCCGTTGGCCGGCTGGACCTGAACACGGCCGGCTTGCTCTTGGTCACCAACCACGGGGAGCTGGCCAACCGGCTCATGCACCCCGCCCGCCAGGTGGAGCGCGAGTACGCCGTGCGCATCCACGGCGAGGTGCCGGGAAATGCCCTCGAGCAACTGGTGCAGGGCGTCGAGCTGGACGACGGCCCGGCGCGCTTCGAGGAAATCGTCGAGTCCGGCGGCAGCGGCGCCAATCGCTGGTTCCACGTCCTGCTGGTGGAAGGCCGCAATCGCGAGGTGCGCAGGCTCTGGGAAGCCGTCGGCTGCGAGGTGAGCCGCCTCAAGCGCGTGCGCTTCGGCAACATCATCCTCGGTGTCCGGCCGCTGCCAGGGCAGTGGCGGGAGGTCACTGGTGAAGAGCTGGGCGCGCTGCTCGGCATTGCCGGCCTGACGGCGCCGCGGCGCCCCACGCGTCGCGCCGGGCCAAACGCTCGCTCCGGCCCGCGCGCGCGAAAGCCGAAAAGCGACTTCCGCGACGACGCATGGAACACAACGAAAACAGACGCCTAGGGAGGCGTTGCCTCAGACTGACGACGGCATGGCTGGCGAGTGACGCGTCGATCGACACGCGGCATGCAGCAAGGGCCGAGGGCCGAGGACCAAAACGCAACCGCACAGCTCCTCTCGACTACCGTTCCGGCTCTTGGCGCTTGGCCCTTTCTGATCGGTGCTGCGGTGCACACAAAACTTGACGCATCTGCAAAGATTTCGGCCCCTCAAGCAGTCTAGTCGGGGGCCACCGCGCGGACCGTCTCAACCGTTACTCAGCGCCGCGTCGCACCAGCGGTGCCGACCTCCGCGCCCCCCATTCCCATCCGCAGCCCGATCCAGCAACCGATGCTGGCCACGATGGCGCACAGTGCCGTACCCCACGCGGTGTCCGCCAGCACCATCACCAGCGGCCAGTCCGGCAGCGTCGCGCGGTTGGTGAGCTCGTAGGTCATGTAGGTGAAGAAGCCGAACAGGGCACCGTTCAGCGCCGCGACGCCGATGCGCCCCGCAGCCAGCCCCGGCCGCACGGCGAAGTATTGGATGCCGATGATGAACAGCAGGTAGAAGGCCAGGGCCGCCACCCAGTCCACCTGCGGGCTCAGCAGGTGGCCGATCTGCTCCTGGTAGAAGTCCGCGGCGACGACGCCGAGCCAGACCATGTCCACGAGGAGAAACACGGGGACGAGGATGAGGTAGAGCTTGAATTGGCGCATAAGCACAGATATCCGGTCGCAAGAGGTTGTGGCTGCGGCGGCGGTTGCCGCGAGCATACCGTGAGCCGGCATTCTAAGCCGGATGCACCTCAGGGTCCGGCGGCATCGGCGCGCAGCGGATGCGAACGGGTCTTGCCGACGGCGCTGGCCCGGCTGCCTGGTTTCGGACCCGTGTGACGACTGCGATCTGTGCCTTGCGGAGGGCCGCTGCATGGCTGGTGTGCGGTCAGTCGTCCTCGGTCACCTCGGCCAGCACCAGGCCTGTGGCGCGCTCCTGGCTGGGGGTGAAGGTGATGCAGTGCTCGGCCTTGGTGATGAGGTAGACATTGAAGCCGTCGGCCTCGCGGACGGGGGTGACGCCGGCGCCGATGTCGTCGTCCAGGCACTGGGTGAAGTGCATGTCCGGGAAGGCGTCGCGCAGGGCGGCGACGGACTCGGTGGTGAGGCCGGCGCGCCCGATGACGGTGGTGATCTGGTCGAGGAATTGGTCGGTGATCATCTGCTTCTCTTTGCGCTGGCGGACGCCGCGCGGGAGCGCCGGTGTTGTAGCGTTTCCGCCGGAGATGCCGTGAAAGTATTGCTCGCAACGCCGAAAACGAGCGGATCGTCGCAGCTCTTGCTTGTGGGAGCGGCACGCTTGGTGCCGCGACCGGCGGCAAGGCAGCACACACCATGCCCCGATTAACTGCCAGGCGGCAGGCAACCTCCCTGCCGTCGTCGCGCCACAGAAGGCAGTGGCGCTCCCACGCTGGCGCGCCCGGAGCGGTCGTCATGGGAGGTCGGGTCAGCGATAGCGTAACCTGACAATCAACGGCTTGCTTGCGCCCTGATTGGCGCCCTGATTGGCGCCCTGACTGGCGCCCAGCGTCGAGTTACGCCGCGCTAACCCGACCTACACCGAATACTTTCACAGTCTCCGGAGTGACCGCACCAGCCCGGCGGGGCGAGGCCGCGAGATCAGGCGTCCTCGGTGTCGCGCTCGAAGCGCACGCGCTCCTCCGCGCTCTGGCCCATGACTTTGGCCAGCCAGGGCGCCGGCTTGTGGGCGAGCTGCGCGGACAGTTCGGCCATGCGCTCGCGGGCGCTGCCGCCCTGCGGAAACTTGATGGGGTGGATGTCCCGCTTGACCACCTTGGCGGCAGCGGGGCCGCCGATGCTGGCGACGAAGAGCACCTGGCAGTCCGTGATCAGTTCCGCGCGGTAGGCGTTCTTGTCGTCGTCCGCGGTGCTGTCGTCGATGTCGCGGACGTCGACGAGCCGGTTCACGCCGGCGGCCACCTGGTAGACCAGAAAGCGGCGGCAGGAGCCGAAGTGGCCGTCCAGCAGATCGCCTCCGTTGGAGGCGCAGGCGACGCGGATGGAGCCGGATGCGGCCTCGCCTGCAGCGAGTGGGGCTTCGACGGGCGGGGGCGGCTCGATGTCATGGCCTTGTCCCTTGAGCAGCGCCAGCGCGGCCTTGAGCGCGGCGGCGTCGACCTCGGCGAGCTCGCCGGCGGCGGCCGTCTTGAGCTGCTTGACCGTGAGGCCGTCCAACGCGGCCACGGTCGGCGGCAGGCCCACGGCGTCGGCGAGCACCTTGAGTAGCCGCGCGGGGTCCGTATCCGGCAGCGCGCGGGCGGCGAGGCCGATGCGTAGTGCGATGTCGTCGGAGAGGGCCGGGGCGGTGGCTTCGGGGGTGACTGGGTCAGTCATGCTGGTGGGGCCTGTGCTGCGGGGTGGTGTGGGCGCTTGGGTGGTGAATGCGTTGCGCTGGTAGGGGCTATGCGCCTGCGGAGTGTCGCCCTGGTGGGCGACACTCCGGCCGACACTTCGGCCGGGGTGAGGGTGGCGTCGGCGTCAGGCCGGGACGATGCAGTCGTCTTCCATGCAGGCGTCGAGGCACTGCGGGGCGTCGAACTCGCCTTCGCACTCGGTGCAGGTGGCGGCGTCGATCTTGTAGACGCCCTTGAAGGGCTTGATCGAGTCGGTGGGGCAGACCGGCTCGCAGTCGCCGCAAGCGGTGCACAGGTCTTTGATAATTTGCAGGGCCATGGTCGGTCTCCGGAATTCAGACTTCGGCGCGCTTGAAGCGCAGCGTGGTTGGGAAGCTCGGCGGTGGACTGATGGGGTCGATGTACCAGCGCGAGCCATCGGTGAGCTCCACCTCGCCGCCCCAGGCGTCGGCGGTGTCGGTCTCGACGCTGGCGATGGTCTCTTCCATGTCCTTCTTCGCGACATAGAAGAGCAGGCCGCCGTCGTCCTTCCTTCTGATCATCACATTGGGCATTGCTGACTCCAGGTCGGGGTATCGAGTGCTTTGTATCGAGGGTGAGGGCGGGGCGGGACCCCGCCGTTCGCCCCCTTTCACCCGATATCCGCTTTAGCGGACCAGATCGTAGTTGTAGTCGGTCACGCCCATCTCGCGGGTTTCCTCATCGAGCCGCTCGAGCACCGCGTTGACCAGGGTGGTGAGCATGTACATGGCACCCTCGTAGCCCATGGTGGTCATCCGGTGCAGGTGGTGACGATCAAAGATCGGGAAGCCGATCCGGATCAGCGGCACCTCGTGCTCCTTGCCCTTTTGCAGCGTGTCGCGCTGGATGAACTTGCCGTAGCTGTTGCCGATCAGGAAGTCCGGCTTGTCGGTGAAGCACAGCGAGCGCAGGTGCCACAGGTCCTTGCCGATGAAGACCTCGGCGTTCTGGCCGAACGGCGAGTCGGCGAGCATCTTGTCCATCGCCTTCTTCCAGCGCTTGTTGGCGTGGTTGCAGAGCACGTGCTTCGGCTCGGCACCCAGCTCCAGCAGGAACTTGGTCATGCCCATCACGAAGTCGGCGTCGCCGTACAGCGAGAAGGTTTTGCCGTGCAGCCACTGGTGGCTGTCCTGGATCATGTCCACCAGGCGGCCGCGCTCCTTGGCGAGGCTGTCGGGAATGGCCTTGCCGGTGAGCTCTGCGACCTTCATCAGGAAGTCGTCGGTCCACTCCAGGCCCATCGGTATGTTGATGGCCGTGGCCGGCTGGTGCCAGGTCATCTCGACGAACTTCTTGGTCTTCGGCAACTGCCAGGGCTGGAGCAGCAGGGTGTCGATGGCGTTCGGCGCGTCCTGCATCTCCGCCAGCGGGGTGCCGCCGTCGTACATGCGGTATTCACCGTCCGAGGGGGTGTCCAGCACCTCGGTGGGGTCGCACAGCAGCGAGTAGCCGACGCCCATCTCCTGCATCATCCGGTGCAGAACGCGGTAATTGCCAAGGTAGGTCTCGAAGCCCGGCACCAGATTGATCTTGCCGTTGCTGCCGACTTCCTTGCCTTCCATGTGGTTTAGCGTGAAGTAGCGCTGCATGCCCTCGAACATGTTGTCCCAGCCGGTGGTGTGGCTGCCGACGAAGCTCGGGGTGTGCGCAAACGGGGTCGGGAACTCGGCCGGGATGTGGCCTTCCTTCTTGGCGTTGCCGATAAAGGCGTTGAGGTCGTCACCGATGACCTCGGCCATGCAGGTAGTGGACACCGCGATGCACTCGGGCTTGTAGAGCGCCTTGGCGTTCTCCAGACCGTCGAACATGTTCTTCTGGCCGCCGAATACCGCCGCGTCCTCGGTCATGGAGTCGGAGACACAGGCGATCGGCTCCTTGAAGTGGCGGTTGAAGTAAGTGCGGAAGTAGGCGACGCAGCCCTGAGAGCCGTGCACGTAGGGCAGGGTCTTCTCGAAGCCGAGCGCGCACAGCACCGCGCCGAGGGGCTGGCAGGCCTTGGCCGGGTTGATGGTGAGCGCCTCGCGGGCGAAGTTGATCTCCTGGTATTCCTTGGTGGTGGTCCACTCGAAGACCTCTTCCAGCTTCGCCTGCTCCGGGCGCTCCTCGACCGTGTCCTGCTTGGCGGCCATGTTGGCCTTGTATTCCTCCTGGCGGAACAGCGGGTAGCTGGGCTTGATCTTATCGACGGTCTGGCTCATGGGTGTGCTCCTGCCGCGCCGCTAATCCGCGGACGACGGCTCAGGGTTAAATCGCGGTGTGCTCGTTCCCACGCTCCAGCGTGGGAACGCTTGGCGGACGCTCTGCGTCCCGTGTCTAGACTCGGCGCGGAGCGCCTGCCCTTGCTCCACGCCGGAGCGTGGGAGCCAGATGGCGCCCCAGGCTCCCAGCTTAGGCGCTGGCTGCTACCGGTGCCGCGGCGTCATCGGCGGCCGACTTCAGCCAAGGCGCCTGCATGCTCTTCCAGCAGGGGTTGTTGATGGTCATGTCCATGTCACGGGCGAAGATGGCGAATCCGTCGTAGCCGTGATACGGACCGGAGTAGTCCCAGGAGTGCATCTGCCGGAACGGCACGCCCATCTTCTGGAAGATGTACTTCTCCTTGATGCCGGAGCCGATGAGGTCGGGCTTGACGCGCTTGACGAACTCCTCGAACTCATAGCCGGTGACGTCGTCATACAGCAGGGTGGCGTTCCCCATCTCCTTGATGGTGCGGTCGTAGTCGTCGTTGTGCGCGAACTCGTAGCCCGTGCCGACCACTTCCATGCCCAGATCCTCGTAGGCGCCGATGATGTGGCGCGGACGCAGACCACCGACGTAGAGCATCACCCGCTTGCCTTCGAGTCGCGGTCGGTACTTGGCGATGACCGCGTCGTACTGGGCCTGGTACTTCTCGATGACGCGCTCGGCACCTTCCTTGATCTTGTCGTCGAAGCGCTCCGCGATGGCGCGCAGGCTCTCGGCGATCTTGGTCGGGCCAAACAGGTTGTACTCCATCCACGGAATGCCGTATTTCTCTTCCATGTGACGGCTGATGTAGTTCATGGAGCGGTAGCAGTGGATCAGGTTCAGCTTGACCTTCGGGGTCAGCTCCATCTCGGAGAGCGTGCCGTCGCCGGACCACTGGGCCACCACGCGCAGGCCCATTTCTTCCAGCAGGATGCGCGAGGACCAGGCGTCGCCGCCGATGTTGTAGTCACCGATGATAGCAACGTCATAGGGCGTGCTTTCGAAGCTGGTGTCGCCGTCGCGGTTGTGCAGCACCCAGTCGCGAATGGAATCATTGGCGATGTGGTGACCCAACGACTGGGAGACACCGCGGAAGCCTTCGCAGCGGACCGGGATGATCGGTTTTTCGATCTCCTTGGCCTTCTTCTTGGACACCGACTCGATGTCGTCGCCGATGAGGCCGATGGGGCACTCGGACTGCACCGAGATGCCCTTGGCCAGCGGGAAGAGTTGGTCGATCTCGTCGACGATCTTGGCCAGCTTCTTGTCACCGCCGAAGACGATGTCCTTCTCCTGGAAGTCGGAGGTGAAGTTCATCGTGCCGAAGGTGTTTACACCGGTCCAGCCGACGTAATAGTTGCGGCGGCCGGCGCGGGAATACTGCCCGCAGCCCACCGGGCCGTGGGAGATGTGGATCATGTCCTTGATGGGGCCCCAGACTACGCCCTTGGAGCCGGCATACGCGCAGCCGCGGATGGTCATGACGCCCGGCTGGGACTTGCGGTTGGACGTGATGCACTTCTTCGACTGCTCGATGCTTTGGTCATTGACCGCCAGGTGCTTGGCGCGGTCTTTCTTCGCCTTTTCGGGGTAGACCTCAAGCACCTCCTGGATGAGGGCCTGGGTCTCTTCACGGGTCATTGCTGCCATGTCGGCTTTCCTCGTAACGGCGCCGCCGCCAATCTGCGGACGGTCACGCTGTGAAGAATGGTCTGGGAACCCCTCTCCCCTCCGGGAGAAGGGAAAGGGGAGAGGGGTGGGGCGCTCGACCCCGATGGTCCGTGCACCACTACTGCACAAGTGGGCAATGGCGGTTGCGGGCCAAGACGCGCAGTTTTAAGCGACGGCCTCTTCCTCGGCGGTCTTGCCGACGATGCTCTCGTCCTCTTCGTCCATGAGGCCGAACTCCATCAGCAGGTCCTCGAGGGCATCCATTGAGATCGGCGTTGGAATGACGAAGTTGGTGTTGTCGATGATCTTCTGCGCGAGCTGACGATACTCGTCGGCCTGCTTGGCCTTCGGGTCGTACTCGATGACGGTCATCCGGCGAATCTCGGCGCGCTGCACGACGTTGTCGCGGGGCACGAAGTGGATCATCTGGGTGCCGAGCTGGCGCGCCAGCTCCATGATCAGCTCGTCCTCGCGCGCGGTGTTGCGGCTGTTGCAGATCAGGCCCGCCAGGCGCACGCCGCCGGAGCTGGCATACTTCACAATGCCCTTGGAGATGTTGTTGGCCGCGTACATGGCCATCATCTCGCCGGAGCAGACGATGTAGATCTCCTGCGCCTTGTTCTCGCGGATGGGCATGGCGAAGCCGCCGCACACCACGTCGCCCAGCACGTCGTAGAAGACGAAGTCCAGCTCGTCGTCATAGGCGCCTTCTTCTTCCAGGAAGTTGATGGCGGTGATGACGCCGCGGCCGGCGCAGCCGACGCCCGGCTCCGGACCGCCCGACTCGACGCACTTGATGCCGGCGTAGCCGGTGCGCAGCACGTCTTCCAGCTCCAGGTCTTCCACCGAGCCGGCATCGGCCGCCAGGTGCATAATGGTCTCCTGCGCCTTCGCGTGCAGGATCAGGCGGGTGGAGTCGGCCTTCGGATCGCAGCCGACGATCATGACCTTCTTGCCGAGCTCCGCGAGGCCGGCGACGAGGTTCTGAGTGGTGGTGGACTTACCGATGCCGCCCTTACCGTAGATGGCGCATTGACGCAGTGCCATGGGTCTTTCTCCCGGTTGTTCGCCCCGTGACGGGGTGGTGGATGAAATCGCGCTCACCGGGGGATAAGCAGTTGCTGTGCCAACTTTGTATATGGCGTCTAAGCGATTGATTAAAAATATTTTGTAGTGTCTTTGGTTACGTCTGGGGGTTGGTCGCATAGCCGACAAAGCCTTAGGCGTTGTGGGTCTAACAACATGGCAAAGAGGTGCGTAGTGCGTAGTGCGTAGCGCGAAGTGCGCGGCGAGCCAGCCGCCGCCGGTCCGTGCGCCCGGGCAGCGGGCCTTTGGGACGAGGACCCCGGGTTGGGGTGTCTTCGCCCGAGTCACACTGCGCACTTCGCACTGTCCACGCTGAAGCATTGCGCCGGCGTCGCGCTTCGATCGCGAAACCGATGCGCCTACTGAACCGACAACAATGACAACAACCCTCCCCCGCGACGCCCGCCTGCCGCTGAACCGCTGCAACCTGCCGGCGGTGATCCTCGGCGGGCTCACCTACCAAGCCCATCCGGTGCCGTTGGAGATCGACGGCGTGCGCGCCTTCCACCACGACCTGTTCGCGCTGCTGGCACCCATCGCGTCGCACCCCGAGCGGGCGGGGCTGTTCGTGGAGTACATGGCTGCGCATTTCTGCCTGGGCGACTTGGAAGAGGCCGGCCTGGTGCCGGGGAAGGTGCGCAAGGCGCGGCGCAATGCCAACTACCTGCGCATGGTGCGCGGGTGGTCGTTCGACTCCGACGGCCGCGAGGGGGCGGTGCTTAAGCACTGGGCGGAGACTCGCTTCGGCCTGCTGGCGCGCCACCACGCGGGGCCGCTGGATGGCCGCGACGGCGATGCCTACCATCGCTATCTCGTCGCCGGCAGCCATGGCCTCTACGCCACCAACGCCCTGGAAGCGCAGCTCGACCTGCTCTACACCTATTGTCAGTACGAGCTCAAGCGCCAGCACCCGGAGCAGACGCACCGGACGCTCTATCGCGGCAGCAACCGCATCGACGAGCACGAGGTCTTGGACCGCGCCGCGGACGGCGGCTACCGGGTGCTGCTCAACAACCTGAACAGCTTCACCAGCGAGCGCGAGCGGGCCGACGAGTTCGGCGACTACATCCTCACGGCCCAGGTACCGCTGCCCAAGATCTGCTTCTACAACGGCCTCCTGCCGGGCATGCTGAAGGGCGAGGACGAGTTCGTCGTCATCGGCGGGGTCTACGCGGTGCGGATCGAAACCCTATAAGGGGCAAAGCCAGAGGAGCACACCCCATGTCCGATGTCCTGAACCGCCTCGCCGAGGTGCTGGAGGCCCGCAAGACGGCCGACCCCGAGTCGTCCTATGTGGCCAAGCTCTACCACAAGGGCCTCGACGCCATCCTGAAGAAGGTGGGCGAAGAGGCTACGGAGACCGTTATGGCCGCCAAGGACGGCGTGCCGGAGAAGATCGTCTACGAGGTCGCGGACCTCTGGTTCCACACCCTGGTGCTGCTGGCGCAGCAGGGGCTGAAGCCGGAGCAGGTGCTCGCGGAGCTGGACCGTCGCTTTGGCTTGTCGGGCCTCACCGAGAAGGCGCAACGCCAGGGCTGATCGCGGCGCAGGCCACGCTGGAGCGCGCCGCTGCCGCGGGCGTCAAACGGATGGACCCGCTCGCGTGGCACCGTTCCGAGCGCCTTGGAATGCGGTATCATCGCTGGTCTTTCCTGGGTGCAGCGTCGGCTGCACCTTTCCGGCCACGGCCGGCGCCGGTCGCGACGCACACGCGTGGCCTTTCCTACATCATTCAGCTCGCCCGAAGCCGGCGGGCGCGGAGGTCGACATGGGTATGGGTGGTATCAGTATCTGGCAGCTCCTGATCATCCTCGTGATCGTGCTGCTGCTGTTCGGAACGAAGCGGCTGAAAAACATCGGTTCCGATCTCGGCGGTGCCGTCAAGGGCTTCCGCTCGGCGATGAGCGACGCCGGCAAGGATGACGACGAGGAGACGCGGCAGATCGAGGACACCAAGGCGGCGCGCACGGCCGAGACACCTGCCGGTGCCCAGTCCGGTGCCCAGTCCGGTGCCCAGTCCAGCAACCAGTCTGGCGTTGGCAAGCCCGCGGACAAGAGCAAGGCCTGAGCACGGGCGCATCCTGAGCGGAGACGGCGACTGCCATGTTCGACATCGGTGCGCTAGAGCTGGTCGTGGTCGGTGTGGTCGCGCTGCTCGTGGTGGGGCCAGAGCGGCTGCCCAAGCTCGCCCGCACTGCCGGGCTCTGGGTCGGCCGCGCTCGGCGGGCCTTCGTAGCGGTCAAGGCGGAGATCGACCGCGAGATGAAGGCGGAGGAATTGAAAGAGATCCTCCGCAAGCAGGCCGCATCCAATCCGCTGGAACAGATTATCGAGGACGACGGTGGGTTGGCCGCCAAGCGCAACGCCGGCAAGCCCCCTCGCCCCGGCGATACGAGGCGAGCGGCTGGGGGCGGACCCGGTGATCCACCCTGATCGGTGCAGGACTTGATGCAGGTCCAATTCGGGACCTGTCCGGGACCGGTCCAAGATTGATCCCGCAGTATCCTGCGCCGCATGCGCAGACCCTTTGCCCGGCAACCGTGCACGGCGCCGTCGATTCGCGGTGCGTGCCCGGCCCACCGACGTACCTATCCACGGCGCTATGCGGCGCTGAGCCACCAGCATGAACATCCAGGAACCTTCTGACCACACCGACGACGGCCTCGGCGGCGAGCAGCCGTTCATGTCGCACCTTGTCGAGCTGCGCGACCGGCTGCTGCGCATGGTCATCGCCATCGTGGTGGTCTTCCTGGTGCTGTTCCCGTTCGCGAACGACATTTATACCTTTGTCGCCGAGCCCATCCGCGCTCAGCTGCCGCCGGGCTCGCAACTGATCGCCACCCAGGTCGCGTCGCCCTTCCTCACGCCGTTCAAGCTGGCCCTGGTGGTGGCCGTGTTCGTGGCGATGCCCTACCTGCTGTACCAGTTCTGGGCCTTCGTCGCGCCGGGGCTGTACACCCACGAGAAGCGGCTCGCGGTGCCGTTGCTGGCCTCCAGCATTGTGCTCTTCTACCTGGGCATGGTGTTCGCGTACTTCGTGGTGTTCCCGCTGGTGTTCGCCTTCTTTGCGTCGGTGACGCCGGAGGGCGTCGCGCAGATGCCGGACATCGCCTTCTATCTCGAGTTCGTGCTGAAGCTGTTCTTCGCCTTCGGTGTTGCCTTCGAGATTCCCATCGCCACCATCTTGTTGGTGGCCGTGGGCGCCACGACGCCCGAGGCCCTCGCGCAGAAGCGTCCGTATGTCATCGTCGGCGTGTTCGTCGTCGGTATGCTTCTGACGCCGCCGGATGTCATCAGTCAGACGATGCTGGCGATTCCAATGTGGCTGTTGTTCGAGGCCGGCGTGTTCTTCTCGCGCTGGTTTCAGAAGCGCCAGGCACTGGCGGCGGGACCCGCGCCTGCCGACGGTCCCGGCGTCCCGCCTTCCGCGCCGCCGGCGGCGGGCGGTTCCGGCGGGACGCCGCGGGCGCCCGTGGGCGGTGTGGAGATGGGTCGTGAGGCCGACGCAGCGGACGTCGATGGGCGCGATCGCCATGGTCCCATGACGGAGGCTGAGATGGACGCCGAGCTGGACGCCATCGAGGCAGAGGAAGCCGCCGACGCCGACGCCGCGGAGGCGCTGGAGCGCCGGCAGGCGACGGGCGCGCCGGATCGCATCGAGGCACTCATCCGCGGCGCCAACGAGCGACGTGCGGATGGCGACACCGCCTCCGCCCGCCACCTGCTCTATCTGGTGCTGGAGGAGGGCGACGCGGACCAGCGGCGGGTTGCTCGGAACATCCTCGCCGATCTCGACCGCGACTGATCGTGTCCCGCCCGTCAGGGCCGCTTGTCAGACCGACCCATGCCGGGCAGCGATGCGCCGGCGCACAATTCTGTCGCCCGTGGCCGCGGCCGATGACGAATGCGGCCTGCCGATATCGGGGTGGCTAAGCGCATTCCCGCGGCGGCATAGACCTGACGCCGCGCGGCCGGATGAAAACCATTCAGACGGAGGTTGGCGCCCATGGCGACGCCGCAGCAGATCCACTATAAGCAGAACCGGCTGAAACAGCTGCGCGCATTCTGTCACGCGGCCCGCACGGGCAGCGTCAGTGCCGCGGCGGAGAAGATCTTCCTGAGTCAGCCGACGGTGTCGTTGCAGATCCAGGCCCTGGAGCGCGAGCTTGATACCGTGCTGTTCGAGCGGCGCGGGCCCAAGATCCGCCTGACACCGGAAGGCGAGCTGCTGTACGAGCTGGCGCAACCGCTGGTGGAGGGTATGGACAAGCTGCACGAGACGTTCTCCGTGCACTGTGGCAGGGTGGATCAGGGCTCGCTCGACATCGCCGCCGGCGAGGCGACCATTCTCTACATCCTGCCGGAGCCCGTGCGCCGCTTCGTCGCGCACTATCCGGGCATCGACCTGCGCCTGCACAACGTGACCGGCCGCGACGGACTCGCGATGCTGCGCGCGGACGAGGTGGACATGGCCGTCGGCTCGATGCTGGAAGTCCCGGACGACATCACCTACCGGCCCGTGGTCACCTATGGCCCGGCGCTGATCACGCCGGCGGACCATCCGCTGGCCAACAAGCAGGACGTCACCCTGGCCGAGATCGCCGAGCACGGACTTATTTTGCCCCCGCGGCACCTCAGTACCTGGCACATGGTGGACTTGATGTTTCGCCAGCAGGAGCTGGACTACAAGGTGACACTCGAGGCCGGTGGTTGGGAGGTGATCAAGAAATATGTCGAGCTGGGGCTGGGGATTTCCATCGTCACCGACCTGTGTTTGACGGGCCGGGAGCGGCTGGGGCGTGTGCCGCTGGACCGCTATTTCCCAAAACGCAGTTACGGTATCGTGCTGCGCCGCGGCAAATTCCTCTCACCGCAGACTAAGCGGTTCCAGGAGATAATGGACCTCGTATTCCCCGGGGAGGCGCAGGACCGGGTGGGACTTCAGCGGCGAGGGGAAGGCGATCTGGGGGACGGCCTGATGGGCTAAGCGCAACCACTGGCGCAAGCTTGTCGCGGTCGTGTCCGAGTGTTCCGAGCTGATGTTTTATCAGCGCGGTCAGGTTGCGCGTTCAGCCGAGCCAATAGGCCACGCTGATGCGTGCACGTTGCTCGGTCGAGTTGTTGTGGCGCAACCCGTTCCGCGAGGCGCCGAAACCAAGCGGTGATTGGCATAAATGACACAATAAGTGTTCAGAATCGTGCAGAAGTCGTTGTTTTGCACGCAAATTTTGTGCCTGCTGTGTACCACGTGCCGAGCTGCCTTATTTATTCTAACGAAATGACACTGAACAAACAGATTGGCCAGCGTCTCCGGTCGGCGCGGTTGGCCCACAAGTACAGCCTGTCAGAGCTTGCCTCGCGGACCCGCACTCTCTCGAAGTCGCGCATCAGCAACTACGAGCAGGGCATTCGCCGCATGGGCATCGAAGAAGCCCAGGAACTCTCAGAGGCATTGGAGGGTGTTACACCAGCCTATCTGCTCTGCCTCGACGACACCTCGCCTCTGGCCGAGGATGAATGGCAACTCATACAGCGCTATCGAATGACCGATGAGCGCGGCCGAGAGTTGATCCAGCACGTCGCGGAGAATGAGGGCAAGTACGTCGTCAAGCGTACTCCGGATGTGGACTCCCCGGAAGTCACGTAATCCCGTACATGCAATTCACGTATAGTGTATGCGCGCTGCCGCGAGTTACGCAAGCGCGTTGTCGACGGCTCGCCCATGCGCGTCGCTCCATACTCGCCGGTCGAGCTTATTTGTCTAGGCTTCACGCCTGAGCCCGCAGGCTGGGCTGACCGGCTCGGGCATCGCGGGGTGGGCGCTGACGCCACCGCTGTCTGCGCGGTTATGGATAGCGGTCGTCTGCCGCTGGGGCTTTTGCCTCAATGTCCGATAACGATCAACCGGCAGCCGTCTTTGTGCTGCTGCCGAGCGTCGTCATCAGCGTCGGCGCGGCATTCTTCTGGCTCATGCGCAACTGAGGCAGGCCGGCTTCCGGGCGTCGCGTCGCGTCGTCACCCTGATCTCTGAGATCCCTGAGCGCAAGGTGCTTTGACCGCGTCGTCCGTGACCATTACAGTTTCGCCGCCGGGCGTGTATCGACCGGTGGGCGAAGACTGTGTGGGTGCGGCAAGGGTACATTGCATGATCAAGGGGATGTCTGGGGTCTTCCGGCAGGCGCGCTGGACCGTCGTGCCGGCGCTCCTACTGTCGTTGGTGGCCTGTGGTGGCAAGGCGCCGCAGCGGGAAGATGACGTTTCGGTGCCTTATGCACCCTCGGCCGAGTTTCCGCTGCCCGCCGGTCTCGAGGACAACGTCGGCTTCTGGGTGAATGTGTACACAAAGTGGGGCAGGGACAAGGTGGTGATCCACGACGATCGCTACCTGGCGATCGTCTATCAGGTGGCGTCGCTGCCGGGTCCCATCGAAGATGTCTACACCCCGGCGCAGAAGGTCTATGTGGACGGGCTGGAGGCGCGCTGGCGCGCGCGGCTGCGCGGGTTGGAAGCCCGGCTCGCCTCCGGGACGCGGCTCAGTCCGGCGGAGCAGGAACTGAAGGCGCAGTTTGAGCGCGAGGGCGGGTCCGGCGCGCTGTTCGGTGCCGCAGAGCGTGTGCGCAGCCAGCGTGGCGTGCGCGAGCGCTATCGCGACGGCCTCGCGCGCAGTGGGCGCTGGGAGCCGGTCTTCCGCGAAGTGTTCCGGCGCCAGGGGTTACCGGAAGATCTGGCGCTTTTGCCGCACGTGGAGTCTTCGTTCCAGGCCAAGGCGCGCTCCAGCGCCGGCGCATCCGGCATGTGGCAGTTCATCCGCGCCACCGGCAGAAATTACATGACTGTCGATGCGTCCATCGACGAGCGGCTTGATCCGGTGCTGGCCGCGGATGGCGCCGCCCGCTACCTGAAGAGCGCCTACGCCAAGCTGGGCAGCTGGCCGCTGGCGCTCACGTCGTACAACCACGGCGTCGGCGGCATGCTGCGTGCCAAGGAGCGTTACGGCACGGACATGGGCCGCATCGTGCGCGACTACGACGGGCGTTACTTCGGCTTTGCGTCGCGCAACTTCTACGCGCAGTTCCTGGCGGCCCGGCACGTCGCCCGCAATGCCGAGCGTTACTTCCCCGAGGGCGTGCACTATCAGCCACCCCTCAGTGATCAGCCCGTGCGGCTGACCTACGCCGTGTCGGTGGACGAACTGGCACAGCATTACCGGGTGCCGCGCTCGTCGTTGGTCGCGCGCAACCTGTCCTGGCTGGATCCGGTGCGCCGCGGCGAACGGCCCGTGCCGGCCGGCACCACCGTCTGGCTGCCCCAGGGGGCGAGCCGACTGGCGCGGGGACAGCCGCGCCCGAGCATGCTATGAGGTCGTTATTCGTGCATTCGCGTATCGCAAAACCGAGCTCCGTGTCCACCGCCCGCCGCCGCCTGCTGCCGCTGCTGGTCGGGTGTGCACTGCTCGCCGGCAGCCCCGCGCTGTGGTCCATGCCGGTGAGCTTGACCGACGGGCTCGCCTCGTATTACGGCGGCGGCTTCAACGGCCGGCGCACGGCCAGCGGCCAGCGCTTCGATCAGCACGCGATGACCGCCGCCCATCGCACGCTGAGCTTCGGCACCAAGGTACGCGTCACCAATGCCCGCAACGGGCGCAGCGTCGTCGTCACCATCAATGACCGCGGACCCTTCGTGCGCGGGCGCATCATCGATCTCTCACGGGGCGCCGCGCGGGCCATCGGCATGCTCGGTGCTGGCGTCGCGCCGGTGCGCCTCGAAGTTGTCGGCCAAGACATCGATGGCGGCGCCCGCAGCTCGCTGTGGCAGCGGGGCAGCCGCTTGCTGATGGAACTGTTTTGATCCGCGCATGCACCGCTTCGCCGGCGCCTGCGACCGTGGCAGGCGGCTGCCGGGCCTTGACCGCGAGGTATGGCATCCATGGCCATCAAGTCTGACCGTTGGATTCGGCGCATGGCGCAGGAGCACCGGCTCATCGAGCCCTTCGAGCCCGCGCAGGTGCGCGAGGCCGATAACGGCGGGCGGGTCATTTCCTATGGCACGTCAAGCTACGGCTACGACATCCGCTGCGCGAATGAATTCAAGATTTTTACCAACATCAACTCGGCGGTGGTGGACCCCAAGCAGTTTGACTCGTCGAGCTTCGTCGACCTGCGAGCCGACGTCTGCATCATCCCGCCCAACTCCTTCGCGCTGGCGCGCACGGTGGAATATCTGCGCATACCCCGCAACGTGCTGACGATCTGCCTCGGCAAGTCGACTTATGCGCGCTGCGGCATCATCGTCAACGTGACGCCGCTGGAGCCGGAGTGGGAGGGGCACGTGACCCTGGAGTTCTCCAACACCACCCCCCTGCCGGCGAAGATCTACGCCAACGAGGGCGTTGCGCAGATTCTGTTCCTGGAGTCCGACGAGCCTTGTGAGACGTCCTACCGCGATCGCGGCGGCAAGTATCAGAACCAGACCGGCGTGACCTTGCCCAAACCTTGATCAGGGGCTAGGGGCTAGTGCAACAGTGCGCAAGTTCCCAGACCGTCTCAGGTCGAGGTCGAGGTCGAGGTCGAGGTCGAGGTCGTGCGGATACTCGATGACGACAACGACCACGACAACGAACATAAGAGTCGCAAAGTTGGCTGAAGCTGCGAACTCGGAACTAGCCCTTGGGAGACGCGGCACGCACGAGGGTCGAGGGCTGGCCTGCACGGTCCAGGCCGTGGCGCTGAAAGCGCGGGTTGGCCGCTTGAAGTCACATTCGGCGAATACGGGGGCAGCCGTTGCTGCGCAATTGCCGCTGCACCAGTGAGCTGATGCGCCGCTGTTCCTCCACCAGCGCACTGGGCGGCGGCGGCGAGCGCTTCAGCAGGGACTCTGCTTGCCGGAGGTCGTTGCAGCGGGCGTGGCCTTGGGGAGCCAGGGTGGCGCGGTAGACATGAGCCGATGCGCCGTACAGGAAGCCGAGGGCACTGCTGGGCACCTCGCGGCGGGCATCCTGGGCCGCGATCAAGAGCTTCTCGTTTTCGCGATCCAGCTTCTGCTCCTTGACGTCGTCGAGCCGATTGCGCCGTTCGCTGAGCGTGAGCAGGAGGCCGCCGTGATATGACACCCGGCTGCGGGCGCTTTTCTGCGGCTGCAAGGCCAGCGCCTTGCGGTACCCGGTCTCGGCGCAGTCCAGCAGGTGGCGCATCTTGGCATCCTGAGCGGAGGCGCTCTGCGGTTGCTCGATGGCGAGCCGCAGACAGGCGTCGCCCTTCACCGCATGGGACTTGGCGCAGGCCTCGGTGCGGTCGTTGCAGTGGATGTCGGTCACGGCGATGGAGTTGAAGTCCCCGGCGACGGCGTGTGCTGGTAGCGTATTGCCGAGCCCACCGTCGGTGGTGCTGGCGCAGCCTGCGGCGAGGATGGCGGTCAGGAGCGCCGCCGGCAAAAGGGCAAACCCGAGTCTCACGCGACGCACTCCGCTGTCTGGGGCCGGACTGATGAAAGATGTCGCCACGCACCGCACCCGCGTCGCCGACCACATCACTGAAGCCCGGCAATAATCGCATACTCCCATGCCGGCCATCGTGCAAACGCTCACGGCGCGCCCTGCCTGCACGCATCGTTCAGGTCGGGGAAGAACGTGTGGCGCAGTACCAGGTAGCCGAACAGCACCACGAACACGGAGGTCAGCACGTCACTGATGAAGTGCCCGCCAGCGGCCATGCGCGCAACACCGACGAGCGCCGTGTACAACGCCGCCAACACGACCCACCATGAGCGTGGCCCAGCGAGCAGGTGTGCAACCGCGATCAGGTAGGCGGCTGCCGCCACGTGTCCCGAGCTGAATGATCCACCGTTGCCTTTGGCGGGGACGAAAGCCGGGGTAAAGGGCCGCTCGCCGCCAAATGTGCTTGTCTGCACCGGTCGCGCGCGTCCCCAGTGTTCCTTGAGGCCCTGATTCACGAGCAGCCCCGGGAACAGTGCCAGCACACACAGTAGCAGTAGCAGCTTGCGCCCGGTGAGGTCCAGGAACCGACGCCCGCGCCATCGGTTCGCTGCCCAGACGGCGATCAATGCCAGGTTGCCGGCGACCATCAACACGGCCACCGAGCGATACACCACTTGCTCCCAGATCGTCCCTTGGGCGCCGAAGCCGACCCCCGCGGTGTAGAACAGGCCGGCCACCGCCGGGTCGATCCGCGGAAAGGCGAGCATCGCGTCGGCGAAGAGGAAGAAGACAATCAACCAGCCGACGGGGATGCCGGCGATCGGGTGGCGGAACGGCTCCAGCCGGCGCGGGAGCCAGCGATCCGCGCCCGGCGCCGGCGACGGGGGGTCCGCGGGCATTGCGGCAGGCGGGCCCGCGTCAGAAGAGCGTATAAATGAAGGGAGCTACCGCGGAGCCCTGCGCCAGCACCAGCAGTACGCCTAGCAGCAGCATGACGACGATAATGGGCGCAAGCCAGAATTTCTTGCGCTCGCGCATGAAACCCCAAAGGTCGCGCAGCAGATCGATCATGGTGTGAGGGTCTTCGCAGTTCTGTGTTGGCCGGCGTCTGGGTCAGGGCGTCTGGGTCAGGTCTTGCCGCCGGTTGGCGTCAGGGGGCAGGACCCGGAGCAGCTTCAGGGTACCTCGAAAAATTCGAGGTTCCCTTCACGGAGACCGCAGTAACGCGTCAAATTTCGTTACGAGGGTCGGGCACAGCCCCAAAGCTGTGGCAGTATAACCGATTACCGACGGCGGCTCGCAGTCGTGGCTCGCTGCTTCCGACCTCTCCCGCAGATCCGGCGAGAGTGCCTCGCCGCCGGCAAGCCAGTCGCCGTGTGTGCCCCGCACCTTGTCCCCCGCATCCAGACTTGTCTCGTTTTGCTATGAAGCGCTTGTTTTTCTATGGCCTTTGGTTTGCTTTCGTGGCGCTGCTCCTGCAGTTGGCCGGTTGGGTCTATATATCCATGGGTCACGCCAAGTCCCTTGAAGGGTATGGCTATCCCGCCGGCTTGTTCGTGCCTGATCCACGCTTGGGTTATGCTTATCGACCCGGCTTTTCCGGTCGCTTCAACGGCCCCGGCTACCACGAAATTCCCATTGAGATCAACGAGCAAGGCTTTCGGGATGCGCCATTCGAGCCGACCTCCGAGGATCGGGCACGAATTGCCTTCCTCGGTGATTCCGTGGTGTTCGGCGCCGGTGTGCGTGCCGAGGACCGCTTCACCGATTGCCTCGAAGCGGAGGGCGATGGGGCTGAGCCCGGCACCAAACCGCCGTCGATCCTGAACCTCGGGGTCAACTCCTACACCTTCGACCACTACCTGGAAATTGCCCGGCAGGACTTCTTCGGGCTGAAGCCGTCCGCAGTGGCGGTGGGCCTGACGCTGAACGATTTTGCGCCGATGGACGCCTCCGGCCCCGCGCGCCGCATGCGCCGCCATGCCGAGGGTCTGCACACCCCCGAATGGTTCCAGCGCATCAGGGAGCGTGTTGCCGGCACCTACGCCGTCCGCTTCCTGTCCGCGCTGCGCATCCGGCTCCGCTACCTGCTGATGAACACCGACAAGCGCGAGGAATACCACACCAAGTGGATGCGGACCGTGGTGGCGGCCTGGCAGCGGCCGCAGATCCAGGCCAGCTTCGCTGCGGATCTCGACCGCTTCGCGGCGCTGATGAACAAGGACCAGATGCCGTTCGGTTTCGTCGTCTTCCCGGAGCTGAACGACGTCTTGCACCCGGAGGTTTTCTCCGGGCCCCGGCGGACGGTTTTGGCGTTGCTCAGGGAGCGGAACCTCAAGGTGTGTGACCCTTATGAAGACTTCGCCCGCCAGCCGGATCCGCAACGGCTCTTCCTCGCCCACGACGACGTGCACTACAACGCCGCCGGGCACCGGCTGATGTGCTCGGCGGTGCGGCGCTGCCTAAACGATTGGGGGTTCCTGACGCCCTGAGGGGGCCGCGGGCGCATCCGCGGCCAGCGCTTCGCTCAGGAAGGCGCCGGTGGCAGCCCCATCGCCGCCAAATAGGCACTGACAGCGGGCTCGATGGCGTAGGGTCGCGCGGCCGACGCGAGCTCGGCCCGTGCAGGGGGCACCGCCAGCGTCTCCGCCATGGCATCCGCCAGCGCGGCGTCGTCCCCCACGGGCACCAGCCGCCCGTAGCGCCCGTCGTGCAGGATCTCGCGCGGGCCGCTGGGGCAGTCCGTGGACACCACGGGCGTACCCAGCGCCAGGGCCTCGATGAGCACGAAACCGAGTCCTTCCCAACGCGACGTGAAGGCGAACAGGTCCGCATGTGCGAGGTAAGGGTAGGGCTCGGCGACGAAGCCCGGCAGCGCCACGTCCGCCGCGATGCCGAGCGATTGCGCCAGGTCCAGCAGCCGCTGGCGCTGGCCGCCGCGGCCCAGGATCATGAGCCGGCAGGGCCGACGCGCGCGCAGCCGGGCGAAGCCGCGCAGCAGGGTCGGGAAGTCCTTGCGGGGGCCCAGTTCGCCCATGCCCAGCACCAACGGCACCTCGGGGTCGCCGAGCCAAGGGTGTGCCGGCGGCGGTGGCGGCGCCTCGAACAGGCGCTCCGGCACGACCGGTGACGGCACGATGCGGATCAGGTGCCGATCGAGGCCGGCGAATGCGGCAAGGTCTTCGGCGACGCCGCGGCTCGGCACCAAGACGGCGTCCGCGAAGCGGTACAGGTGGTGCATCGACGCCCGCTGCAGGTTGCGCTCCAGGCGGCCGCGGCTGGCCAGGTTCACCGACACCGTGGTGCCGAGGCGCAGCAGCAGCCGCGTGTCGACGCGGGCCATTGCGCGCGCCAGCAGCGCCGTGCGGTTGACCCGGTCCTTGTCCGCCAGCAACGCGGCTGGACGTGCCCGGCGCAGATACCGCACAAGCGCCGGCAGGCAGGCGTAGGTGCTGCGGTGGCCGAGGTCGATGACGCGCAGATTCGGGTGGGTCGCCGCGAGCTCCGGGCCGTGGCCGCGGACCTTGAGCAGGTCCACACGGTAGCCGCGCGCGGCCATGCCCGGCAACAGGTGCCGGGCGATGCGGTCTACGCCGCTGTGGCCGGAGGTGGAGAAGAAGCAGGCGATGGGACCGGAGCTCTGTTCCACTGCCGCCTCAACCACGGCGTGCTTCCGAGGCGTGCCGCGCCAGCCGGTCCTCGGGACGTGCTGCCGCGGCGGACTTCCGGGCCTTGGCCGGATGCCGCGCCTCGTAGCGCAGTATCCGCCACACGTGCAGCCAGTCGTCGCCGCAGGGACTCGCATCCGGCCAGGCGATGTCCGGGACCCGGTGCAAGGGCAGGCCGCGGCAGTCGAACAGGGTTTCGGACTCGGTGCGGCGGAAGCCCGGGATCTTCGGCACGGCATACTTCCAGACCACCAGCGTGAAGCCGGTTTGGCGCAATTGTTCGAGTTGCGGGATGGGGACGATCTCACCGAGACCGTACTCCGACGGGCGGGTGAGGCCGGGCCACTGGCCGACCGGCGCGCCGGCACCGTAGAAGTTCAGCATCGCCGCGGTCTGATAGCGGTCCGCAAAGAGCGGTGCATGGCCGATTTCGGCCACACGGGCGGCGAGTGCCGGATAGCCATGGGTCTCGCGCAGGATGCGGTCCGCCTTGTGCGGTAGGGGCAGGGCGGCGGTGGCAGCGTGCGCGGCGTAAAGACTCAGCAGCAGGACGTTGGCGATGGCGCCGGCGGCCGCCCAGCGCGCCAGCGGACGCACGGCGGCGGCCAGCAGGGGGGCGGCGCCGACGATATAGAGCGCGGGCCAGTTGGCCTCGATGGAGCCGCCAGCGGCGATGCTGCCGAACAACACCAGGGGCGTCAGGGCCGCGGCGCCCAGCAGCACCCGGGCCGGCACCGACAGCGCGTCGCGCAGCTCGGCGAGCGAGCGGACCCAGCGACCGCCGGTGAAGGGAGCTGCAAGGGCAACCAGCAGCGGCAGGCCCCAGAACAGCAGCTGTACCAGGATGAAGTTGCCGATGCCCGTCAGCCGCTCGCCGGTTTCGGCCGGCACCGCGCTCGCGTGCTCGCCCGCGTGCGGGACCGCGGCGCCGAGCAGTCGATCCGCCGGCAGCGACAGGGCGCCCGTGTCCGTCGTGAATCCATGTCCGAACTGGAAGCGCAGTGAGAGCCAGTCGTGCTGTGCGTTCCAGACCAGGTTCGGCAGGAACACCAGCAAGGCGATGAGCCCACCCAGGTACGGCCAGGGCGTGCGCAGCGCGCGCCGGTCCACGCTCAACAGAGCGACCAGGAACACCGGGCCGATCATGACCATCGTGTACTTGCCGAGCAGGCCGAGTCCGGTGGCGGCACCGGCGGTGAGCCAACGCCACCGCTGCCGGCCATCTTCGCCCTGGAGCGCCGCCAGCGCCTCGTGCAAGGCGAGCACCCAGAACAGCGCCAGCATCGTGTCCGGCGTCGTGAGCACGCCTGAGATCAGCCCCGGAAAGGTCGCCGCCGCGAGCAGCAGCGACAGCGACAACAGGGGCTCCCGGCGGATGCCGCAGGCGTAGTACAGCCGCCACAGTGCCAGCAGCGTCAGGGTGCTCACGAGCAGGGCACCGAGGCGCGCGGCCAGCGCGGAGCCCGGCAGGAGTTGCACGCCGAGGCCAAGCAACGCCACGCCCGGGGGGTGGTCGAAATAGCCCCAGGCGAGTGCGCGGGCCCAATCGTAGTAGTAGGCCTCGTCCTGCGCCACCGGCGTCAACCAGGCGGCGAGCACGCGCCACAGGGTCACCGCGATGACGATGCCGAGCGGTGAGCGCACGGCTCGCGCGAGTCGGGCCGATGTGGAGTTCATGACGGACACGACTCAGCGCTGCCCTTGTAGGGTGTGGATCATGGCGCCTCGGCTTCGCGCGCGGCGACCCCGAAGAAGACCATGGCCAGATACCAGATCAGCGCGGACATGAAGTGGGCATACAGCGACAGGGTCGCGCTCAGCGGGAAGGCGGCGAGCAGCAGGGCGATGCCCCAGGGCACGGCCTCGTACTGCCGGCGCCGCGTCAGGTGCATGATCGCCGTGGCGATCAGCACCAGGAACAGCGCGTAGCCGAAGAGGCCGATGGTGCCGGTCTCCGCCGCCACCTCCAGCAGGAACAGGTGCGGCTGGCCGCGGAAAACCTTGTCGCCGTTGGAATAGTCGGGGTATGAGAACTTGTAGTTCCTGACACCGATGCCGTTGACGGGATGGTGCGCGTACATCCGCGCCGCTGCCTGCCAGTGCGGCAGCCGGTTGTTCACCGCGGCATTGACCTGCGCGTAATCGCCCGAGAAGAGTCCGCCCAGGCGCACGACGCGCTTCTCCAGCCAGTTCGTCTGCGCCACGGCGATGGCGGCCACCACCATCACCACGGACACGATGAGTGCGACGCGGCGCAGCCGCAGTCGGATGCCCATGGCGAGCAGCAGTCCGCTGTAGAGCGCCAGGGAAAGCAGCATCAGCATCCAGGCGATGCGGCTGCCGCCGTAGAGGACCACCAGCAGGTATGGAAACACCAACAGCCACAGGGGCCGCCGGCGCGTGCCGAAGCGCACCAGCGCATGGAAGAACACCGGCGACATGGCCGCCAGCACCACCGTCAGGCGCGGCCCCATCATGCCGGACAGACGCTCGCCCGCGAAGGCCTCATTGCCGAAGAAGTCGACGCCGGTCACGAACTGAAACAGCGCATCCGCCCCCCAGTACAACAGGACCGCGAAGGCCCCGGCGAGCAGGGCACGCGTGGTGCCGTAGCGCACGAAGGCGCCGATCCAGAGGTAGCCGGCCAACAGGTAGATCAGGTAACGGGCGGTGGCGGTCGCGGCCACCTGCGGGTACTCCGCGTCCAACACGGACACCAGCATCGGTATCCACAGGCACGCGAAGGCGGCGGCGAAGAGCAGGAACCAGCGCTCCCGCGGCCACTCGCGCCGCCGCAGCAGCACAAAGACGCCGCCCAGCGCGAGCACCGCGAGAAAGAACCGAAACAGCTCCGCGATGGAGAAGAACAGCAGCAGCAGCGTTGCCGCTGCCACCGGCCAGGACGCCGCGACGCGCGACCAGAACTGTGCGGCGGGCGGCCCGCTCGAATCGCGATCGCTGTGCATCATGGTGTTGGCTTGTCCTGCAAATGCGTGCTTGCGGACGCGTCGCTGCGGCCGTGTTGGCGTCATGCCGCGCGGCCGCGGTCATGGGCCGGGACGGCCAGGGACGCCGCGGCGACGCGGTCAGTCGGTGGTGTCGGCGAGCTTCAGTGTCTCCAGCAGTCGCGCACAGAATTGCTGTTTCGAGCCCGTGGAGTAGTCGCCGGGATGTGCGTGGGCGAATGCCTTGAAATAGAGGAACAACAGATACTTGAACGTCGTCTCGGCGTTGGGGGCGCGGCTCAGTGCCCGCGCCAGTGTGGCGCCGACCTCGGCGCGCCCGGCGACCCGGTGCACGAGGCCGTCGAACCCGTACGCGGCGTTGCCGAGTACGATGACAGGCCGGTCGAATACCAGCGCCTCCAGGCCAACCGTGGAGTTTACCGTAACCACGGCCGCCGCCGCCGGCAGGATGCGGCGCACGTCGCCGCCGTCGAGCCAGAGCACCTGCGGAAAGCGCCGGATCACTGGGTCGTAGTCCGTTTTGTGCCGGTCGGCCGGGTGCAGCTTGACCACCAGGCCGGTATCCGGGGCCACCTCGGCCAGGGCCGCCACCAGGTCCGCGATGGCCTCGTCGAGGCGCGGGCCGTAGACGGGCGAGTGCACCGTCAACTGGCTGTCCTGGCGGACTTGGAGCGGAAAGAACACGAAGCGCTCCGGCAGCGCCGGCGGCGGATGCGGCACCAGGCGATTGATCCGCCGGCGCGGCTCGCGGTCGCGAAGATCGATGAGCGCCTGCACCAGGTAGGCGAGCGGCGAGGCGCTGAGCTCGCGCGGGCGCGGTACCCGCGGCGCCACGCGCTCGCCACGCCGATAGCCGTCCAGCAGCTGGCGCAGGGTGTCGCGCTCGCTGTCCGTCCATTGCAGCGCGAGTATCTGCTCGAGACGGGTGTGGGCGGGGCCGAAGGAGGCCGCCGCATTGACGCCCATGGGATCGAGCTGCATGGTGCCGGGCAGGTAACCGTTCTCGCCGTAGGCGACGGGTATGCCGTGGTAGCCTGCGATCTGCGCCGCGATACCCGCGGCGAGTCCGGAGCCGTTCCAACAGAACAGGCCGTCCGGTGCTCTGTGGTCGAGAAAGTCACGCACCGAGCGCTCCACGGCCCGATACTCGGGGCTGGCCGTTGCCACTGCCTCCCGGTGCCGCGGCAGGCGCAGGCCCGCCATCAGTGCATCCGGATCGATGTCTGGAGCATGCCAATACGACCCCGCTGCCCCGCGCCGCCGCCGAAGGGCGCCGATGCGCTCGGGCGCCGGGGCGTGTCCGCAGTTGCGCAGGATGCTGCGCGGTTTCGGGCGGCGCGCATAGAACGCCGACTGTATTGTTGCGGGCAGTTCCGCGCTGGCGGCGCACAGGAACGGCGCCAGGCGCATTCCCGGGTCGATGAAGGCGATGGTTCGGCGCGGCATGTCCAACTGAGACCCGTGCGTGCGGGCGCAACTGCGGCTATCGTGGCGGTTGTGTTCGGGCAACGCCGACGGGCTCGACCCCCTGGGCCAGGCTCGATGCCGACCCCGATTCCGAACAGGCTTCATCCAATCATCGGCTTCTCTGCAAGGTTGTCGCAAGTGGCTCGCAGATGAACGAGGTTACACCGCAGGCAGGGCGGGTCGCCTCCATCCTGATCGTCCGGCTCTCCGCCATCGGCGACGTCCTCTTCGCGACGCCGCTCATCGCGGCCCTGCGCCGCACCTATCCGCAGGCGCGCATCGCCTGGCTGGTGCAGTCGGAGTACCGCGAGCTGCTGGCGGCGCATCCGGACCTGGACCTCGTCATTCCCTGTCCGATCCGCCGCTGGCGCCGGGACTGGCGGCGAGGGCAGCTCCGGCAGGTCCTGCGGGAGATCGGCGCACTGCGCCGGCTGCTGCGGCGCCAGCGCTTCGACCTCGCGCTGGATCTCCAGGGTCTGCTGAAGAGCGGGGCGCTCACCTGGCTCTCCGGTGCGCGGCGGCGCATCGGCCTCGGCTCGCGCGAGGGCAGCGGGCTGCTGATGACCCGCGTGCTCGCGCCACGGCCTGAGAGCGCGCGCATCGGCTCCGAGTACCTGTTCCTGGCCGCTGCACTGGGGCTGGATGTCGACGACTTCGGCATGGCCATGCACTATGGGTCCGACGCCGCCGCGGCCGCCGGCCGGATGCTGGACGCCCATGGCCTCGGCGACGGCTTCATCGCGGCCTGTCCGTTCACCACGCGGCCGCAGAAGCACTGGCTCGCCGAGCGCTGGGCCGGGCTCGCGGTGCGGGTCCGGGACGAGCACGGGTTGCCCGTGGCCCTGCTGGGCGGACCGGCGGATCGTGCCGCCGGTGAGAAGATGGCCACGGCCGCGGGCACTGCGGCGGTCAACCTCGCGGGCAGCACCTCGCTGTCGCAGGCGGCGGCGCTGATCGCCCGCAGCCGCGCGGTGGTGGGCGTGGACACGGGCCTGAGCCACATGGGTATTGCACTCCGGCGGCCCACCCTGCTGCTATTCGGCGCCACCTGCCCGTACACCGATACCACTCGCGCCGACGCCCGCGTGCTCTACCATGCCCGCGCCTGCGCGCCCTGCCGCCGCCGGCCCACGTGCGACGGGCGCTTCGACTGCATGCGTGACATCGGCACCGAAGAGGTGCTGGCGGCGCTGCGCCAACTGCCGGGGTTGCGGACATGAAGATCCTGCACGTGGAGGGCGGCGCCGAGCTCTACGGCGGCGCCAAGCAGGTGCTGTACCTGCTAGAAGGGCTCGCCGCCCAGGGCATCGAGAACCATCTTGCCTGCCGTAGCGGGTGTGATCTCGCCCGCCAAGCCGCGCCCTTCGCAGCGGTGCACGGCATGGCGATGCGAGGCGACCTCGATTTCGGCCTCATCGGCCGGCTGGGCCGGCTGATGGACGCGTGCAGTCCCGATCTGGTCCACCTGCACAGCCGCATCGGTGCCGACGTCATGGGCGGCATCGCGGCACGTCGCCGCGGTCTGCCCGTCGTGCACACCCGGCGCGTGGACAATCCGGAGCCGCGTTGGCTGGTGGCTTGGAAATACCGCCTCCACGACCGTGTGGTCGCCATCTCCGAGGGCATCGCGCGGGTGTTGCGCGCGGAGGGCCTGCCGGAGCACAAGCTGCGCGTCGTGCGCAGCGCGGTGGCCGCGTCGCGTTACGACGGGCCGCGCGACCCGATGCACTGCCGCGACGAGCTCGACCTCGCGGCGGACACGCCCGCCATCGGCGTCATCGCGCAATTGATCGAGCGCAAAGGTCACCAGGTGCTCCTGGATGCGCTGCCGCGCCTGCTCGCCGTGCACCCGCGCCTGGCGGTGTTCTTTTTCGGCAAGGGGCCGCTGGCGGGCGCGTTGCAGGAGCAGATCGACGACCGCGGGCTCGCCGCGCGGGTGCGGCTGATGGGCTTCCGCGAGGACCTCGCCGGGTTGCTGTCCTGTCTCGACATCGTCGTCCATCCGGCGCTGATGGAGGGCCTCGGCGTGTCGCTGCTGCAGGCCGCCGCGGCCGGCGTGCCCATCGTCGCGAGCGCCGTCGGCGGCATCCCCGAGGCGGTGCAGGACGGCGTCAACGGCCGCCTGGTGCCGCCGGGCGACCCGGCGCGCCTGGCCGCGGCCGTGCACGAGTTGCTTCGCGATCCCGCGCTGCGGACCCGGCTCGGCGCCGGCGGGCGGCGGCTGGTGCGCGAGTCCTTCTCGGTGGAAGGCATGGTCAACGGCAATCTGGCCGTCTATCGGGAGCTGCTTTAGCGGCCATCGGGCGCGAGCGTGCTGGTACAACAGCGCGCAAGTCCCGAGACCGTCTCATGTCGTTGTCGTGGTCGGTCTCGTAATCCTGGGCTCAACCGAGCGGATATTCGATGACGACTCCGATTTACGAACGACAACGACAACGACAACGACAACGACGGAGCCCGGTCTCGGAATTTCCGCAGCGAAGCACTAGCCACGCTGCTCCGCCACCCGGTCGAGCACTGCCAGATAGCGCCGGGCGCTCACGACGGCGGCATACTCTTGCACCGCTGCCTTCAGCACGGCAGGCGCCAATGGCGCATCCAGCGCCTGCGCAAGCGCCGTGGCCAGTGCCCGCACGTCGCCCATGGGCACCAGCGGGCCGTAGCGGCCACCGGCGAGGATCTCGCGTGGCCCGCTCGGACAGTCGGTCGCCACCACCGGCGTGCCGAGGGCCATGGCCTCGGTGAGCACGTTGGGCGAGCCTTCCCACCGCGAGGACAGGGCGAACAGCCGCGCACTGGCCAGGAACGGGTAGGGATTCGGCCGGAAGCCCGCCAGATCCACGTCCGCGGCGACGCCGAGCGTCTTTGCCAGCGCCGTCAGGCGCTCGCGCCAGGCGCCCTCACCCAACAGCACCAGCCGGACCGGTCGCCGGGCGCGCAACGATGCAAAGGCACGCAGTAGGGTCGGGAAGTCCTTCTGCCGCTCCAGCCGGCCGGCGCCCAGGATCACCGGCGCCGCCGCCTGGGCCTCGGGACTGAGCCAGGGGTGCGGGCAAGGCATGGCCGCCCGCGCGGCGAGCGACGCCGTGATGACCGGATTGCGGATGACGCTGATGCGCTCGCGCGGCAAGCCCGCGACCCGCGCGGTGTCATCCGCCACACCCTCCGACACGGCGATGATGTGCTCGATTTGCCGCCAGCTCCGCCGCGCCGGGGCGGTGCGCAGCCAGCGCCGCAGCGGGTGCCGGTGGGCGAGCGCACCGGACAGGTCGGTGCCGAGGCGCATGACGATGGGCACGGGCACCTGCGCGAGCTTGCGTGCCAGCACCGCGGCGCGCCCGGCGCGATCCTTCGCGGCCAGCAGCACCGCCGGCCGCTCGCTGCGCAGGTGCCGGGCGAGGGCGCCCGCGGCCGCCAGGCTGTGGCGAGCGCCGAGGTCGATGCGGCGTACCGATGCCGGCAGGTCTTGCAGGTGTGGGCTTTCCGTGCGGATGGTAAGCAGGTCCACGGGCCGGCCGAGCTCGGCGAAGCCTTGCAGCAGGTTGACGAGCATGCGCTCGACGCCGCCGGCGCCGGAGAAGGAGGCGAGCACGCTGATCCGCGGTTCGTGTTGTGACATCAGTGACCTTGACGCAATCCGCGCGCTGTGGGCCGGCCCGGGCGCAGGTGCGCGGGCCATGATCGGGGACAGCTTCGAGGCACGCGTCCGGGGCAGTGGCCCCCGGTGGCCCGGTACAATGGCGAGCCGAGCCCCGCCGAAGCGCAGGGGCCATTGTGCTATAGTCTATCCCGCGCTGGCAGTGAGGATTTATAGATGGCAAAAACAGCGAATAATTCCGCCGCCGGGGACACCTCCGCGGCCAAAGCTTCATCAGGCCAGAGCTCCTGGCTTTGGTTTCTGACCCTGCTGCTGGCTGGCGCGTTCGTCGCCTCCGGACTCATCGGGCACCAGCCCTGGACCAAGGACGAGGCGTACTCCCTGGCCGCCGTCAACAGCATCCTCGAGACCGGCGACTACGTGGAGCCTCAGGTGGACGGCCAGCCGGCGCTCAAGTCGCCGCCGCTCTACTACATCACCGGCGCGGCCATCGCGCACGCCGCGGGGCGCTATGTGCCGGCAGACACGCTGCCGCCGGAGCAGGCGGCGCGCATCGCCAGCGGTGTGTTCCTGGCAATCACGCTGTTCTTTACCGCGCTGTTCGCCCGTGCAGCCTGGCGATCCGGCGACGATACCCCTGTCCCGGACGTCGGTTCCATTGCCGTGCTGTTGCTCATCGGTACCCTCGGCATCGTCTGGTTCGGCCACGACATGATTCCGGACAACGCCCTGATGGCGGGCATGGCGATGGCGCTCTACGGCTTGGCACTCCTGCCGCGCAAGGTCTTCTGGGGCGGTCTCTGGCTTGGCACCGGTGCCGGTGTCGCCTTCATGTCGACGGGCCTGTTCGGCCCCGTGGTGCTGCTCGTGGCCGCGGTGCTGATGCCGATCCTGCTGCTCTTCCACAAGTTCGGCCGCTACCTCAAGGGCTTCCTGTTGGCGCTGCTGTTCGCGCTGCCCTGGTTGATCATCTGGCCCTGGCTCCTCTACCAGCGCGATCCGCACCTGTATGAAGTGTGGCTGTTCACCAACAACATCGACCGCTTCCAGGACGGCTTCGGCCTCGGTACAGCGCAGTCGCAGCTGGAGTGGCTGTGGGTGTTTCTCGTCATGGCCTTTCCGGCTTGGCTGATGGCGGTGCTGTCGCTGGTGCTTCGCCCCGGCGCATTGTTCGGTTTCTCAGGCGTGCGCGCGGCGCTGGTGGTGGCCTTGGTGGGCTGGGCGCTGGTGATCACCAACCAGGCTACCAGCCCCATCCATGGTCTCGCGCTGCTGGTGCCCATCGCGGTGATCGGAGCCGGCGGCATCCAGCGGCTGCCGCGTTTGTTCGTTTGGCCGGCGCACTGGCTGTCCGTGCTCCTGTTCGGCGTCATCGCAGTGGCGCTGTGGGGGGCTTGGGTCTGGCTGCTATACAAGGGCACGCCGCCGCCGGTCGAGGGTCTCGGCACCTATCTGCCCATGGAGTACAGCTTCCACTGGCAGCCGGCGGTCTATATCACCGCCGCTGCGGTGACAGTGATCTGGCTTTGGCTGGTGATGCGCTCCCGCTCGTCGCAGCCGCCGGCGTTGCTGGCGTGGCCGGTGGGTGTCGTCATGGTCTGGAGCCTGCTCGCGCTCCAACAGCCTTGGCTGGAAATGGCCATTGAGCAAGGCACGTTGGAGAAGGCGGTGCCGGCCGAGTTGATGGACCTGCTCCCTAAGGCCGGCCCGACTTCGTCGAGCCCAGCTTCGTCAAGCCCAGCCGGCACGCCTGCCGCACCGGCGTCCACCATGTAAGCCTGCCGCACGCATCGGGCCGGCCGCCGGCCGGCCCGACCGCGACCGCGTCTTGTCACGCCGACTCTATTCCCTGCTCGTCGGGCTGCTCATCCCGCTGGCGCTGCTGCGGCTCGCCTGGCGCAGCCGCCGGGCGCCCGCCTATCGGGAGCGCTGGCGGGAGCGACTGGCCCTGGAGCCCGCTCCGCCACGGCCGGCGGAGCTCTGGGTGCATGCCGTCTCCGTGGGCGAGGTGCAGGCGGCGCTGCCGCTGCTGCGCCATTTGCTGCGGCGGGGCCACAACATCCTCGTGACCACCACCACGCCCACCGGCGCGGCCCGGCTGCACGACTCGCTGGGCGACGCGGTGCAGCACCGCTACACCCCGTTCGACCTGCCCGGCATCATGCGGCGCTTCCTGGACCGCGCCCAGCCGCGAGCGGTGCTGGTGATGGAGACCGAGATCTGGCCGAACATGCTCGCGGTTTGTGCCGAGCGCGGTATTCGCAGCATGCTGATCAATGCCCGTCTCTCGGAGCGCTCAGCGCGCCGCTACGCTTGGGTGGCCGGCTTCAGCGCCGAGACCATGCGGCGCTTCGCCTGCATCGCGGCGCAGAGCGAGACCGACGCCGGGCGCTTCGTGCGGCTCGGTGTCGAACCGGGACGCATCGCCGTCACCGGCAGCATCAAGTTCGATCTGCGGCCGCCGGCCAGTGTGACCGATCGTGCCGAGGCGCTGCGCCGCGCCTGGGGTAACGAGCGGCCTGTCTGGGTGGCCGCCAGCACCCGCGAGGGCGAAGAGGAACAGGTCCTCGCCGTGCATGCCCGCGTTCGCGCCGAAATGCCGACTGCGCTGCTGGTGCTGGTGCCGCGGCATCCGGAGCGCTTCGAGCGCGTCGGCGCGCTGGTGCGGCGCCAGGGCCTGTCATTGGCACGCAGGAGCGTGCAGGAGCCATGTGGTGCCGACACGGCGGTTTACCTCGGCGATACCATGGGCGAGCTGGCGCTATTCTTCGCCGCCGCGGATGTGGCCTTCGTGGGAGGGAGCCTGGTGCCTACGGGCGGGCACAATCTGCTGGAGCCGGCGGCGGCGGGGCTGCCGGTGGTGAGCGGGCCGCACACCTTCAATTTCGCCGAGATCACGCGGCTGCTCTGTGAGCGCGGCGCGATGCTACAGGTGGCCGACGCGCAGGCGTTGACGCGGGTGTTGCTGCGCTGGCTCGGCGATGCCGCCGAGCGGGCGCGTGTCGGCGAGGAGGGCCGCCGCGTCATTGCCGAAAACAGCGGCGCCCTCGACCGCGTCTCGGCCCTTGTCGACGTCTGCCTCGCGGGCAAGCGCCCGCGCGCGCCCAAGCCCTCCCATTAGATTCGCGAGTGCGCTCTGGCTGTCCTCGGATGGCCCATCGAAATCGCTATCGAAATCGCTATCGCAATCGCTATCGGCATCGATCCACGCCTCGATTCCGATCCCGCAATGGAGCGTTTTGGGCGTCTTGGCGCACCAAGCCGCGGATGGACCCATCGCGCTTCGCACCTGCTGTCGAACGTCGTCAGCAGTCGCTCTCAGGCGCTATCGATGACTGTTTGCCGCCCCGGAGCATGGCTGCGCCGGGGCGATTCCGGGCGCAACCCGAGGTTACTTGAACATCCGCGAGACCTCGCGGAACTTCGCGTTGGTGGAGTCGCCGAGCCACTCGAAGGCGGCGGATTCCGTGTTGGTGACGTGGATGCCGCTGTGGCGCATGCGCTCCAGCGCATTCTGGCGATTCGCCGGATGCCGTGAGCAGATAGCATCCGCCGCGACGAACACCTGGTAGCCCCAGCGCTGCAGCCCGGAGGCGGTCTGCACGATGCAGATGTGTGCCTCCATACCCACCAGCACCACCTGTTTGCGCTCGGGCTGGCTGGTGAGCGCGCGCTCGAAGCCGGCGGCCGTGCAGCAGGAGAAACAGGTCTTCTCGGTGGGCGCGGCAGTCGCGGGCAGGTTGTCGCGGATCGCCTCGATGGTCTTGCCGAGGCCTTGCGGGTATTGCTCGGTGGAGATAATGGGGATGTCCAGGATCTGCGCCGAGGCCATCAGCCGGTTGATGTTGGCGACCGTCACGGCCAGCTCGTCTTTCGGCATCGCTGCCGCCAGGCGCTCCTGCGCATCGATGATAAGCAGCTGCGAGAAAGCAGCGTTGCACAGTGGCATGGGTGCCTGATGAATGCTCATTGTGGTGACCTCGCTCGTCTCGTTGTGCGGGCAGCCCTCGGGGCGCCCGTCAATGTTGTTCTGGGGCTCGCAGGGTAGCTGGCTGTTGAGGCGCCGGCGCGCTCAGTAGGTCTGCGTTGCCGGGTCCACCTCGTGGGCCCAGGCGTCCATGCCGCCCTGGAGGTTGAGTACCTGCCGGAAGCCCCGGTGGTCCAGGTACAGTGCCACCTGTTGGCTGCGGATGCCGTGGTGGCAGATGACCACCACCGGGCGTTCCTCATCGAGCCGATCGAGCGCGCCCGGTACCTGCCGCATGGGGATGTGAGTGATGCCGTCGAGCCGGCAGATGTCCAATTCCCAGTGCTCGCGCACGTCGAGCAACTGCGGCGCCGGTGCATCGCTGCGCAGCAGCGCGTTCAGCGCGCGGGCGGTGACCTGGCGGACCATGTCGCGTGCTGCTGGCGTGGTGCCGGGGGAGTGACTTGCGCGCGGGCGGCGTCAGAAGACGAAGCGCTCCGGCTGCGGCACGTTCCTGAGCGCCGGCACGGAGGTTTCGAACAGTGCCTCGCGGCGCAGATCGCTGCCCGAGCCGATGCGCGTCTCCAGGCGCGCCTCCATGACCGGGTCCTCGCCGACGATGACGAACAGGCGCCCGCCTGGCGCCAGTTGCTGTGCCAGCATCGGCACCGGCTCTTCGGTGGGGACCGAGCCCGTCACGGCGATGACGTCGAAGGGGCCGCCGTCCACCGGGGCCGCCATGGCGTCGCCGGCCCGCACCTCGACGCGGCGCAGGTTGAGCGCTTCGATCCGCTCGCGGGCGCCTTCGGCCAGGGCGGGGTCGATCTCGACACCGATCACGCGGCCGCCCAGGCGCGCCAGGCAGGCGGTGACATAGCCCGTGCCCGGGCCGATCTCCAGTACCTTGTCGCCCTCGCGCACCTGCAGTGCCTGCAGCATCCGGCCCACTACCTTCGGCGGCAGCATGCAGGTGTCGGTGCCGATGGGGATGTCGATGTCTGCATACGCCAGCGCCTGGTAGGCGTCCGGCACGAAGGCCTCCCGCGGCAGCTCGCCCAGGACCCGCAGCACGCCCTCGTCCAGGACGTTCCATGGGCGTACCTGCTGCTCAATCATGTTGAAGCGTGCGATCTCGATGGGAGAGGTCATGCGGTTCTCCGAAAAGGCCCTTATTTTGTACGGGGAATGCAACCCGCCAAGGCTACGGTTTTTACGCGCCGGCGGCAAGTTTGCGGGCCGTCGCCTCCCGTGTACGGGGCGCGTGCGCGGGGCGCGTCCGAGGCTTACAATCCACGTAGATTCAGCAGCGGAGATGCTTGCCGTGCAGAGATATCCATCGCAGGTGCTAAGCCTTTGGGCGGCGCTCGCGCTCGTAGCGCTGCCCGTCGGCCAGGCGCTGTCGCAGGGGCGCTCGGCAGGCTCGGAGGCCGCCACGGTGATGGAGGAGCCCACCGAGGAGCAGATTCGGACCGCCTACGCCGCGACCCTGGAGGACATCAACACGCGCAGCGCCGCCCAGTTGGGCGAAGCCGATGCGGCGCCGTTAACTGTCGTGCTTGAAACCCTCACGAAGCTCGGCTGCCGTAGCCTGGGCGGGCAAGGGGTGCAGTACGACTGCCGTGTGGAGCGGCACATCCGCCGCGGCGACCGTAAGCCCACCACCGATGTGGTGCAGCTCTGGCTCGCTCACGAGGATGGGCGCTGGATAGCCCGGTGAGGGCTTCGCGACGGGCGGGCTTGCGCGCAATCCATCATCTGCCGGTCGCAAGGTCGACGACAGCCGGCGGCCCGGGTAGGCGCCACGGGCGCTATAGGAGCACCAGGTTGTCCCGGTGGATCAGTTCCTCGTCGTCCACGAAGCCGAGCACTTCCTCGAACTTGCTACTGGGCAGGCCCTGGATGCGGATCGCGTCCGGCGCGTCGTAATTCACCAGGCCGCGCGCCACCTCCTGGCCCTTGCTGTCGACGCAGGCCACCACCTCGCCGCGGGCGAAATGCCCGTCGACGCCGGTTACGCCCACCGCGAGCAGGCTCCGCCCGCCCTCGCGCAGCGCCTTCACCGCGCCGTCGTCGAGCACCAGCCGGCCCGTGACACGCAGATGGCCCGCGAGCCAGCGCTTGCGCGCCGCCTGGGGTCCCTGGGCGGGTACCAGCAGGCTGCCCACGTCGGCCCCCGCCGCGATGCTGCTGAGGCTCTGTGCGCGGCGCCCGGGGGCAATGACGGTGGCACAGCCCGAGCGTGCCGCGAGCCGCGCCGCGCGAAGCTTGGTGATCATGCCGCCGGTGCCCAACGCGCCGCTGCTGCCGCCGGCGGCCCGGTCCAGTCGCGGGTCGTCGACCCGGGCGCGGTCGATCAGCAGGGCGTCCGGGTCCAGGTGCGGATTGGCGGAGAACAGCCCGTCCTGGTCCGTCAGCAGGATCAAGAGATCGGCTTCCACGAGATTGGCCACCAATGCCGCGAGGGTGTCGTTGTCGCCAAAGCGCAGCTCGTCGGTGGCGACGGTGTCGTTCTCGTTGACCACCGGCACCACGCCCATGGAGAGCAACGTGCGCAGGGTGCTGCGGGCGTTGAGGTAGCGCTTGCGGTCGGCGAGATCGTCCCGGGTCAGGAGCACCTGCGCCGTATGCAGTCCATGGCGCGAGAAACCGTCCTCGTAGGCGCGGATCAGGCCCATTTGGCCGATGGCGGCGGCGGCCTGAAGCGCGTGCAGTGACTGCGGGCGCTGTCGCCAGCCCATGCGCGCCATGCCTTGGGCGACGGCGCCAGAAGACACCAGCACCACCTCGCGGCCGGCGGCATGCTGCGCGGCCATCTGTGCGATCCAGGGGCCGAGGACCTCCGGGTCCAGCCCTGCACCGTCGCGCGTCAGCAGGGCGCTGCCGATCTTGACGATCCAGCGGCGCGTGGCGGGGATCTGCGTGCGGTGAAACACGTGGCCCTCGGTTGCGGTGTCCGGAGGAATCCGACTCAGTCGAGCGGATGCCAGGCCGCATCGGCGGCCTCTGGCGCGGGCTCGGAGCGCAGCGGGTGCGGCAGGGCGTCGAGACGCTCCATCAGTGCCGCCGCCAGGGTTGCCGTGCCGGCGCCGGTGGTTGCCGAGACGGCGTGCACCTCGCCGTGCCAGTTCAGTTCGCGGACCAGCGTCGCGCGACGCTCGGCCAGGGACTCGGCGTCGATGAGGTCGATCTTCGTCAGCACCAGCCAACGCTCTTTCGCTGCCAGGTCCGGGTCGAAGGCGGCAAGCTCCGCGGCCACCGTGCGCACCTGCTCGGCGGCCGAGACGGATGCGTCCAACGGTGCGATGTCCACCAAGTGGAGCAACAGCCGCGTGCGTGCCAGGTGCTTCAGAAATCGGGTGCCGAGGCCCGCGCCCTGCGCGGCGCCGGTGATGAGCCCCGGGATATCGGCAATGACGAAGCTGCGCCGGGGGGCGACGCTGACCACGCCCAGGTTCGGATGCAGGGTCGTGAACGGGTAGTCGGCGACCTTGGGTCTGGCGCTGGAGAGCGCTCGGATCAGGCTCGATTTGCCGGCGTTGGGCAGGCCCAGCAGGCCGACATCGGCGAGCAGCAAGAGCTCCAAGTGCAGATCGCGCCGCTCGCCGGGCGTCCCCGGCGTGAACTGCCGCGGCGTGCGGTTGGTGCTCGACTTGAAGCGGGCGTTGCCGATGCCGTGAAAGCCACCCGCCGCGACCCGCAGCCGATCGTCGCCTGACAGCAGCTCGCCGATCACCTCGCCGGTCTCGGCATCCCTGACGCGGGTGCCCAGCGGCACCGCAATCACGGCATCCGCGCCCGAGGCCCCGGTGCGGTTGCGGCCCATGCCGGAGCGGCCCGACTGCGCCCGGTGCATGCGCTTGTGGCGGAAGTCCACCAGGGTGTTCAGGTTTGCGTCGCCCACGAGGTAGACGCTGCCGCCGTCGCCGCCGTCGCCGCCGTCCGGCCCGCCCTTGGGGATGAACTTCTCGCGCCGGAAGCTCACGCAGCCGTCGCCGCCGTTGCCGGCTTCAACGCGAATCCTGGCCTCGTCGACGAATTTCACGGTGTTTCTCTGGACGCTGCTGCTTTGGACGGGGCTCGTCTGGACGGTGCTTCTCTGGCTGGGTTGCGGCGGTGGTGAGGCCGTGGCGAAGCTGGTCTGGTGGCGCCTAAACGATTACCCAAAAAGCGCAAGCCCCGCCTGGGCGGGGCTTGACGCGGCCCTGAGGCCGTGGGACGGGCGCGTCTGCTGACCGGCGCCGGCGCGGCGATTGGATGTCCCCGCGCGCCTCGGCGTAGTGTCGGCGCCGCTCCCAGTGCCGCTTTTCGCCTCAGCCCTGTGCCGGCGCCACCACGCTCACGTAGCGGCGGTTGCGCGGCCCCTTGGTCTCGAAGCGCACCTCGCCGTCGGTCAGCGCGTACAGGGTGTGGTCCCGGCCGCAGCCGACACCGACGCCGTTATGGAAACGGGTGCCGCGCTGGCGGACGATGATGCTGCCGGCGGAGACCTGCTGGCCGCCGAAGCGTTTGACACCGAGCCGTTTGGATTCGGAGTCGCGGCCGTTGCGGGAACTGCCGCCTGCCTTTTTGTGTGCCATGGAATAACTCCTCGCTGCTGGCGTCGGCCGGTTAAGCGCCGGCGATGCCGGTGATCTTCAGCTCCGTGAACCACTGGCGGTGGCCCTGGCGCTTCAGGTGGTGCTTGCGCCGGCGGAACTTGATGATCTTGATCGTGTCGTGCCGTCCGTGCCCGGCCACCTCGGCGGTGACCTTGCCGCCCTCGATGAACGGCTTGCCCAGCTTGACGCTGTCGCCGTCCGCGATCATCAGCACCTTGTCGAGATCGACGCTGGTGCCGGCCTCCGCGTCGAGCTTCTCGACGCGCAGCTTGTCGCCCTCGGCGACGCGGTACTGTTTACCGCCCGTTTCGATGACTGCGTACATGTTTCCAATTACCTTCCAACTTGCGCGGTCCGAGCCGGTGTCCGCGCCGAGTCTCAAGAATCCGAAGGGAGAGGAGCTGGCGCCCTGGAACGTCCGCCGATCGGCGTCGTCGCATTGAGTTGGCGTGCGGCTCAAGACCCGCCAGTATGTCTGGCTTTGTGCCGCTCAGTCAAGGCTTTCGGCGCCCTTGGCGCTCGCATGCCGGGGAGCGCATGCCCGGGCGCCGGTGGTGGCCCGGCCGCGCTGAGCCCTCGCTGGACCCTCTCGGACCCGATGTCCGTGCGTGACAATCTCCTCTGCGCGGCTTAAACTTAGACGCTTGGGCTGAGTGGCAGAGTGGTCATGCAGCGGCCTGCAAAGCCGTGTACGCCGGTTCGATTCCGACCTCAGCCTCCAATTTCCCGCCTACCCGATACTTACCAGTTCGATTCCCTCTCGACGCTCGCCGCCGCGAGATCGCCCTCCATACGCCTGCCCGGGTGGCGAAACTGGTAAACGCATTGGACTTAAAATCCAACGGCTTCGGCCTTACGGGTTCGATTCCCGTCCCGGGCACCATTTCGCCGGCATCGCTCGAGAAAGATGCCCGAAGCCTCTGCGCATGCCTGCCAATTGGACGCCGTGCCGCCGGTCTTCGGTGGGGCTCGGTACGAGGGAATTGTGGCTTTCCCTAATGAATATGGGCGAAATTGCGACGTGCGGCACAGTCAGGCCGATTGCATCGACTAAGCTCATGGTAGGGATGGTGGCGCGCACCGTCCCGTGACGCAGGGAGATAACCATGGGCAACCGATGCAATCCCGCCCGCTCCGACCGCCGCGCTGCGGTCGTGGCTTTCGCCTGCTCTGCGCCGCAACCGGCGCTCTTGACTGCTTGCACCCTCTCGGCCGCGATTTGCTTGGTCGCTATGACGATCGTGTCGCTGTAGCCGTTCTACCCGCCATCGTCCCCGGCGGGGACGGGGCCGCGGACCATTATGCCGGGCGGTGGTGTCGCCGGGTTGCGGTGGCGCCGCCGCGCAAGGCATCGTAGCCTTCTGCCCCTGATGATTGACGCGCTGCCGTCGCATCACGCCTCGGCCGCTGTCTGCGGACCTATGCCATCCGCGAGTAGCGCCGCTTATCTCCATCCCTGAGGGACCTGAGGGGCCCATCGCCATGAGTCTGCCCTTTCCCGAGCATCCTTTGCGCTATGCCGTCGCGCAGGAGCTGCACGTGCGCACCTTCGAGCCGGTGCGCGCGCCCGTCGCGGTGAGCCACTTCGCCTACCAATGTGGCGAGCGGGGCACCGGCGCCAATGTCGCCCACCTGCTGCGGTTACTGGAGCATTTTGGCGTCGATGCGCCGCCGCCGGCGGAGGTCGGGCAGTATTTCTTTGTCGACCTCGGCGACTGGCGCCTGCGCTGGGAGCGCCACACCGAGTTCGTCACCTATGGCTTCTCGCGGGCGTTGTCGCCGGAGCGCGCGGCGGCACACCCGTTCGCGGACGAGCCCCTCGCGGGGCTGCCCCCGGAATGGCTTGCGGCAATGCCCGGCCAAGTGGTGGCCGCCGTGCAGCTGGTGCTGGAGTCCGAGCAGATGCCGGAGCGCTCGCCCGCGGACCTGATGACCATTTTCGCCGGCAACCCGGTGATCGGTGCCGAGGTGGCGGGCGGTGCCGGCCTGGCTTGGTCGGACCTGCGCATCCACGACGACGGCTTCGGTCGTATGCTGCTGCGCGATCGCGGGCTCACCGACGCCCAGGCGGGCCGGCTGGTGAAGCGCGTGCTGGACCTGAATACCTATCGCGCCATGACCCTGCTGGGGCTGCCGGCGGCGCGCGACGCCGCGGCGGCACTCAGCGATGCGGAGCGGCGGCTCGCCGATGTGGCCGCGCGCATGGGGCGTGCCAACGGCGGTGAGCCCGGAGCAGCGGTCGCCGCGCCGACGTCCGAGCGCGCCTTGTTGCGGGAGCTCACCGACGTCGCCGCCGAGGTCGAATCCGTCGCCGCGCGCACCGCCTCGCGCTTCGATGCCACCGTCGCCTACCACCAAGTGGTTCAGCAGCGGCTCCAGCAACTGCGCCAGGAGCGCATCCAGGGCCTGCCCACCTTCACCGAGTTTCTCGAGGTGCGACTGGCGCCGGCCGTGAGCACCTGTCGCGCCACCGCCCGGCGCCAGGAGAGCCTCGCCGACCGTGCCGCACGCATGACGGCGCTGCTGCGGGCGCGGGTGGAGGTGCGCCTGCAGGAGCAAAATCGCAGCTTGTTGGATTCCATGGCTCGGCGCGCAAAGCTCCAGCTGCGCCTTCAAGAGACCGTCGAGGGGCTGTCCGTGGTGGCCATCAGCTATTACGGCGTCGGGCTTGTGGGCTACCTGCTCAAGGGCATCGCCGCCGCCGGCGTGCCGCTCGACACCGGCGTCGGCACCGCAGCGGCCCTGCCGCTGGTCCTGCTCGGCGTCTGGCTCGGTCTCAAGCGCACCAAGGAGCGGTTGCAGCGCGATGAAGAGCGCTAGCGCAACGGTGCGCAAGCCCCGAGACCATCTCAGGTCGT
>NZ_JAJDNQ010000125.1 GCF_022340605.1 Thiohalocapsa sp.
GGGCGGGCGTCGTTGTGGGAGCGCCGTCTTCGGCGCGACGGCGGCGGGGCGGCCAATCGCGGCGGGGACGCCGCTCCCACGGGGCCGGCTGGAGCCGGCGCGCCGGGGGTCAGCTACGGGCGTTGAGCCACTCGCCGATGGCGGGGGTGACCTCTTTTTGCGCCTTGCCGCTGACGTAGATGCCGATGTGGCCGCCGGGGAAGGCGAGCTCGGTGTAGTCGTCGCTGCCGGTGAGGCCGTTCAGCGCCTTGGACGCGGCGGGCGGGACGAGGTGGTCCTGCATGGCGTAGATGTTGAGCACCGGGCAGGTGATCTGCTTTAGGTCCACCGGGCGGTTGCCGACGCGGGCGGTGCCCTCGATGAAGCCGTTCTGCTGGTAGAAGCCCTTGATGAACTCGCGGAAGGTCTCGCCGGCCTGGTCGGGGCTGTCGAAGATCCATTTCTCCATGCGCAGGAAGTTCTTGACCTTGTCCGGGTCGTCCAGCAGGTCGACCATGTTGACGTACTTCTGGCCGGTGAGGCTGAACGGCTTGAGGCTGAGGAAGGTCCAGTTCAGGATCTCGCCCGGGACGTTGCCCATGGTGTCCACCGCCAGGTCCACGTCGATGTTCTGCACCCAGGCGGAGAGCAGGTTGTCCGGGGTCTTGAAGTCCACCGGCGTGACCATCGTGACCAGGTTCTGCACCTTGTTCGGGTGCAGCGCCGTGTACATCAGGCTGAAGCTGCCGCCCTGGCAAATGCCGAGGATGTTGATCTTGTCCAGCCCGTGCTTCTCGCGGATGTGGTCCACGCAGCCGTCGATGTAACCGTTGATGTAGTCGTCCAGGGTCAGCGAGCGGTCGGCCTGGTCCGGATAGCCCCAGTCGATGAGATACACGTCCTGGCCGGTGCCGAGCAGGCCCTTGATGGTGGATCGGTTTTCCTGGATGTCGGTCATATAGGGCCGGTTCACCAGCGCGTAGACCACCAGCAGCGGGATCTCTTGCTGCGCCACGTCGGCGGGGCGGCGGTAGCGGTACAGGGTCAGCTTGTCGTCGGTGTAGACGGCATCCTTGGGCGTGACGCCGGTGTCGATGTCGCCGGCGTTGATGAGGTTTTCCATGCCCTGACCGAGCTTGCGGCTGTAGTCGAGCATCTCTTCGCCGAGCTTGTCCGGGCGGATCTGGATGGGGAACATGGGGCGTCGTCCTCAGAGGTGGCAATTCATTCGATGTGTCGGCGGTTCGCCGGGCCGAGTCTCGACTCGCGAGCTAGCGCCAAGGGCCGAGGGCCAAGCGCCGGGGGAGCGCACTGCTCGGGCGCTCGGCCCTAGACGCTCGGCCCTGCCTTCGCGGCGACCGTCTTCTTGCGCGCAACGGCCTTCTTCTTGGGGGCCGCCGGGGCGCTGGCCGCAACCACGCCGGGCTCGCCAAGGCGGCGCTTGATCGCATCCAGCTCGCGGCGCAGATGCTTGTTCTCGCGGCGGGTCTCCTGCATGCGGTCCTGCAGGGTGCGCAGCTCGCTGCGCGTGGGCATGTTCATGGCGCCCAGGGTCTCGTCCACCATCACGGCCATGCGCTTCTTGAGCGCCATCTGGGCGTTGACGAGCTGGCCGTGGATGCGGGCGTACTCGGGGGTGCTGACCTCGTCCGCGTAGGCGCCCTCGCAGCAGGCCACCCAACTGTCATACAGGGTGCGGGCGGAGTCGATGGGCTCGCCGGCCTCGGCGCGCTCCTGCACCAGGTCCCGGAGTCGCTCGACGGACTTGATGCCGAGCTTGCCGAAGAAGCCCATGTACTCCTGCAGGGCGCGCTGGTAGTCCAGGGTGCGGCGCACCAGGTCCTGATACTGGGCCTGCTCTTCGCGGGTGTACCCGAGCCCCGGGGCGGAGAGCATGCGCTCCATGCGCTCCTGGACCTGGTCGTGCGGCATGTTGCGCAGCAGGTCGCCCGGCATCATCGGCGACAGCGAGGACATCATGCGCTGCCAGTTGTCGAGCGGCATCTCCCAGAAGCCGAACATACGGCGGGCCATGTCGTCGGTGTTGCCACCTGGGAAGCCGCTCCCAAATCCGCCCCCAAATCCGCTTAGCCCCCCGGTGAATGCGCGCTGCATGTCTTCGAAGGTCTTGTTCAGCGCGTCCCAGCCGGCGGTGGCGTCGGTGCCCGAGGTCAGTCCGCGGGTCAAGCGCTCGATGGTGGAGAAGTAGGTCTTGCCCTGCTCCATGAGCCGGTCCATGAAGACCTTGGACGGGTCGCTCGCCGCCGGCGACAGGGCCTTCCACCATTGGTCCATGGCCGCCTCCCAGGGGTTCTGCTTCGGTGCATCGAGCCCCATCGCCTTGCGCCCCATGTCGGTGAGGTTCTCCCAATATTGCTGCTGAAGCTTCAGCCAGTCGTCGTTGAACCAGTTGTCGTTTGCCATGTCGGTCGCGGCCCGTGCCGTCCTCCTCTCAGTGGTGTTGAAACCACGCTAGCACGGAAATTTGTGCACTGCAACAAAACGCCTTAGACTGCTGCTTTCGAGAGGGCCAAGGGCCAAGGGCCAAGGGCCATGGCGGCCGGGTCAGGGCGTACTATGCTGGCGCTCGGCGCTCGGCGCTCGGCGCTCGGCGCTCGGCGCTCGGCGCTCGGCGCTCGGCGCACAGCCATATCTCTGACTTCGCCCGCCTACCCGCAACCAAGAAACCACCACTGAGGAGAACGTTCTCATGTCCCGAACAGCCGTCATCGTCGCAGCAGCCCGCACCCCGGTTGGCAGCTTCGGCGGCAGCCTCGCGTCGCTGCCTGCCACCGCGCTGGGCACCGTCGTCGTCAAGGCGCTGCTGGAGCGCACCGGCCTTAGACCTGAGCAGATCGACGAGGTGATTCTGGGCCAGGTGCTCACCGCGGGCGTCGGCCAGAACCCGGCGCGCCAGACGACGCTGCACGCCGGCCTGCCGCACGAGGTGCCGGCGATGACCATCAATCAGGTCTGCGGCAGCGGTCTGCGCGCCGTGCATCTGGCCATGCAGGCGGTGCTGTGCGGCGACGCCGAGGTCGTCATCGCCGGCGGTCAGGAGAGCATGAGCCAGTCCGCGCACGTGCTGCCGGGCTCGCGCGACGGCAAGCGCATGGGCGATTGGAAGATGGTCGACACCATGATCGTGGACGGCCTGTGGGACGCGTTCAACAACTGCCACATGGGCGTCACCGCGGAGAACATCGCCAAGAAGTACGACTTCGCCCGCGAGGTGCAGGACGCCTTCGCCGCCGACTCCCAGCAGAAGACCGAGGCCGCCCAGGCCGCCGGGCGCTTCGACGACGAGATCGTTCCGGTGGAGATCCCGCAGCGCAAGGGCGACCCGGTCGTGTTCGCCAAGGATGAGTTCCCGCGCGCCGGCACCACCGCCGACAAGCTCGCCAAGCTGCGCCCTGCCTTCGACAAGGAAGGCACCGTCACCCCCGGCAACGCGTCCGGCATCAACGACGGCGCCGCCGCCGTGGTGGTGATGAGCGAAGAGAAGGCGAAGGAGTTGGGGCTTACGCCGCTGGCGCGCATCAAGGCCTTCGCCACCGCCGGCGTGGACCCGGCCATCATGGGCACCGGCCCCATCCCCGCTTCCACCAGGTGCCTGGAGAAGGCCGGCTGGGGCGTCGCCGACCTGGACCTGGTGGAGGCCAACGAGGCCTTCGCCGCGCAGGCCATGTCGGTCAACAAGGACATGGGCTGGGACACCGACAAGGTCAACGTCAACGGCGGCGCCATCTCCATCGGTCACCCCATCGGCGCCTCCGGCGCCCGCGTGCTGGTGACCCTGCTGCACGAGATGCAGAAGCGCGACGCCAAGAAGGGCCTCGCGACGCTCTGCATCGGCGGCGGCCAGGGCGTGGCGCTGGCGGTGGAGCGGGACTGACGGAATCGCCGGCCGTGCCGCGCCGGTCAACGCACCGGTGCGGCACGAACGGCCGCGAGCACGCCACGGGCATGACCGCGGCCAGCCCAACCCTGACGACACTGGGTTAGACTGGGCAAACGTCTCCTGCCCCGCCCGCCGGCCCCCCGCCATGCCCACCGAGCGCATCATCAAGAAGTATCCGAATCGGCGTCTGTACGACACCGAGCTAAGCCGCTACATCACCATCGCGGACGTGCGCGACCTGGTGATGCGGGGGGTGGCGTTCCGGGTGCTGGACACGGCCAACGATGCGGACCTGACGCGGTCGATCCTGCTCCAGATCATGCTGGAGGAGGAGGCCGGCGGCGAGCCGCTGTTCTCGGCCAACATGCTGGCGCAGATCATCCGCTTCTATGGCGGCACCCTTCAGGGGGTCTTCGCGCGCTACCTGGAGCACTCCCTGGACGCCTTCGCGCAACAACAGCAGAACCTCGCCGAGACCTGGGGCGAGACGCCCTTCGACGCCATCAACCGCGTAACCCAACGCAACATGGAGCTGTGGGCAGACGCGCAGAAGACCTTCCTGCGTGCTGCCGGCCTGGAGCCCAACGGCCCGGCGGGCAGCCCTGCCAAGCCGAAAGGGCGGCGCGAGCCCGAGGATGCCGGCGACGACTAATCCTGGCGAGCGAATAACCGCCGCGTCGCCTAGCCGATGCCGAGGAACTCCCGCGCCGCCAGCGCATCGCGGCCGATCTGTGCCTTCAGCGCGTCGAAAGACTCAAAGCGCTGCTCCGCGCGCAGCTTGAGCCGGAACTCCACCTCCAGATGCGCGCCGTACAGGTCGCCGTCGAAGTCGAACAGGTGCACCTCCAGGCGCACGTCCTGGCCGTCCACCGTGGGCCGGTGGCCGACGTTGGCCACGCCGGGCCACGCCTCGCTCCAGCGCTGCCCCCACCGCGCCGGGCGCATCGCCGGCAGACGTCCGCCGGTGAGGTCGCGCACCGTCACCGCGTAGACGCCGGACAGCGGGCTCACGCGCCGGTGCAAGGGAATGTTTGCCGTGGGAAAGCCGATGCTGCGACCGCGCTTGTCGCCATGCCCCACCCGGCCGCGCATGGCGTAGCGGCGTCCGAGCAGGTGCCGCGCCTGCTCCAGGTCGCCGCGCTCCAGCGCCTCGCGGATGCGGGTGCTGCTGATGCGCTCCTCGCCGTGGGTGATGGTGTGCAGGTTCTCCACCTCGAAGCCGCCCTGCCGGCCGGCGGCAGACAGCAGCGCGAAGTCGCCGCCGCGGTCGCGGCCGAAGCGGAAGTCGTCCCCCACCAGTAGGTAACGGACGCGCAGCCCCTGCACCAGAAGCTGGTCGATGAAGGCGTCCGCCGGCATGGCGGCGAGCCGGGGGCCGAACTCCAGCAGCATGACACGGTCGATGCCGTCGGCTTCGATGGCGGCCAGCTTCTCGCGCAGCCGGGTCAGCCGCGCCGGTGCCGCGTCCGGCTGGAAGTACTCCAGCGGTTGCGGCTCGAAAGTGATCACCGTCGCCGGCAGCCCCAGGTCACGCCCGCGCTGCAGCAGCCGCTGGAACACGGTGCGATGGCCCAGATGCACGCCATCGAAGTTGCCGATGGTGGCGACGCAGCCGCGGTCCGGCGCGCGCAGATTGTGCAGGCCTCGAATGAGTCGCATCGCGCTGGCTTGCTTCCACAGAACCGTTGTACGAGCGACGGATTATAGACGGGCGTTGCCGTTCGCGGCGGCGGGCGCGGCATTGTCCCGCCCGGCATGGCCCTCCGGCACGTGCGGCTCGCGCACATGCCGCAGCCGTAGCCCCAGCAGCAGCAAGGTGCTGCCGTAGACCAGCCCGCCGGCGCCGATGAGGACGATCAGCCGCAGCACCCGGCCGCTGCCGTCCGCCGCGACCCAGCCGGACAGCGGGCCCGCCAGCCACCAAAGCGCGCCGCCCATCGCGAGGTTCGCCGCCAGCGCGCGCAGCAGCAGCGCCGTCCACCCCGGCTCCGGCCGGTAGACACGTGCGCGCAGCAGGCCCACCAGCAGCAGGGCACCGTTCAGCAGGGCCGCAATGGACGTGGCCAGGGCCAGCCCGCCATGACCGAAGGGGAACATCAGGGCCAGACTCAAGGCCAGGTTCACTAGCATCGCCAGCAGCGCGATGCGCACCGGCGTGCGCATGTCCTGCCGGCCGTAGTAGCCGGGCGCCAGCGCCTTCACCGCCAGGAAACCCATGAGCCCGAAGGCATAGGCCACCAGGCTCTGCCGCGCCATCAGCAGGTCTCGGGTGCCGAATTCGCCGGACAGGAACAAGGTCGCCAGCACCGGACCCGCCAGCAGCATCAGCCCCAGGCTCGCCGGCACCCCCAGCAGCAGCACCCAGCGCAGCGCCCAATCCAGGGTGCGCGAGAACTCCGCGCGGGTGCTGGCACCACTGCGCTGCGCCAGCCGCGGCAGGATCACGGTGCCGAGCGCCGTGCCCAGGATGCCGAGCGGGAACTCCACCAGCCGGTCCGAGTAGTACAGCCAGGAGATGCTGCCGCTGGTGAGGAACGACGCCAGCAGGGTGTCGATGAGCAGCGCGAGCTGCCCCACCGACACCCCGAACAGCGCCGGCCCCATGAGCCGGCCGATGCGTCGGACGCCCTCGTCATGGAAGCCGAGCCGCGGCCGCGGCAAAAGCCCGAGCCGCGCCAGAAAGGGCAACTGGAACGCCAACTGCACCATGCCCGCCAGCAGCACCCCCCAGGCGAGCGCCATCACCGGCTCCGGCAGGTGCGGCGCCACCCCCAGCGCGCAGCCGATGAGCACCAGGTTCAGCAGCACCGGCGTGAAGGCGGGCACACCGAAGCGCTCGTAGGTGTTGAGGATGCCGCCGGCGAAGGCCGTGAGACCGATGAAGAACAGATAGGGCAGGGTCAGCCGCAGCATGGCCGCGGCCAGATCGTGGGTGCTCGCATCCGCCGCGAAGCCCGGCGCGAAGAGCAGCACCAACACCGGCGCCGCCAGCACCCCGAGTGCCGTCACCGCGAACAGCAGCACCGCGAGCGAGCCGGCGGCGCGGTCGAGAAAGTCCTTCAGGTCTGTCGCCGAGCGCGCCTCCCGGTACTGTTGCAGCACCGGCACCAGCGCCATCGCGAAGGCACCCTCGGCGAACAGCCGCCGCAGCAGGTTCGGCACCTTGAAAGCCACGAAGAAGGCATCCGTCGCCCCATCCGCCCCGAACAGCCGGGCGATCAGCAGGTCCCGCACGAAGCCCAGCACCCGCGAGAGCAGCGTCGTGCTCCCGACCTTGGCGATGGACGCGCTGAGCTTGGCCACGTCGGCTCCGGCAAAAGCGCGGATTATAGGCAAGACCAGGCTGCACGGCGCGCGGTTGGCGCCCTGCAAGATTGCCTGAAACGGATTCCCAGGGGGGCACCACTTGCGCCGACCCGTACCGGCCACGGGCTGCCTGAGGCGCCCGGCAATGTCCGCAACGCAGCGACGACCAGACGCGCGCGGTGCGCGGGCGGGTGACGGACTCTGGCCGAATGCTGACACTGGCGGACGGAGACCCAATGTCCACTGGTGGTCATCCCCCGTTCGGGAACCGAAAACAAGCGCATACAGGGGCGATCTTGATGCCTACGAGACAGTGGCTCGATGAGAACAGTGCAAGGGCTTACAGCCGGCTCTACCCGCGCATCGAGGCGCGGTTCAAGCATCGGGTCGAGGCGGCCGATTGGGAGGGTTACTCGCAGCGGGTCAAGCGGCACTTCCCGCGCCTGTTCGAGCGGCTGATGAGTCTCTACGGCAAGGACCACGATTTCTACTACCACCTGGAGGGCATTCTCGCCTCGGCGACCGAGATGTGGATCGAGCGCCCGCCGGAGCTCAAGGCCCTGGACGCGATGCGCGAGGCCAACCCCCGCTGGTACCAGTCGAACCGCATGGTCGGCGCCATGTGCTAAGTCGATCTCTTCGGCGGCGATCTGCAGGGCCTGCGCCAGCGCATCCCTTACCTGACGGAGCTCGGCGTCACCTATTTGCACCTGATGCCGCTGTTCAAGGTGCCCGCCGGGGACAATGATGGCGGCTATGCGGTCAGCAGCTACCGCGAGGTCGATGCGCGTCTGGGCACGATGGAAGACTTCGAGGAACTGGCCACTGACTTGCGCAACCACGGCATCTCGCTGACCGTCGACTTCGTGTTCAATCACACCTCGGACGAGCACGATTGGGCCAGGAAGGCGCTGGCCGGCGACAAGGAATATCAGGACTGCTACCGGATGTTTCCGAATCGCGAGATGCCCGACGCCTACGAGCGCGCGATGCCGGAGGTCTTCACCGAAGACCATCCCGGCGCCTTCACCTACCGCACGCGCCTGAAGAAGTGGGTGTGGACGACCTTCCTCCATTCCCGGACGCGTGTTTCAGGGGCTGTCGCGGCTGATCCAACTGCGCCAGCAGAATCCCGCCTTCGCCCTCGGCGAAACCGAGTTTGTCGAGACCGGCAACAAGCACGTCTTCGGCTTCATGCGCAGCGACGATGGTGGCGTCCTCTTCGTCCTCGCCAACTTCACCGAAGAGCAGCAACCGCTCGAAGCCCGGCGCCTGCGCCAGATGGGCATGCGCAAGACCATGGTCGACCTGTACGCGGGCCGCATGATCACGGCGACGCAAGAATTGCTGATGGAGCCCTATCAGCTGATGGTCCTGGCGCGGGTGGCCTGATGCCCTTCAGTGGCGTGGAACAAGCACAGAGACCGTGAAACTATTCAGTGTAGGTCGGGTTAGCGCAGCGTAACCCGACGCTGGGCGACGGTGCGCCGTTGATGGTCGGGTTGCCCTATCGCCAATGCTGCACCGGTCCGCGAGCCGGGGTCACGCTGCCGCACCGCAGCGATTCTTGGCCCGAACCGGCAGCCGGCAAACGGATGACAACGCGCGCTTACCGGCACCGGAACGGGCCGGTGCGCCCGCGGCCACTGCGTAGACTTGTGCACAGGCCCCGGTCTTGCTTGGAGGACGGCCATGTTGTCCCTGGTGCTGCGGCGATCCTGGGCCGCGCTGCTGCTCGGCTCACTGTTGATGATGGCGCTCGGCGGCTGTGGTGACGGTCAGGCTCCCCCGGCAGGCGAGCACGCCTTGGAGCCGGTGGTGGCGGTGGGCTCGCAGTGGTACGGGCACATTCCGGTGTGGGCGGGCATCGAGCGCGGGATCTTCGAGCGCCACGGTTTTCGCGTCGAGTGGCGCACCATCGGCAAGAGCATGGACCGGCTCAACGCCATCTCCTCGGGCGAGGCGCAGTTCGCGAGCCTCGGCGAGATCGCCATGCTGTCGGCGATGGCGCAGGGCAACACGCGCTTCTATTGGGTCGGTAACCAGGACATCGCGCCCGGCTTCGAGGGGCTGGTGGCGCAGCCCGGTGTCGAGGATTTCGATGACCTGCGCGGCGGGCGCATCGGCTTTCCGTTCGGCTCCTCGGTGGAGCTGACCGCGCGCATGCTGCTGCGCGAGCACGGGCTGGACCCGGACCGGGACGTGCGCCTGGTGAACCTGGAGGTGGGCGACGTGCCGGCGGTGTTCCGTGCCGGCAATGTCGACGCTGCCGGGGTCTGGGAGCCCGGCTTCTCGCAGCTCAAGGCCGTTCCGGGCGCCCGGGTGCTGGGGATGGACACCGACACCGAGGTCTACCAGCGCTTCGGCACCATGACCGGGCCGGACGTGCTGATCCTGGGCCGCGACTGGGTGGATGCCGACCACATCCGTGCGCGCCACTTCATGGCCGCCTATTTCGAGGCGCTCGACTGGGTGCGCGACCACCCGGACGAAGTGGTCCAGTTGGTGGCCGGTCGCTGGATCCAGCAGGAGCCCGATCTGATCGCCGCCAACCTGGCGCGCTTCCAGTGGCACGATGCGGCGGACAATCGCCGGGTCATGAACGACGACGGCATCTTTGCCCAGGCCGACTTCATCCTGGACATCCTGCACGGGCAGATGCACGCCCTGCCGCGCAAGCCCGACTTCCGCGCCTGGGTGCGGCTCGACCTGCTGCCCGAGCCCGAGTCCGAGCTCGAGCTCGACCCCGGGCTCGATCCCGAGCTCGATCAATGACCCCCGACCGGCTCGGCCCCTGGCAGGGCCTGGTGTTCGGCGCGGCCGGGCTCCTGGTCTTCATCGGCGGCTGGGAACTGGCGGTTCGGTCCGGGCTCATCGACGCCTTCTTCCTGCCGGCGCCGAGCAGCGTGCTGGCGCGCATGGTGGCGCTGGCCAGCGGGCCGGACGCGGTGCTCTGGCACGACATCCGCATGAGCGCGAGCCGGGTGCTGACGGGCTTCGTGCTGAGCGCCCTGGTGGGCGTGCCGCTCGGGCTGGTGATGGGCATGAGCGCGCGGGTGCGCGCGGCGCTCGGGCCCATCGTGTCCATCATTCGGCCATTGCCGGCGCTGAGCTGGATACCGCTGTCCATCGACGAGGCACTGATCCTGAGCGACCGCCTGGTGGTGATGTCCGCCCGCCCGGGCCGGGTCAAGGTGGTCTACGACAACGACCTGCCGCGTCCGCGCAGCATGGACGTACAGCTCACCGACCGTTTCCTCGCGCTCA
>NZ_JAJDNQ010000139.1 GCF_022340605.1 Thiohalocapsa sp.
CGGCCAGCTCGTGCAGCCGTTGCGCCTGGTGGGCCGGCAGGTGTTCGGCCAGTGCCGGGTCGGTGCAGGCGTCGGCGAGGGGCAGCTCGCGCTCGGTGGCGAAGCCGGCGAGGCGCTTCAGGGTGCTCGGGCCGATCTCGCGGCGCGGCACGTTGACGATGCGCAGGAAGGCGGCGTCGTCCGCCGGATTGGCCAGCAGGCGCAGGTAGGCCATGACGTCCTTGATCTCGGCGCGGGCGAAGAACGACGTCCCGCCGCTGAGGAAATAGGGCACGCCGAGGCTGCGCAGCGCCTGCTCGAAGGGCCGCGCCTGGTGGTTGCTGCGGTAGAGGATGGCGATGCTGCCGTAGGGCCGGTCCTTGGTGAGGTGGGCGTGCTGGATCTCGGCGGCGACGCGCTCGGCCTCGTGCGCCTCGTCGCGGCAGACCAGCACGCGCGCGGGCTCACCGGGGCCGAGCTCGCACCACAGGCGCTTGTCGAACAGGTGCGGGTTGTGGCCGATGAGGGTGTTGGCGAGCTTCAGGATGCGCCCGCTCGACCGATAGTTCTGCTCCAGCATGACGACCTTGAGCGTCGGATAGTGGTCGCGCAGTCGTGCCAGGTTGTCGGGCCGCGCGCCGCGCCAGGCATAGATGGACTGGTCGTCGTCGCCCACCACGGTGAAGGCGCCGCGCGGCCCCACCAGCAGGCGCACCAGCTCGTATTGGGCGCCGTTGGTGTCCTGGTACTCGTCCACCAGCAGGTGGCGGATGCGGTTCTGCCAGCGCTCGCGGGCGTCGTGGTCGTCGCGCAGCAGGCGCACTGGGCGGACGATGAGGTCGTCGAAGTCGCACGCGTTGTAGGCGGCGAGGCTTTGCTCGTAGTCGGCGTAGAGGCCGGCGAGGGCGGCCTCGAAGTCGTCCTCCGCGGTGCTTGCCGCGCGGGCGGGGTCGATGAGGTCGTTCTTCCAGCGCGAGATGCGCCCGAGTGCGGCGGCGGCGGAGACGGCGTCCTCCAGCGCGTGCTCGCGCAGGTGCGCCTTCAGCACCGTGGCGCCGTCCTCGGGGTCGAACAGCGAGAAGCCGGGCCGGAGCCCCACGGCGGCGGCCTCGCGGCGCAGCAGGTTCAGCCCGAAGGTGTGGAAGGTGGACACCTTGAGCCCGCGGCCGTCCCGCCCCTTGAGCAGGGTGCCGACCCGCGACTTCATCTCCCGCGCCGCCTTGTTGGTAAAGGTGAGCGCGACGATGGCGTTGGCCGGCAACCCGTGCGTGCGCACCAGGTGCGCGATCTTGCGGGTGATGACCCGGGTCTTGCCGGAGCCGGCGCCGGCGATGACCAGCAATGGTCCGCCGACGTGCTCGACGGCCTCGGCTTGGCGGGGGTTGAGAGCGGGCATGGGTTTTAGGAAGTACGGGATACGCGGTACGGAGTACGGGGGCGGGGCGCAGCGTACTGCAATATGACGGTCGGTGCGGGGTGTGCCCGACGCCTGGGGCCGGCGTGGGAGCGGCGTCCCCGCCGCGATTGCCGGGGCATGACAGCGTGGACTTGGCCGACCCCGATGCGTGGGAGGCTGGGCCGGCATTCGGCGTGGCAGCGCTTGTGGGGGCGGCACGCTCGGTGCCGCGACCGGCGCCAGAGCAGCGCACCACGCCCCGCGCAACCGCCGAGCGGCCGGCAACCTCCCCCAGCCGTCGTCGCGCCACAAAAGGCAGTGGCGCTCCCACAACCGCGGCCCCGGAGCAGCCGTCATGCGAGCTGCGCTTGTGGGAGCGGCACGCTCGGTGCCGCGACCGGCGCCAGAGCAGCGCACCACGCCCCGCGCAACCGCCCAGCGGCCGGCAACCTCCCCCAGCCGTCGTCGCGCCACAAAAGGCAGTGGCGCTCCCACGCCGGCCCGCCTGAAGCGGCCGTATCCGTGCGCACCACGTCAATTCTTGCCCATCAGCCTGGTGAACCCCTAGCCTCTCGCTCCCAGCCCCACCCGGCGATCACCGGCACATCGGCCGGGCCATTCGTAATAAACTAGCGGGATTGTTCGGAGGTACCGCCACAGCCATGCCACACGCCAGCATCGCGCCAAGGACCCTGTTGCCCATCCTGCTCGCCTGGGGGGTCGGCCTCGGCTTCTGCACGGGCGCCATCGCGCAACCGGATGACGAGGGCGGCTTCCTGTCCGGCCCGGCGGTGCCGGCGCCGCCGACGTCACGGGAGCGCTTGGAGCCGGAGGTGACCATCATCGAGACCGAGCAGGAGGTCATCTACGAGTATCGGGTCAAGGGACAGGTCTACATGGTCAAGATCCAGCCCGTCGTCGGCCCGCCCTACTACCTGCTCGACACCAACGGCGACGGCGTCCTGGACGTCCAGAAGAACCGCACGCCGAACCTCGCCGTGCCGCAGTGGCTCCTGTTTAGCTGGTGACGATGTAACACCGCCCCCGACTCGGAAGCGGGTCCCGCGGCGGCTGCCTGAGGTTGTAGGTCCGCATGGCGCAGGAGTCTCTCAAGGCACGGCTGCTCACGCTCGCCGGCTGGCTCGACCTGGTCAACGCCTGGGTCGGACGGGTCATTGCCTGGCTGGCGCTGGCCATGGTGCTCGTGACCTTCCTGGTGGTGGTGCTGCGCTATGGCTTCGATGCGGGCTCCATCGCGTTGCAGGAGTCCGTCACCTACATGCACGCGACGCTGTTCATGCTGGCTGCCGCCTACACGCTTCAGCGCGACGGCCACGTGCGCGTTGACATCTTCTACCAGGGCTTCTCGCGCCGCGGCCGCGCCTGGGTGGATATGCTCGGGACGCTGATCCTGCTGGTTCCGGTGTGCCTGTTCATCCTGGCCTCGTCCTGGGGCTACGTGGCGGAGTCCTGGGCGGTGCACGAGGGCTCGCGCGAGGCGGGCGGCCTGCCCTACGTCTATTTGCTCAAGACGCTGATGGTGGCGATGCCCCTGTTGCTGCTGCTCCAGGGTGTCGTTTGGATGCTGCGCAATGGGCTTTTCCTTGCCGGCGTCGAGGCGGCGTTGCCGGCGGCCGTGGCGGGCGAGCCTGGCTCGGTTGGTGGGGCGGGAGGCCATGCCGATGGTTGAGCTGATGCCGCTGCTGCTCTTCGTCGGCGTCGGCGCGGTGCTGCTGCTGGGCTATCCGGTCGCGCTGTCGCTGGGGGGCACGGCGCTGGTGTTCGCTTACGTGGGCCAGTTGTTCGGACTCTTCGACCACGCCTTCATCGAGGCGCTGCCGAACCGGATCTACGGCGTGATGACCAACGAAACGCTCATCGCCGTGCCGCTGTTCATTTTTATGGGCGTGATGCTGGAGCGCTCGCGGGTGGCCGAGAATCTGCTCGACACCATGGCGATGCTGTTCGGCCCCATGCGCGGCGGCTTGGGCATTTCCGTCACCGTGGTGGGCATGCTGCTCGCTGCCAGCACCGGCATCGTCGGCGCCACCGTGGTCACCATGGGCCTGTTGTCGCTGCCCACCATGCTGAAGCGCAACTACGCGCCCAGCGTGGCCGCCGGCACCATCTGCGCATCCGGCACCCTGGGCCAGATCATCCCGCCGTCCATTGTGCTGGTGCTGCTGGGGGACGTGCTGTCGGCGGCCTATCAGCAGGCGCAGTTGAACATGGGCGTGTTCTCGCCGGATACGGTGTCCGTGGGTGACCTGTTCGTCGGTGCGCTGATTCCTGGCCTGCTGCTGGTGGTGGCCTACATCGGCTACATGATCGGCGTCGCGGTGTTCCGACCGGACGCGGTGCCGGCCATCCCGGCCGGCGAGCGCCCGCCGGTCGACCGGCACTTCTGGCTGCGGGTGGTGAAGGTGCTGCTGCCGCCGCTCGGGCTCATCGTTGCGGTGCTGGGGTCGATTCTGTATGGCATCGCCACACCCACCGAGGCGGCCTCGGTGGGCGCCGTGGGTGCGTTGCTGCTGGCGGCGGCGCAGCGGCAACTGAATCTGCGCACGCTCACCACGGTGGTGCGGCAGACCACCGTGGTCACCAGCATGGTGTTCCTGATCTTCATCGGTGCCGCCATCTTCTCGCTGGTGTTCCGCGGCTTTGGCGGCGACGAGGTGGTGACGGAGTTCCTCACCAACCTGCCGGGCGGTGTCGTCGGCGCCGTCGCGCTGGTGATGCTGGTGATGTTCCTGCTCGGGTTCATCCTGGACTTCATCGAGATCACCTTCGTGGTGGTGCCCATCGTCGGCCCGGTGTTGCTGTCGATGGGGCTCGACCCGGTCTGGCTCGGCGTGATGATCGCCGTCAACCTCCAGACCTCCTTCCTGACGCCGCCGTTCGGCTTCTCGCTGTTCTACCTCCGCGGCGTCGCGCCGCCGGAGGTCACCACACCGCAGATCTATCGCGGCGTGGTGCCCTTCATCGTGCTGCAGTTGCTGATGCTGGCGGCGCTGGCGCTGTTCCCGCAACTCGCCACCTGGCTGCCACACGCCGTCTACTCCTGAAAGTCCGCACCGTCGACGGCTGCCGCCTTGCCGGTGCAGAATCAAGGCGGTGTGCAATGCGAGGATCTGGCATGAGCATCATCGCGAATACACTGCCCCGCGCCTCGAGCCTGGGCGCGATCGTCCGCTTCAGCGTCGACGATTACCACCGCATGGGCGAGGCCGGCATCCTCGGCCCTGACTTGCGCACGGAGCTGATCGACGGAGAGGTGGTGGAAATGCCGCCAATCGGACACCCGCACGCGGGTACGGTGAAGCTGCTGTCCAACCTGTTGAAGGAGGCGTTGGGCGCCGCGGCCATTGTCTCTGTCCAAGATCCGGTCCGGCTCGACGACTACACCGAGCCCCTCCCGGACATCGCGCTGCTGCGCCCGCGCGCGGATTACTACCGCAACAGTCATCTCACCCCGGACGATGTATTGCTGCTGATCGAGGTGGCCGACACCTCCGTCGCCTACGACCGTGACGTGAAGCTTCCGCGCTATGCCCGCGCCGGGATCCCGGAGGCCTGGCTGGTGGATTTGGGCGCAGGGCGTCTGACGCGCCATTGCCGCCCGGCCGGGGGCACCTACACGGAGATCCTCGAGGCCGCCGATCTGCGCGCGCTGCCTGTGCCGCCGGTCGGCACCGGCACGCCGCCGGCAACCCTGGATCTTAGCGCCTTGTTCTGAGCGCCCCTGTTCCGCGCGGCGGACGCTGCCGGCTTCAATGTCAGCGGCTCGAGGCCCTGAAAATGTCGGGGCGAGGCGCTGTGGACCGGTGTTTGCGGCACGCCGGCGCTTCTTCCCTGGGCGTTCCCGCGCCAGTGCACTACCCCCGCTACGGAAGCATCGCGGCGGCCGTCCGCATCCGCACCTCCGGGCGCGGCGGCGGTGGCGCCAGCGGCGCCGGCAGGCATGCCTCGCCGAGCTTGTCCGCCGCGGCGCGCATGCCCGCGGCGGCCGTGGGCGACAGGTACCAGCCGAGCGGGTAGAGGATGTGCTCGTCGAGCAGATCGCAGTTGTGCACCAGCGGTGCCTCGCGCATCGCCGGCGGGGCGTCCAGAATCGGCCGCCTGGACGGGCCGGAGGCCGCGGGCGCGCTGGGTGCGTCCGGCGCCTCGTCGCGCTGGCGGCTCGCCACGGCCGCCGCCCGCAGCAAGCGCCAGCTCTGCACCGCGCGGCAGATGTCGAACTCTGCCACACGGCCGTTGGCGCCGGTGCCAATAGACTTGAGGGCGGTCACAGCGGGGCCGATGACGTCGGGATACACCTCCAGGTCTCCGGGCTCCGGCGTCGGCAGCGGCGGGCACGCCGGCTGTCCGGGAGCAAGCTCGGCGGACGCCGGCACCGGCTTGACGCCGTTGCGGATCTTGACGGCCTGCGGCAAGAGCCGGGTGCGGGCGTCGGCCAGGATCAGTGGGTCGATACCGCAGGGGTTGGGCTCGTCCGTTGAGAACAGGCAGCGGGTGAATGCACGGATGACGTCCGCGCTGGTGTGGCCGCCGCTGTTGTCGAAGTATCCGCCGTCGGCGAGGTGATAGCGGTCGACGAAAGTGCGGCCGTCCTGCGTGCCGGCGGCGCCGATGGCGTTGACGTAGGTGAAGCGTGCCGAGTTGTGGGCGGCGGTGCTGAGCGGCAAATCCGGCCCGAGGACCGTCGCTTGGCCGATACTGGATGGGAAGTCCGCGGCGTCGATGCGGATGGGGCTGGCGATGGCGCGGCTGCCGTCCTCCACGCGGGTGCTGTTCAGGAACAGGTAGGGCGGCGTCGCGTTGGCCTCCAGCACCGGCCTGCGCAGCGCGGGCAGCGCGGCTTCCAGCTCACGCTCGAACTTGAGCCCACGGCTCAGCATCGCGCAGCCCGGGGTCGCGCACCAGGGCAAGGGGCCGAGCGCCAGCGTGGTGGGCAGGAAGACGCCCAGGACATCCTCGAACAACCAGGCGGATAGGAGCGGCGTCAGCAGATTGGCCTCGGCGAGCCGGTCGATGCAAGGCGCCGCCTCCCGGCGGCATACGGTCCAGGCCGCCGCCCCGATGGAGCCGCCGGAGACGCCGGAGACGGAGAAGGTGCGGTGCTCGAACTGCGGCACCTTCCGTTCGAGCCGTTCCAGCGCCAGCGCCGTCCAGTACGCGGCGCGGATGCCGCCGCCCTCCGCGGAGACGAAGTAGACGGGCACGGCGTCCATGCCGCTGCCAGGCGTCTCTGCCAGCAGGCGATTCGTCCACGCCGCGATGGCGTCGTCCAGCGCCACCGGACCGCGGTCGTGGGCGGCTGACCGTGCGGTGTCTCCGGGCGGCGGCGCCCCCAGCAAGCGGTCGGCCACCCAAAGTACCGGCAACGCCAACACGGTGAGCAGCAGGAAGAAGCCGACGTCGACGGCCAGGTGTCCGCGCGCACCGCGGTGCTCAGCCGCCACCAGCCCGACACGCGCAAGGCCCCGGGGTGCCCAGGTGAGGCGGTCGATGATCCAGCGCATCCACAGCGGTTCCTGGTCGCGCGACGGCGCCGTGAGCCGGTTGCAGCTCCAGACGAGCGCGATCGCCAGTAGCGCCGCGAGTGCCAACTGCGCCAGCCACATGCCCAGGATCACACCATCCCCGGCGGTCGCGAAGGGCCGGGTCAGGATGCGGTGCGTATCGGTGAGCCCGAGGCCGCTCAGTATGCCGGCCAGGATGAGCAGCGCCAGCACCCAGGGAATGCCCTGGCGCTGTGCGGCCTGCGCCAGCAGGCCCAGCACGCAGGTCCACAGCGTCAGTGCCAGCGCGATGACCGCCACGGTGACGGGCACCCGGCCGTCGAGCGCGAGGTTGAGCCCGCGCACCAACTCGAAGCCCGCGAGCGCCAGGAGCGGCAGGCTCAGTGGCGCGTTGGTAAGCCAGAGCGGGAAGCGGTAGCGCCGCTGGGTCAGCTCCGCGGCTGCATCTTCCAGCCCGACCACGTTGTAGTACAGCGAGCCCTTGCGGACGCCGCGGCCGCACGGGCCGGGCAGGGGCCGCTGCGCGGACGTCTCGCGGCCGGTGTCCTTGACGAAGCCGACCTGGATGCCGACGGCGAGCAACGCCGTCGCCACGGCGAACCAGAACAGCACCTCCGCGGTGCCCTGGGCGGCGCCGAGCACGGGCGCCCAGCTCCCCGCATCGCCCGTGGCAGCGTGCTGAGCGACCGCCCCGGCGACGGCCACCCGCGCGGCATCGCCGCTCGCCATGCCCGCCAGCGCAATCAACACCAGTAGCGGCACCAGCCCAAGCCAGCGCGCCCACCACTTCGCGAACTGATCCCGGCCGTCGGGGGCGCGCGGTTGCCCCGGCGCGGCCGCCGTGGGCGCGGGTGACGCAGCGTCGGGGGCGGAGGGCGGCAACCCGTCGCCCATGACCTCGGCATCGAGCGAGCGCATGCGCGCCGGAATGCGGCTCCAAAGCCAGCAGGCATAGGCGAGCATCCAGACCGCCACCACGCTCAGGACGATGGCGAGCACGGCCCAGACCGCCTGCCCATCGCTCGCGAGCGCCTCGGGCAAGGGCACCAGCGCCTGCGCCATGCCCACCAGCACATCGCGGCTCTGATCCATGCCCACCGACAGGAAGCCGAACAGCACGAGGATCGCCAGTACGTAACGGCTGCGCAAGATGATTCGCGCCACCGCCAGGCGCAGCAGCGTGCGCTCGCGGCGGCGCCCATCCGCCGTCGTGCCGAATCCGGACAGCAGGCCGAAGAACCAGAGCATGAACAGCGCGGCGGCGACGCCGATCGCGATCCAGGCGAGCGTGCCCTTGATCGCGGCGGCCGTGTTCATGGCGCCGTAGCCGACCGGAGGCGTCATCGGCGCGAGCCGCCATGCCTGCCAGTTCTCCACCCAGTCCGCGGCAAGCAGCGCCGCCGGCAGCAGCGCCAGCAGCAGTAGCGGCAGCCGTGCCCGGCCGGGCTCATCGGGCGTCGCCGCCGGCGCCTCCTGCCCGAGCTCATGTCCTGGCGCCTGCCTTGTGCGCCAGCGCCCGCAGCGCGCGCCCTGACGGTCCGCGATCAGCTCGGAGAGAAGACGTGCGTAGAGCGCCGCGAGAAAGCCCGCGTAGACGAGGCCCCAGAGCGTGTCGAGGAGCAGCAGCCACGGAACCGCGTGCTGCTGCCGCGGCGTCCAGCAGGCGTGCACGAGGGCGCTGCGGTCGCCGGTCTGCACGACGCCGCCGCATGATTGGAGCGGTTCCGTGAGCTGCCCGCCGTTCAGGAACGCCATGAAGCCGAGGTCATCGCTCACCGAAAGCAGCTGATTGCCGGCCACCACCAGCACCCCGAGCAGCAGGGTGAGCGCGAGCCACCCGGCGAGCAGGTCCGCGCCCCATGGACAGCAGCAGAGCCGGTGGAGGAAGTCGTCGAGCATGCGGCGGTGCTCATTTGGACGGCCGCTTGCGGCTAAGGCATCGGGCATCTGTTCCTCCCGGACCGAGCGGTGCAGCGGGGCGCGCGGCGGCGTCTTCCAACCAGGTCGACCGGCGCGGAGAAGGGCTCGCAGTATAGTGGGACGCCCCTCGGGCCACCGGGGGCTCACGACGGAGCGTTGCGCAGAGCGAACGGGCGTGGGGCGCCACGGCCGCGGGCGGCAGCGCAGAGGTGCTCGCCGCATTCCGGCGCCGGGGGTGCTCCCGGTGCAACGGTGCGCAAGTTCCGAGACCGTCTCAGGCCGTGGTCGTGGTCGTGGTCTCTCCCGTGCGGATATTCGATGACCACTGCGATGACGACAACGACAGCGAGTGAGCCCGGCCTCGGACTTGCCGCAGCGAAGCACTCGTTATTGTGGCGCCCCCTGGCGGGGCTGGCGCACTGGGGCGAAATGCCGCGTGTCGCCCTGGAGGGCGACACTCCGGCCTCGAGGGCGACACTCCGGCCACCCTGGAGGGCGACACGGGCAAGGATCGGCTCGAGACGAGCCGCGAAATTTTCACGTCGTCGCAGCAGCGGGCTTGGCGGCGCAGTTGCGGTGGGAATTGGCGGCCGGCCGGGTCGGCGAGGGCGGGGCGGGGAGATCGGGGCGGGCGGTCGAGGCCGCGCTACCGTCAGCGGCGGTAACCGGCCTCGGCGCCGGCGCCGGCGGCGATAGGGGGTGGCATGTCGGCGCTGGTGATGAGGCCCTGGAACAGCGCCGCTTGGGGCTCGCGAAACATGACGCCGATGCCGGCGTTGTCACCGTGGACGACGACGGCGGGGATGAGCCAGTCGCGACCCAGGCAGGACAACTCCAGCTCGATGGGTGTGCCCACGGGCAGCGTCAGCGATTGCACGGAGAGAAACATCCCGCCCACGGACAGATCCCGCGCGCGGGCGCCCAGGAACGGGCGGCGGCCGTAGCGGATATAGACGGGCAGCTCAACGCGGTGGCGGGCGCTATAGCGGCGTTCGGTGCTCACTGGTGGTGGTCCTCTACTCAATTTGCATTTATCCCATGATCTTAAGATAAGTTCTTGACAGCGGAATTCAGCTTTTGTGACCAAATTATTTCCGCTGTAAGCAAATCCTAATGCCCCTCAACGCCTTGACCGAGGCCGGCCTGCGCGGCCCCGTGGGAGCGGCGTTCCCCCCGCGACTAGGAGCCGATCGCGTCGAGGACGGCGCTCCCATGGCGGTGGACGGACTCACCATCAAGGTCGCGCTGTTCCCCTAGATCCTTGCCCTCGCGGTGTGGCGCACCGCGTGCAGATGTTGGCGCTGCGCCTGGACGCAGGCGGTTAGGTGTCGGAAGTCAGTTCACCGGCAGTCAGGGACATTGCGCGCTGTCGCTTCGTTGTATCTTTCCGCCTAGGTGTTTTTACCTATGACACTGTGGAGCTCATGCTCTCTTCGACATAAGGATTTGTCATCATCAGGGCGTACCGGGGAGAACGCACAATGGACCGCCAACAAGCCGCCAAGTACATGCTGGACTGCCTGCGCACCATGTTGCAGCGCAAGGGGTCGGATCTGTTCATCTCGGCGGACTTCCCGCCCGCCTGCAAGATCGACGGCAAGCTCACGCCGCTGACGGAGACGACGCTGAAGCCGGAGCAGACATCAACGCTGGTGCGCTCCATCATGAACGACCACCAGATCCGCGAGTTCGACGCCACCAAGGAGTGCAACTTCGCCATCAACCCGCCCGGCATCGGGCGCTTCCGCGTCAACGCCTTCGTCCAGCAGGGCCACACCGGGGCGGTGCTGCGGATCATCCCCACCCAGATTCCGAAGATCGAAGATCTGAACCTGCCGCCGATTCTCAAGGAGTTGGTGCTCACTAAGCGTGGGCTGATCCTGGTGGTGGGCGGCACCGGCTCCGGCAAGTCCACCACGCTCGCGGCCATGCTCGGCCACCGCAACGCCAACACCTACGGCCACATCATCACCATCGAGGACCCGGTGGAGTTCGTGCACAAGCACGACAGGTGCCTCATCACCCAGCGCGAGGTGGGCGTGGACACCCAGAGCTGGGACAACGCCCTGGTGAACACACTGCGCCAGGCGCCTAACGTGATCCTGATCGGCGAGATCCGCACCCGCGAGACCATGGAGCACGCCATCAACTTCTCCGAGACCGGCCACCTGTGCCTGTCCACGCTGCATGCCAACAGCGCCAACCAGGCGCTGGACCGCATCATCAACCTGTTCCCGGAAGAGCGCCGCTCGCAGCTCCTGATGGACCTGTCGCTGAACCTGAAGGCGGTGATCTCGCAGCGGCTGCTGAGCCGGGTGGGCGGCGGGCGCATCGCGGCCATCGAGATCATGATCAACTCGCCGCTGATCCAGGACCTGATCTTCAAGGGCAAGGTGCACGACATCAAGACCATCATGCAGAAGTCGAAGGAGTCCGGCATGCAGACCTTCGACATGGCCTTGTTCGACCTCTACGAGTCCAACCAGATCACCTACGAGGACGCGCTGCGCTCGGCGGACTCCATGAACGAGCTCCGGCTCAAGATCAAGTTGGAGGGCAAGGACGCCGACGAGCGCGACGCCCTCGGCGACGTGGACGGCCTGTCCATCGTCAACGACGACGAGCCGCCACCGCCGAACCCGTTCGGCGGTGGCATGCAATGAGCAGCGCGGGGGCCTGAGCCATGGACTTCACGCCGTACCTGGACATGATGATCCGCAAGAAGGCGTCGGACATCTTCGTCTCCGCCGGCGCGCCGGTGCGCATCAAGATCGACGGCCGACTGCACGACATCGGCAGCACGGTCTACACGCCGGAGATGTGCCGTGAGGCGGTATGCTCGCTGATGGACGAGCAGCAGGTCGCGGCCTTCGATGCCGAGCGGGAGCTGGACTTCGCCGTGGGGTTGGCGGACCGCGGGCGCTTCCGCGTCAACGCCTTCCATCAGCGCGGGCACGCCGGCATGGTGATCCGCTATCTCAGCAACCGCATTCTGACCTGCGAGGAACTGGGCCTGCCGGAGGTGCTGAAGAGCCTGGTCATGCACAAGCGCGGCATCGTGCTCATGGTGGGCGCCACCGGCTCCGGCAAGTCCACCACCCTGGCGGCGATGCTCGACCACCGCAACAAGAACAGCTCCGGCCACATCCTCACCATTGAAGACCCGGTGGAGTACATCCACCCGCACCAGGGCTGCGTCGTCAACCAGCGCGAAGTGGGCGTCGACACCAAGTCCTACGCGGCGGCGCTGAAGAGCTCTCTGCGTGAGGCGCCGGACGTGATCCTGATCGGCGAGATCCGCACCCGCGAGACCATGGAAGCGGCCATCGAGCTCTCCGGGACTGGCCACCTCGCCATCTCCACGCTGCATGCCAATAACGCGCACCAGGCCATGCAGCGCATCATCAACATGTTCCCGCAGGAACTGCACAAGACCCTGTTCCTGGACCTCTCGCTCAACATGCGCGCCATCATCTCCCAGCGTCTCGTGCGCACCGTTGCAGGCAAGCGCACCGCCGCCATCGAGATCCTCGTCAACACCCCGCACATCGCCGACCTCGTCCGCGACGGCCGCGTCGACGAGATCCAGGACGCCATGGCCGACACCGAAGAGGGCGGCATGATCACCTTCGACAACGCGCTGCTGAAGCTCTACCGCGACGGGCGCATCGACCTGGACGAGTGCCTGGTCAACGCGGACTCGCGGGCGAATTTGGAGGCGAAGATCAATTTCGGGTGACGCCCGCCGGTCGGTTCTCTGCCACTCCCCGATCCCCTTTTCCTTAGGTCTCCTGCCCCAAAAATAGGGTACGCGGAATTGCCGTGTGCGGCATGCTATGGGCCGCGTGAAAAACGCATCATGGCTGTGGGTATTCGCGCTGGACAGCAGGGCAGAACACCGTGCGGTTCTGCCACGCGGGGGCGATCACGAGGGGTATTTGTCGCGGGTTCGGCATCGCCCACACCACGCTCTTCCAGCAGCGTTCCAACGCGACTGGCTCCATAACCACGACCAAGAAGTAAACTCGTGAACCGATCTACGAGAAGCTGCGGTCTCCACATCAAACATCCACGGCCACCAGCAAAGTGGAATCACCGCGGCCACCAGCAAAGTGGAATCACATGAAGCAGCCCGTCGCGACAAAGCCGCCCATAGCGCGCATCTGGACAAGCATTGCGCTCTGTCTCCTCTCGGGGGTCATGGCTCAGGGCGCCCTCGCAGCATTCCAGCCGGAAACTGCATCGGTCAAACCCGCCATTGATCCTGGCCCCAATGTTCTTGCGAACGATCAGAATTGGGCCGGGGCGGGCGACGTTCATGTCTACGGCCAGCAGGATCTTGCCTACAAGGGCAGTATTCCTACGGGTTCGTATGGTCAGATGCTTGTCGCCCCGGGTGGAAAAAAGGTGTACCTACTCGGGCGGTATATGAAGCGCATCGTCTACGGACCCGTTGAAGCTGTGGTCCAGATCGCCGATGTTCCCACGATGACCATCGAGAAGGAGATCGAGGTCCCAATCAAGGCGGTCCAGGCTGCCGATTACGCCGGCCTGCTCGGACTCAGCGCGGACGGGAAGCTCCTCTACGTGCAGAATGCCACGCCGGCGCAGTCCGTGACGGTGGTGGATCTCGTTGGCGGAAAGGTCCTCAGCGAGGTGCCGACACCCGGATGCTATGGAATCTATCCGGCACTGCACGGGCACAAGTTCGCAACTCCGTGCGGCACGGGGACGTTCGAGACCTTTACCATCGACGGCGACGACTTCAGCTCGCAGATGTCCAAGCAGATCTTCGACGCGGACAACGCTCCGATCTACATCAGCCCGCTGCGTCGCAACAACGGCGATCTCATCCTGACCAGTTTCTCCGGCAAGCTACTGCTCATCGACGATAGCGGCGATACCGTCCGTGTCAAGGACAGCATCGATGTGACCAGTGGCGTGGAGGGCAATTGGGCGCCTGGCGGTCACGAGGTGGCGGCATACAATGCGGCCAACGACGTAGTGTTCCTGTTAATGCATGCGGATGCCTACGAAGGCAGCCACAAGGATCCGTCGCAAGAAATCTGGGCCTACGGCCTGCAACAGCACAAGCTCCTGAGCCGTACCAAGGCAAAGGGATTGAACGCCTTGGCGTCCTCGCCGGGCGAGACCCCGATCCTGTTCGGGGTGAACACCGAAGAGCAGATGATCGAGCAATTCAAGCTTGCCGATCCAAAGACATTCAAGTTCGAGAAGGCCGCCGAAGATGACAGGGTTGGTTGGTCACAACATCTGGAAGCTGTCGAATGAGTGAATGGTACCCCCTGTTGGCTTTGACGCTGACGGTGTTCACCCTGCTGGTGTTCGTACGCGCGGCGGTGCACAAGATCTTGGACTTCGGTGAGTTTGAGGGCTTCGTCGCCGACTACCAATTGGTGCCGGATACGGCGGTCAGGCCGGTGTCGACCGTGTTGCTGGGCCTGGAGATTCTCATCGTGTCATTCCTGCTCATCAATCCCCTGCGCGACGGGGCTCTGATGTTGGCGGCCGGCCTGCTGATGCTCTACGGAACAGCCATCGCCATCAACCTGAAGCGTGGCCGCACGCATATCGAGTGCGGCTGCGGCGGTGCGCCGCAGCATCTGAGTGGGACGCTGCTGTGGCGCAACCTCACGCTGACCATCCTGGCGTTGTTGCCGCTGTTCGCGTCGCGGCACGCGCTCACTCTTGCCGAATCGACAGTGAGTATCGCCGCAGGCATGTCGCTATGGCTGTTGTACGCACTGTTTGAGCAGGCGAACGCGAACCTGATGGCACTCACCGCTAAACGCAACCTCTGAAACCACCTCATGACCGCTGTATATTTCGCGCTCGGCTTTCTCTTCGTTGCCGTGATGGCCCTGACGGTCGCCTTTTTGGTACTGGCGCGACAGATCGGAGTGCTGTTCGAGCGCATCGCGCCGATGGGCGCCTTGGTTAACGACTCCGGCCCCAGGGTCGGCGACGTCACGCCTTCTCTGGCGCTCGACAACCTCAATGGCCAGAGCATCCAGCTCGGCACACATCTCGAGAAGGCGATGCTGGTGTTTTTTGTTTCGCCGACGTGCCCGGTATGCAAGAAAATGCTGCCGGTCCTGCGCTCGGTACGCGCCAGCGAGGGGGGATGGCTGAACGTGGTGCTGGCCAGCGACGGCGAGCGCGCGCAGCACGAGCGCTTTATTGATCGCATGGACCTTGCCGACTTCCCGTACGTACTCTCCACGGAGCTGGGGCTGGGCTTTCGTGTTTCGCGCCTGCCTTTCGCGGTGCTGCTCGACGAGAATGGCGTAATTCGGGCCAAGGGTCTGGTGAACAATCGCGAGCAGCTCGAGAGCCTCTTCAATGCCATGGAAATGGGCGTTGGCTCCATTCAGGGCTATCTCGAGCGGACACATGCGTAAGTAGTAACACGAGAAAAATCTCCATGAAACGCTTGCTCGAAGATTACTTGCTGCGCCTGGACCACGGCACCGAAAGGATGGCTCGCCACTTGGCGCAGAACAGTGGCCGCCGCAGTTTCCTCGGCAAAATCGGCGCGCTGCTGGCGGGCGGTGCCCTGCTGCCTATGCTGCCGTTCGATCGCAGCTCGGGCCTGGCTTGGGGGCAAGAACCGGCTGATGACGCGGATGCGGCGACCGACGACGTCCATTCCTGCGACTACTGGCGCTACTGCGCTATCAGTGGCACCTTGTGCAGCGACTGTGGCGGGGCGGTAAGCGAGTGTCCTCCAGGATCGGAGGTGTCTAAGGTGTTATGGGTGGGCACTTGCCACAATCCTAGTGACGGCAAGGACTATCTGGTCGCCTACAACGACTGCTGCGGAAAGGCCGACTGCTATGGCACCGGATGCGAGAACAACGTGCGTGAGCGTCCGGGCTACCGTATGGCGTTGCACAACGAGGTCAATTGGTGCATGGCCAACACCTCTGAGGGTTACCATTGCACGATTGCCGTATTGGTGGCCCTGGCGGATGGTTGATGGGGCCGCGGACGGCGGGGATAGCGTCGGCCATCGGGAATCTCGGCACATTGTAGGAGGGAGGCCAACGTTTCCGCCGCAAAACCGTGATGATGGCGAGCGGGAACCGTCCGCCTCGCCGCGTCACGGAGAGGTCAGTGTGGGGAGCTCCCTTGCGGAGGAGTCAACCTGGAATGCGCGCGCACAATACACTTAGGTTCGCGTTGGTCTGTGGCGGGCTGCTGGCTGCTTTGGCGAGCGCGGACGATGGGCTGACGCCGGCGAAAAACTACCAACTGCGCTGTTCGGGCTGTCATACCATGCAGGGTGCCGGCCATCCGGAGCAGGGTGTGCCCGATTTTCGCGGTATGGTTGGGTCTTTCGCCAGCACCGAAGGCGGCCGCAAGTATCTGCTGCACGTCCCTGGTGTGATTGCGTCCAGTTTGTCTGACCGGGAAATCGCCGAAGTCCTCAATTTGATTATGCAGCGATGGGCCGGGGAGTCGCTGCCGGCGCATTACGATCCGTTCACCGCCGCGGAGGTCACGCGTCTCAGGGCCGCGCCGATCGGTAATCTGGTCAAGTACCGCCGGGCCGTGGCCAAGGACCTCAGGGCGAAGGATCTGCCGGTCGCCGCTTATCCCTGGCCTTGAGCCAAATCGCCATCTTGGGTGCGTCCGGGTTCCAGCAACGCGGCTGGTAACAGGTCAATGAGTTCGGCGCGAGTTGCTGTCTCCTGCGATTTTGGCAACTCTGCCCGCTGATGGACTTAGCGGCAATTATGGCGCCAAGACCAATGATCCTCAGGGGGATCGAGGTCGATGGGTGCGGAGTAACGGCAATGGAACGCTCACCAACCGGCCGCGAGTATGTCTCCCAAGTCCGCTGCCGCCAGCCGCTCACGCACCCGGTACAGGTGTTCCATCAGCGCGGGCTCCAGTCGCGCGTAGGCATCCGCGTCCGGCACCCGCTTGACCACCACGCCGAGCAACTCGGTGATGGCGTTGCCGATGGAGTTCTGGCTGATGGTGACGTAGAGCGTGCCGTCGTCGCCGCGGTAAATGAGCTGCTTGAAGGCCGGCTCCCAGCGGATGGCGTTGGCGTAAGCGGGCTCCTTGATGCAGCGCTGGCGGATCATCTTGGCGGTGCCCATGAAGGCGTTGTCGGCCAGCAGCACCCGCTCGACGGCGCCCGGGAAATGGAGGTCCGGCAGCAGGTCCGCATTGCGGCTGGAGACCTGGCTGAAGAAGCTTCGGTAGAAATCGAGAAAGCCCATCAGAAGCGCGTCGTACTCGCGCCAGAAGCGCACGTCCGTGAGCGCGGCGGCGCCGCCCGTGATCTCCCAGCAGGGCAGGCCGTGGGGGTAGCCGCTCAGGGCCAGCGCCGAGCGCTCGCGGCGGGCGGGCCGCAGGATTTCCAGGTCCAGTGCCGCGGCGAAGAAGGCGCGGTAGACATCGCGCATGTGCGCCTGGAACAGGCTGTTCTGGCCGCCGTCGGTGAGGTTCGGGTTGTCCGGGTCGGCGGGCTCGGCGGCGCGCAGGTCCGCCATCGGGAACACCATAAAGTGGTTGTGCAGCATGCGGATGCTCGGCACGCCCGGTGCCGTCAGCGGCCAGGTGGCGTCCAGGCTCGCCTCGCCGGCCAGCACCAGGGCCGTCGCCGGGTCCGGCCAGTGCTCCAGCATGTAGCCGATGATGACGGCGTTCATGCGGTTCCAGACCCGGCGCACCGCCTCCGGCACCTGGGTGCGGCGGACCGGGCGGCCGAGGGGGTTCAGGATCTCGCTCGCGGTGTTGTAGATGATGGAACAGTCGAAGGTGCCGGAATGCCCCAGCGCCTTGCGGTACAAGAGTAAGTTTTCGGGGTTGCTGAGCAGTCCATTGTTGTGCACCAGGTCGCTCAGGTTTTCGGCGCTGTTGAAGAACTCGTTGGGTGCCATGCCCTCGGGCACGTCGAGCGGGATCGGACGGAAAGGCGTGACGAGCTGGCGTGGGCCTGTCTGCATGGCGGGCTCCGGGTGCGTGGCCTGGCGGTGCTTGCGCCTGGCAGTGTAGCGCCGCATCGCCCCGCAGACTCAACCGGACGTGCGTTGTCTCAGGGTTGCGTCGGTCCGGGAGTCCGCCTTGCGACTGGACAAGCATTGGTAACCCGCCGCGGAACGTCGGGTGACGCTGCGCTAACCCGACCTACAATTCGCGCGTTTTCGGAGTTGCGAACAATACTTTCACGGTCTCTTCGCCTATCCACTCTAGTTTCGCGATGTTTCAGTTCTTCTTGAACCGTTCCTTGGGTTGAGCACTATGCTTAGTGGCCGGGCGGCGCCGTCAGCGCGCGCACAATCGCGAACCGGAGCAACACATGCTGATCACCTTCAAGACACCCGCCTACGCGGACATCACCATGTTCGGCGATGTCGCCAAGGCCCTGATCAAGATGATGGGCCACAGCGGCACGGTGCCAGGCGCCATCCTCGCCGACGACGTGCCCATGGCGCTGGAGAACCTGCGCGCCGCGGTCAAGCACAACCCCGATGCGCCGCTGAACCCGCACCGGGACAACGACGAGGAGACCCCGCGGGGCGAGGGTGTGAGCCTGTCCCATCGCGCCATGCCGCTGCTGGAAATGCTGGCGGCAGCGGCCCGCGACGGCAAGAACGTGATGTGGGACCAGAGCTGAGGGAGCACCGGCTGGCGCGGACAAGGGCGGCGCCACGCGGGTGGCGGCGCCCGGCCGCAGCGCCAAGTCCGGCCAGCACATCGTCACCCCCTGCGCCGCCTGCTGGTGTTGCGGGAACCCGAGCGGGCACGCCGGCGCCGACGGTTAGTGACGGTTCAGAAACAACGTGACCACCGCAGGGCCTTGATCATAAGTCCGTCCACCGCCATGGGAGCGCCGTCCTCGGCGCGACGGGCGGCCGGTCGCGGCGGGGACGCCGCTCCCACAGGACGAGCGCTTGGTCGGAGTTACGATCAAGACCCACCGTAGATACTCTGTTCCCGCGCAAGTCCAAATTGCCGCCAGTCCATAAACTCGCTTTATCGAATGCAGTGGATGCGCTCCGCTTCATCCACCCTTCCTCAACGTTTCAGTTGCTCTTGAACCCTTCCTTATCCCTTTGGCACGTTGCGGCGCAGCTCATCGAGCCAGACCTCGGCCTCGGCGTCGCTGGGGGCGCGCCAGTCGCCGCGGGGGCTCAGGGAGCCGCCGGAGCCGACCTTGGGGCCGTTGGGCATGCAGGTGCGCTTGAATTGGCTGATTTGGAAGAAGCGCCAGCAGAAGACCTCCAGCCAGTTGCGAATGGTGGTGAGGTCGTACTGGTTGCGGCGCTCGGGCGGCAGGTTGTCGGGCCAGTCGCCCGCGTCCTTGTCGCGCCAGGCGTGCCAGGCGAGGAAGGCGACCTTGCTGGGCCGCAAGCCATAGCGGGTGATGTGGAAGGCGTTGAAGTCCTGTAGCTCGTAAGGGCCGATTTTCTCCTCCGTGCTCTGGAGCCCGCTGCCCTGCTCCTCGTCGTCGCCCGCGGGCACCAGCTCCGGGGAGATCTCGGTGTCCAGGATCGCCTCGAGGGTGTGGTTGGTGGCGGCGTCGAACTGGCCCGTGGCGATGACCCAGCGGATCAGGTACTGGATCAGGGTCTTCGGCACCGAGGCGTTGACGTTGTAATGGGACATCTGGTCGCCGACGCCGTAGGTGGACCAGCCGAGCGCGATCTCGCTGAGGTCGCCGGTGCCGAGCACCAGCCCGTCGTGGTGGTTGGCGAGCCGGAACAGGTGGCTGGTGCGCTCCCCGGCCTGCACGTTCTCGAAGGTGACGTCATAGACCGGCTCGCCGTCGGCGAAGGGGTGGTCCAAGTCCTCGAGCATCTGCGTGCAGGACGGGCGGATGTCGATCTCGGTGGCGGACACGCCGAGCGCGCGCATCAGCGCCCAGGCGTTGGCCCGCGTGGTGCTGCTGGTGGCGAAGCCGGGCATGGTATAGGCGAGCACATTGGCTCGCGGCAGCCCGAGCCGGTCCATGGTCTGCGCCGCCACCAGCAGCGCCTGGGTGGAGTCGAGCCCGCCCGACACGCCGATGATGACGCGCCGGATGCCGCTCGACTTGAGCCGCTTGGCGAGGCCGTGCACCTGGATGTTGTAGGCCTCGTAGCACAGGGCGTCGCGCTCTGCGGCGGCCGCGGGCACGTACGGAAAGCGCTGCACGTGGCGTTTCAGGCCCAGGTCGCCGGTGGGTAGATCTAGCTCGAACGACAGCCGCCGCAAGGCCCGCAGCCGCTCGCGGTGCGCCGCCGCGTTGTCGCTGAAGCTGGTGGCGCGCAGCCGCTCCGCCTTAAGCACCTCCAGATCGATGTCCGCCAGCACCATCTGCCCGTCCGGCGGGAAGCGCTCGGACTCCGCCAGCATCCGGTCCTGCTCGAAGATCACGGCATGGCCGTCCCAGGCGAGGTCCGTGGTGGACTCGCCGGGGCCGGCGGCGGAGTAGACATAGGCGGCGATGCACTTGCCCGCCTGCGCGGCAATGAGCGCGTTGCGGTAGGCGGCCTTGCCGATGGTGATGTTGCTTGCGGACAGGTTCAGCAGCACCGTGGCACCCGCGAGCGCGGCATAGGTGCTGGGCGGGATGGGCGTCCAGAGGTCTTCGCACAGCTCCATGTGCAGAGTCAGGCCCGGGACGTTGGCAGCCGTCAGCAGCAGCTCGTTGCCGAAGGGCACGCGCTGGCCCAGCAGCTCGATCTCCGTCGAGACCGCCGCATCGGCAGCAGCGAACTGGCGCTTCTCATAGAACTCCCGGTAGTTCGGCAGGTAGGTCTTGGGCACGGCCGCGAGCACGTGGCCCGCGTGCACGGCCACCGCGCAGTTGAACAGCCGCCCGTCCACCGCCAGCGGTACGCCCACCGTCAGCAGCGGGCGCAGGCCGCTGCTGGCATCGACCACCTGCGCCAGTGCGTCGAGCCCGGCCGCCAGCAGCGCCTGCTGGTGGAACAGGTCGTCGTTGCTGTAGGCGGTGAGGCCCAGCTCCGGAAACAGTGCGATCACCGCCCCCGCGTCGTGCGCCTGCTGCGCCAGCTCGACGGTGGAGCACGCGTTGAAGCCCGGGTCCGCGACACGGATCTTCGGCACGCAGACGGCGGCGCGGATCAGGCCCTGGCGGTAGAGGTTGTAGAAGTCGGGGCGCGCGGGTCGATCGGGCATGGCGGGTCCGGGTTGTGCGGCAGCCGTGGCGGCCGGGTGGTTGCCCCGATTATGACGCTGGACGGCTGACAGGTCGAAGGGCTGTGCCGTGGTGCTCGGCCCGGGCTCGCTGGGCGGAAAGCCTGGCGTTGCCGCTCAATGACGCGCGCGCGCGAGCCGGTCCAGCCGCAGCCGCTCGCGCTCGTCGAACAGCCGCCGGGAGCCGATCCATACCGCCGCGACGCTGCCGAGCCCAGTGCCCGCGGAGATCATGAACATGATGAGCAATTGGTACTTGGCCGCCTCCATGGGCGGACTGCCGGCAAGAATCTGGCCCGTCATCATGCCCGGCAGGCTGACGATGCCGGCGGCGGCCATGGCGTTGACGATGGGGATCAGGCCCGAGCGCAGCGCATCGCGGCGGATCTCCTCGATGGCCTCGCCCCAGCCGGCGCCGAGCATGAGCCGCGCCTCGATGCGCTCGCGGGCGTCGTGGGCCTGGCGCGTCAGGCCATCCAGGGCGATGGCGATGCCGTTCATGGTGTTGCCGAGCAGCATGCCCAGCAGCGGGATCAGGTACTGCGGCTGGTACCAGGGCTCGACACGGATGATCACCGTCAGCGCCAGCACCGTGATGCTGAAGGACGACAGAAACATGGACAGCACGCCGATGCCGTAGCCCCAGAAGCCGCGGTAGCGCCGCTTCTGCCGCGCCATCACCTCCCAGCCCGCCACCGACAGCATTACCAGCGCCAGCAGCCCGATCAGCAGCGGATGGGTGTTCTCGAACAGCACCTTCAGCACCAGCCCCAGCAGCACCAGCTGCACGGTACTGCGGGCGGCGGCGACGAGCATGCGCCGCTCCACGCCGAGCCTGAGGCGCCACGACAAGAGCGCCAGCAGCAGCACCAGTGCGGCGGCAAGCGCCAGGTCCAGCGGGCTTAGAGAGATCAGGCTCATGGCCGCGCCTCCGTGCCGTCGGCGGCGGCAAGCTCCGGCAGGATGCGGCCGTCGCGAATCGCCAACCGGCGGCCGTTCATGCGTGCACGCTGCTCCGGATCGTGGCTTACCCAGAGCACGGCCGCAGCCTGCTCGACGCGGTAGTCGGCGATGACCGCCTCCACCTTGGCGCGGTTTTCCGGGTCCAGGTTGGCGGTGGCCTCGTCCAGCAGCAGCACCCGTGGGTGGTGCACCAGGAGTCGGGCGAGGGCCAGGCGCTGGCGCTCGCCGGTGGAGAGCCGCCGGATCTCCCAGGCGAGCACGTCGGTGTCGAAGCCGAGCCGCGCCAGCAGTTCCGGCAGCCCGGCGTGGTCATCCGCGGTGACCGGGAAGTGCCCGCCCACCAGCTCCTCCCACCAGCCGGACTCGGCCGGGAGCAGCCCGACATGGCGGCGCCAGAGCGGTGCCGGAATGGACGAGCGCGCGATGTCGCCGCACCAGACCTCGCCGTCGTTCGGGTCCAGGTCGGCGATGGCGCGCAGCAGCAGGCTCTTGCCGGAACCGGAAGGGCCGGACAGGAACACCAGCTCGCCGGCGTCCACGTCCAGGTCCACGGACGTGAGCAACGCCGTGCGCAAAGCCTTCACGTGCAGCGACGGCATGACGGCGGCCGCGGCGTCAGCGGCGCCGGTACACCAGGTCGAAGACCCGGTGCCCGAGCCGCTCTCCGCGGCGCTCGAACTTGGTGGGCGGTCGGGAAGCCGGGCGCTCGGCGAAGCATCCGCGGCCGGCGGTGTTCTGGTACAGCTCCGGTAGCGCATCGATGACCTCGAGCATGTGCGCGGCATAAGGTGCCCAGTCCGTGGCGGCATGGAAGAACCCACCGGGGGCCAACACGCGGGCGACGTCCCGCATGAAGTCCGGCTGCACGATGCGCCGCTTGTGGTGGCGCTGCTTCGGCCAGGGGTCCGGAAAGAAGAGCTGCACGCCGGTCAGCGAGGCATCCGGCAGGCCGCCGTCGGGGGGCGGGCGCAGCAGCGCGCGGGCATCCGCGCGCATGACGCGCAGGTTGGTCAGGTCCAGGCGCTCGATCTCCAGCAGCAGGTGGCCGACGCCCGGACGGTGTACCTCCAGCCCGAGGAAGTTGCGTCCAGGTCCGCGCTCAGCTTCGGCCGCGGCCTGCGCCGCCAGCGACTCGCCGTTGCCGAAGCCGATCTCCAGCGCCACGGGTTGTGGCGTGTCGAACAGCGCCGGCAGGTCCAGCGGCTCGCCCGGCTGCCAGTCCACGCCGAAGCGTGGCCAGAGCGTCTCAAAGGCGCGCTGCTGCCCGGCCGTGAGCCGGCCCTCGCGCAGCACGAAGCTGCGCACCGGGCGATGGTGCAGCGGCGCTGCCTGGGGCGATGGTGCGGATTTCTCGGTGGTCGTCGGGTCGGTCACGGCAGCAAGGGGCGTTGGCGGCGGCTTCGGGCGGGCGGGCGTTGCGAAGGATTCGTGCGCGGCACGCGGCCGGGCGCTATGATCCCGCCGCATTGTACCGATACCCATCAACCCCTGACCGACCGCAGTATCATGCCCCGCATCAGCGTCCACGACTTCTACGACCGCGTCCTCGCCGAGCACGGCGACACCGCCAAGGGTCTTCATTACAACTCCCTCAGCTCGCAGCAGATCCGTTTTCAGGTATTGCGGGAGCTGATGCCGGAGACCCTCGCCGGACTGACCGTGGTGGACGTGGGCTGCGGCTTCGGCGACCTGCTGCGCTATTTCCAGGAGGCCGAGGACCCACCCGAGCGCTACATCGGCATGGACCTGCACGAGCGCATGGTAGAGGTGGCGCGCGAGCGCACCGGCGCCGAGATCATCCACGGCGACGTCCTGGCCGACCCGCTGCCGGCGGCGGACTGGTATATCTGCAGCGGCTCGCTCAACAACTTCACGCGGGAAGAGACCCAAAGCGCCGTTGAGCGGTGCTACAACGCCGCCCGCGGCGGGCTGGTGTTCAACGTGCTGCGCGGCAAGGACTGGTCCGACACGTTCAATTACCGCGAGCCGGCGGAGGTGGAGGCGTGGGGCGAGACGCTCGGCGCCGAGGTCACCATCGTCGACGGCTATCTGTTCCGGGACTTCTCGGCGGCGCTGATCCGGCCCGCCGGCTGAGCCTGAATCCGCCTCGCCTGCGCGACCACGCGCTCGCAAGGCGCCCACACGCGCGCTCGCGACGCCGCGGAGCAAACGCGCAAATATTGCTCGCAGCACCGCAATCGAGCGGATCGCAGCAGCTCTTGTGGGAGCGGCACTCTTGGTGCCGCGACCGGCGGTAAAGCCGGACACCATGCCCCGTGCCGAAGTCGGATGCGCCGCGACTAAACCGGGTATTTGCCCGGTGTCGGCGCTGTGTCACGGGCGTGAAGGCACCGAGGGCTATGACCGCGGCGCCAAGTTCGCCCACTACCGCCGACTGGACACCCTCCAGGAGTACGTGCTGGTGGACTCGCGCCAGCGCAGCGTCGAGGTCTTCAGCCGCCGCGACGAAGGCTGGCTGCTGCGCGCCGTGCCGGAGGACGGGGTGCTCGGCATCGAGTCGCTGGACTTCCGCTGCGGGCTCGACGCGGTCCATGAGGACGTGAGCTTCGAGCCCGCGGCGGACTGAAGTCGCCCGGGCTGGCGGAATCGCTTTGCGTGGCCGGCCGACGCGGGCGTGGCCGGCTCGGTGTCAGAAAAAGGTCCCCTCGATGGGCGACGACGCCGACGCGAAGCGCTTGGCGGGCATGCGCCCGGCCAGGAACGCCTCGCGGCCCGCCTCGATGGCCTTGCGCATGGCGCTCGCCATCAGCACCGGGTCCTTGGCGGCGGCGATGGCCGTGTTCATGAGCACGCCGTCGCAGCCCAGCTCCATGGCCTCGGCGGCGTCGCTGGCGGTGCCGACGCCGGCGTCCACCAGGATCGGCACCGAGGCGTTCTCGACGATGGTCAGGATGTTGAGCGGGTTGCGGATGCCGAGCCCGGAGCCGATGGGCGCGGCCAGTGGCATCACCGCGCAGCAGCCGATGTCTTCCAATTGCCTGGCGATGATCGGGTCGTCGTTGGTGTACACCATCACGTCGAAGCCGTCGGCCACCAGGACCTTGGCGGCCTCGATGGTCTGGAGCACGTCCGGGAACAGGGTCTTCTCGTCGCCCAGCACCTCCAGCTTCACCAGGTTGTGGCCGTCGAGCAGCTCGCGGGCGAGGCGGCAGGTGCGGATGGCCGTCTCCGCGTCGTAGCAGCCGGCGGTGTTGGGCAGAATCGTGTAGCGCTCAGGGGGCAGCACGTCCAGGATGTTCGGCTCGTCGGGGTTCTGACCGATGTTGCTGCGGCGCACCGCAACGGTGACGATCTCCGCGCCGCTGGCGGCGATGGCACGGGCGGTCTCGTCCATGTCCTTGTACTTGCCGGTGCCCACCAGCAGGCGCGACGTGAAGTCGCGTCCGGCGACGGTGAAGCCGTCGTTGGGGCGGACGGTGGAGATGGCTTGATCTTGGGGCATTGGGTTGCGGTCTCTCGGGGTTATCGGGGATGGGGCACTGGCCGGCCGGCGGCCTGGCTGTTCGCCGTATCGGCATGCGGCGGCCGGAACACGGCATGCCGGCGCTCGCGTGGCGGCGAATGCACTCTGCCCAGTCTCTGAGCAAGGCTCTCTGAGCAACGCCCGCCGTGCGCGCTGTCGGCGAGCGTCGGGCCTCGTTCGTCGGCCCGACGCGCGGAGCTTAGCCGCCGCCGACGGCGTGGATGATCTCCACCCGGTCGCCGTCGCGCAGGCGGTGGCCGTCGAATTGGCTGCGCGGCACCAGCTCGCGGTTGATCTCGACCGCAATGCGCCGGCCGCCGAGCCCGAGGTGCTCGATGAGGCCGCGCATGTCCAGTTCCGCCGGCACGTCGGTTGCCTCGCCATTGATGGTGATCTGCATGCTGCGGTCTCGAGTGGGATCAGGCCACTGGGGCGGGTGTTAAACGCGAAATGTTACAATAGACTCGCGCCTGGGCATCAAAACGCACGGCGCCGCAGGCCCGCGGCCACCACGAGAACGATGAGGACGGACGCTTGATGACCTGGTCCGAGGATCTGATCCCGGTCGAGCGCGCGCGCACGCTCGACGGGCTGTTTCATCACCGGGTGCGCCGCTCACCGGAGCGCATCGCTTACCGCTGGTTCGACCGCGCAGCATCGCAATGGTGCGCGCTGACCTGGCGCGAGACGGCAGCCGAGGTGGAACGCTGGCGCAACGCCCTGGCCGCCGAGGGCCTGCAACCGGGCGACCGGGTCGCGATCCTGCTGCGCAACTGTCCGGAGTGGGTCATTATCGACCAGGCGGCGCTGTCGCTGGGGCTGGTGACGGTGCCGCTTTACACCGACGACCGCGCCGACAACGCCGCCTATATCCTACAGGATGCCGCGGTCAGCCTCCTGTTCATCCAGGACGCCAACCGCTGGCGCCGGCTCGCCCCGGTCATTGGCGATGAGCCCTGGCCGCAACGGGTGGTGATCGTCGACGGACGCGACGGCGCCCGCGCATACGCTGCACAGGACCCGCGCGCCGTCGCCGCCTCGGACTGGCTGGCGCAGCCAGCGCGCACAAGCCATTCCCAAACCGATCCCCAAACCGATCCTCAAGCCCATTTCAAGACCGACCCGGAGCGTGCGGCCGAGCGCCCGCAGCGCGACGGTGACCCGCATGCCCTGGCCACCATCGTCTACACGTCCGGCACCACCGGCCGGCCCAAGGGTGTGATGCTGAGCCATAACAACATCCTCAGCAATGCCCATGGCGCGCTGACCGTGGTGGATGTGTACCAGCAGGACGTGTTTCTCTCCTTCCTGCCCCTGTCGCACACCCTGGAGCGCACCGCCAGCTATTTCCTGCCGATGTTGACGGGCTCGGAGGTGGCCTATGCCCGGTCGGTGAATCAACTGGCGGACGACATGAAGACCATCCGCCCCACCGCCATCATCGCCGTGCCGCGGGTATTCGAGCGCATCTATCAGCGCATCAACGACCAGCTGCAAGGCCGCTCGGCACTGGCCCGGCGGCTGTTCCGGCTCGCCGTGAACGTCGGCTGGACCCGCTTCGAGTACAACGAGGGCCGCCGCCGCTGGCACCCGAAGCTGCTGCTCTGGCCGCTGTTGCAGCGCAAGGTGGCGACGCCCGTGCTGGAGCGCCTGGGCGGGCGCATGCGCGCGGCGGTCAGCGGCGGTGCGGCCATGCCGTTCGACGTCGCGCGCGTGTTCATCGGCCTCGGCGTGCCCCTGGTGCAGGGCTACGGCCTCACCGAGACCAGCCCCGTCATCGCCGTGAACCCCTTGCGCGACAACCGCCCGAAGAGCGTCGGCAGGCTGCTGCGCGGCATCCGCGCGCGCATCGGCCCCGATGCGGAGCTGCAGGTGAAGGGGCCCTGCAACATGCTCGGCTACTGGAACAACCACGCCGCCACGGCAAGGGTCATCGATGCCGACGGCTGGCTGCACACCGGCGATCAGGCGCGCCTGGAGGACGGCTACCTGTACATCACCGGGCGCATCAAGGACATCCTGGTGCTGTCCAATGGCGAGAAGGTACCGCCGGCCGACATGGAAATGGCCCTCGGCCTGGACCCACTGTTCGAGCAGGTGCTGGTAGTGGGGGAGGGCCGCTCCTACCTCGCCGCGCTGGTGGTGCTGAACGCCGACCTTTGGCCCGGCCTGGCCCGCGAGTACGGGCTCCGACCCGACGCCCCGGCGAGCCTTGAAGACCCCGATCTGCACAAGGAAATGCTCCGGCGCATGCGCGATGCCCTGGCGGACTTCCCGGGCTACGCCAAGATCCGTCGCGTGAGCCTGACCCTGGAGCCCTGGACGGTCGAGAACGGGCTGCAGACGCCGACGATGAAGATCAAGCGGAGCAAGGTGTTGGAGCGGTATCGGGAGGCGGTAAATGGCATGTACGAGGGGTAGATGACCGAGGGCCGAGCGCCGAGCGGCAGGGTGTAGGTCGGGCCGACGCCAGGAGGCCCGACGCGGCACCGACGACCAAGCCGAGCTGCGAGGAGAAAGGGGGCCGGCAGCAGAATCGACTTCGATGCCGATGCCGATGCCGATGCCGATGCCGATGCCGATGCCGATGGGCTGCATGCGGGGCGTGCGACGCGCTTGCGGTCGCCGCGGCCGCGGCCCTACAATCGTTGTCTCACGCGGGTGTAGTTCAATGGTAGAACCTCAGCTTCCCAAGCTGATGACGTGGGTTCGATTCCCATCACCCGCTCCAACCCTCCCGCCGCCATGCAGCGTCTCTATCAGGCCGGTGACCGCATCGAGGCCCAGCTGCTGAGCGACTTTCTGCACCGGCACCTGGTGGAGAACGCCATCTTCGGCGACTACCTGTCCGGTGCCATCGGCGAGCTCCCGGCCAATATCTACCCGAGCATCTGGATCGTGCACGATCGAGACCTGTCCCGCGCCCGGGATCTCCTGCGGCGCTTTCTGGACGACGGCCGCCGTGAGCCAGCCCCGTCTTGGGTTTGCCGCAACTGCGGCGAGCTGGTGGACGGCAGCTTCGACCTGTGCTGGCACTGCGGTAGCGAGCGTCCATGAGCCGCGGCCGGCGCATCCGCCTGGCCGCGCTGGTCGCGGCGGCCGTCGCGCTCCCGTTGCTGGCGCTGCTGGTGGCCGCGCCCATGCTGGTGGACCGCGCTGCCCTCGCACGCAGGGTAGAAGCGGAGATGACCGCGGCCGTCGGCCTGCCGGTGCGCGTGGACGGCATCACCGCGCTTGGACTGCTGCCGACGCCGCACGCCGAGCTCGGCCCGCTGCGGGTGCTGCCGCGAGGCGCCGCGGGCAAAGGCCGAGCATCCGCGCCGCTGGTGGTCGCGCAGACCCTGCGGCTGGAGCTGGCATGGCCGGCGCTCTTGCTCGGCTACGTCGAGCCCGTGGTGCTGCGTGCGCAAGGGGTGGAACTGGACTGGCGCCCGGGCACCACGGCGGCGGCGCGCTGGCTCGCGGCGCTGGCCGTGCCGGCGCCGCGGGTGCGGAACGCCACCGTCACCCTGGACTATCCGCCCGGCGCCAAGCGCTTGCGCTGGCCGTTGATGGGCGGCGCGAGCACCGGCGCGCCGGTCGGTCCGTTGCTCGAGCAGCGGCCGGGTCCGCTGCGCATCGCCGCCAGTCTGCCGCTGCGGCGGGTGCGGCCGCGGCTCGCCGGCAACCTCGACCTCAGTGCCCGGGCGGACCTGACCGAGCTCCCCGTGCTCACCATCGCCCCGCTGCAACTGACCGGCCGCGACCTCGACATCGGCGAGCTGCACGGGCTGGCCCTGACCCTCAGCGCGGCGCAGGCCCGTCGCAACGCCGAAGGCCGTTGGCGGCTGCGCAAGCTGGCGCTGCGCTCCGGTGACCTGCGCATCGATGGCAACCTGGACCTTTACCAGACCGAAGGCGACCGCCTTGCAGGGGAGGGCCGGCTGGCGCTGGCACCGCTCGACCTCCGCGCCTGGCTCGCGCAGCACCGCGAGCAGTCCCTGCCTGGCCAGCCGCAGACGCTGCGCTGCATCGCTGCCGATGGCGTGTTTCGTCTCGCGGAGGGCCTGCTGATCATCGCGCCGGCGCAGTTGCGCGCGGATACCACCCGCGCCGGTGCGGCGGCGACGGTCAGCCTCGGCCCGCTGCCCGGGGCCGCGGTCGTGATGCGGCTCGACCAGTTGGATCTCGATCCATACCTGACGCCGGCGGCGCCGGCCGCGGCTGCGGTGGCCGATGCCCAGCCATGCGGCGCGCTGGCGGACGCCGCGCCGGCCGCGCCCAAGCCGCCGGCGCCGCCGGCAGACGACACCGAGCTGTGGCTCGATCTTGGCGCTGACCTGCTGCGCGTCGGCGCACTCGCCTATGGCAACCTCGCCGTCGTGGCCGCGCAAACCGGCTCCCGCGCCGGCGCCGACATCAGTGCGGCCGCTTTCTACGGCGGCACGCTGAGCGCCCGCGTCGAGCAGACGCTGCACAGCGGCGCACCCCCGCGCCAGGTGCTGCGGGCAGAGGTGCGGCGCGCCGACCTGGGCGCGCTGCTGGCGGACCTTCAGGGCACCCCGCAGGTCACCGGCACCGCGGACCTGACGGCCGACCTCGCCGCCACCGGCGCCGACCAGGCACTGATCCGCCGCGACCTGTCCGGCACGCTGCGCTTCGATCTGCGCGATGGCCGGCTTGCGGCGCTGGATCAGGGCGCGGCCAACTTCGGCCCGCTGCTCTCCGCGGTCGGCCTGCCGGTGACGGCGGACGCCTTCGCCTTCTCGCGGCTCCAGGCGGGTGCCCAAGGTCAGCATGGCGTGTTTACCGTCGCCGACCTCGACGGCCGCGCGCGGCTGTTCCGGCTCGGCGGCGGTGGCCGCGTCGACGTGGGTGCCGAGACCCTTGACCTCGCCCTGACAGCCACCCTGGTGCAGCCGCCGGACGCAGCGGACCTGAAGGACCTCGCCGGCATCGAGGTGCCCATTCGCATCAAGGGCGACCTGGCCGCGCCCAAGGTGAGCGCGAACCTCGCCCCCGCCCTCGCCGAGGTCGCCCGGCGCAGCGTCCGCCGCCACTTGGGCAACGACGGCAACGTCCTCAAGCAGCTCGAAGAGTCCACTGGCGTCAAGGGCCTGGAGCAGGGCCTGCGCAATCTGTTCGGCCGCTGAGCACCCACCCGAGCCTGCCCCGGCATGAATCACCCGGCGCGGAAGCCACAGGACCCGCAAGCGGAGCTGCTGGCCGACCTCCCTGCCGAGCCCTGGCGGCCGGCGAACTTCGCGGCCGCCCTGCTCGGTTGGTTCGACATCCACGGCCGCAAGGACCTGCCCTGGCAGCGGCCGGCGTCGCCCTATCGCGTCTGGGTGTCGGAGATCATGCTGCAGCAGACCCAGGTTGCCGTGGTGATCCCCTACTTCGAGCGCTTCATGGCGCGCTTCCCGGGCGTCGCCGACTTGGCGACGGCGGACCTGGACGCGGTGCTGCACCTGTGGTCCGGGCTCGGCTATTACGCCCGCGCCCGCAACCTGCACCGGGCGGCACGCATGGTGATGGATCAGCACGGCGGCGCGCTGCCGGCGGACATGGACGCGCTGACCGCGCTGCCCGGCATCGGCCGCTCCACGGCGGGCGCCATCCGCTCACTGGCCCACGGCCAGCGCGAGCCCATTCTCGACGGCAACTGCAAGCGGGTGTTGGCGCGCTGCTTCGCGGTGCCCGGCTGGCCGGGCCGGAGCGCAGTGCTGAGCGCCCTGTGGCGGCTGGCGGACGCGCTGACCCCCGCCGAGCGTGCCGGCGCCTACAACCAGGCCATGATGGACTTGGGCGCGACACTGTGCACCCGTGCGGCGCCGGCCTGTGCGCGCTGCCCGCTGGCGGTGCGCTGCATCGCGCTGGGGCAGGGGGCGCAGCATGCGTATCCGGCGCCGAAGCCGAAGCGCGACAACCCGGTGCGGCGCACCCGGCTGGTGCTGGCGACGACCCCGGACGGCCGGCTGCTGCTGGAGCGGCGCGCCCCCGCCGGCGTCTGGGGCGGGCTCTGGGTGCCGCCGGCGCTGGCGGACGCCGAGCTGGATCGACCCTGGGCAGCGGCGGTCGCGGACTGGTGCTGGCAGCGGCTCGGCACGGAGCTTGTCGAGATCGGCACGCGGCTTGAAATGCTGCCGCCCCGCAGGCATTCCTTCACCCACTTTCACCTAGACATCGAGGCGGCGCTGCTGCGCCTGCCGTGCGCCCCGGCACGGGTGGCCGACAGCGCCGCGGCGGCCTGGGTGGAGCCGTCCGCGCCGGGCGACCTCGGCTTGCCGGCACCCATCCGTCGCCTGCTGGACGAGGCCGCCGCGCGGCTCGCACAAGGCGCCGAGTCAGAGCGCCGTCCGGGCACAAAATTTCACGACAACGGAGAACCCACATGACGCGAATGGTCAACTGCGTGAAGCTCGGCCGCGAGGCCGAGGGACTGGCGCGCCAGCCCTATCCCGGCGAGCTGGGCAAGCGCGTGTTCGAGAACGTCTCCAAGCAGGCCTGGGGCGACTGGCTCAAGCACCAGACCATGCTCATCAACGAGAACCGCCTGAGCCCGATGGACCCGAAGGCGCGCAAGTTTCTCGAAGAGCAGATGGAGCAGTACTTCTTCGGCGAAGGCGCCGCGATGCCCGAGGGCTACGTGCCGCCGAAGGAGCCGTCCTGACGCCAGCCCGCGAACGCGTTCGTGCCGGCCGCTCGTGGGAGCGGCGTCCCCGCCGCGATCACCCCCCGAGCTGCCGCTGAATGTCCGCCAACCGCTCGTCGATGTCCTGCACCAGGCTGCGCGGGAAGCGGACGTACTGCGCGACGCGGCCGGGGCGGTGCGGGCGGCGGGCGCGCACCAGGCGGATCTCCCGGGCGCCCTCGGTGTGGCGGTCGCGGATTACGTTCATGCGGTCGAGCCACAGATCCATGGCCTCCAGTTGCAGCTCCCGCTCGGGGTGGTCCAGCTCGCCGATGATGCTCACGAGGTAGTCCTGAATGTTGGCGAGGCCGCGGCGGGCGTCGGCGAGGTCGCGCTCGGTCTCCTCGATGTCAGCCTCCAGGCGGT
>NZ_JAJDNQ010000001.1 GCF_022340605.1 Thiohalocapsa sp.
CAGCACTCGAAGCAGCAATCGGCCGCGGCGGGGCAGGCGCCGGCCGCGCAGACGACCGGCACGCAAGTTTTGCAAGCGCCGGATATGCCTGCGGAGAAGGCCGACTAGTACCCCATTTCAGCCAATTTTGCAGGGCGCCAAACCGGGTGGGGGCCGGAGTCGGGGAACCTGATCGAAGTCTCTGCTCGTGGTCGTGGTCGGATACTCGACCACGACAACGAAAGCAAAGTTGGGAGAAACGCTGCACTCGTCTGGGCGGGCCAAGTTCCTGCGGCGACTGGCTACAGATGCTTCAAGGGCGATTTTGTACTGGCCACCACGGATTGCTCGTTGTTCGGCCTAATGGTACTGGGGATATGTCGGTCGCTAGCGGAAACTCCCGCCCCCGATGCAGGAACCACTGCGCTCGGGGCCTTGCCGTGCGATTCCGGCCCGCCCGAGCACGCGGCGTCGAGGCAGGCGCAGGCAACGGCGGGCAATTTCGCCCGCGGTCGCTGTAGCGCTCCGGGAGGGCCGGTTGCAGGCTGGTCCACGATTCCTGCTCTTTGGCGACGCCCATCTCTGGACCTTGGGTCTCATCGTCGCCGTCGCCGTGCTGCTGCCCCTAGCCGTCCGCCGGTTGTGGCCGCTCGCGGTACGGCCGGTCGCGGTGTTGCTGGCGCTGCTGCTGCTGGTGCAGGAGGTGGGTAACCTCGCGATGCAGGTGCTGCGTTGGGGCGTGTCCGTTGAGCTCCTGCCGCTGCACCTGTGCTCGCTGGCGGTGTTTGTGACCGCGTGGGCGCTGCTGAGCGGCAACTCGCGCGTCTACGAAGTCGCCTATTTCTGGGCCTTTGGCGGCACCACGCAGGCCCTGCTGACGCCGGATCTGCGCTTCGGCTTTCCAGATCCGGCCTATGTCGTCTTCTTCGCCAGTCATGGCCTCGTCGTCGTGGGCGTGCTCTATGCCACCCTCGCGCTCGGGTTGCGGCCCCGGCCCATGTCCATCGTGCGGGTGGCGCTCGTCACGTTCGCGGTGGCCGTCGTGGTGTTTTTTGTCGACCTCTGGCTCGGTACCAACTTCATGTACCTGATGGCGAAGCCCGAGGGGGCGTCGCTGCTGGACTGGTTCGGCCCCTGGCCCTGGTACTGGCTGGGCTTGATAGGTGTGGCGCTGGCATCGTTCCTGGTGTTGTACGCGCCCTTCCTGGTGCTGGACCTGCGGCGGCGAAAACCCATCGCGGCGGCGTCCGCGGGCGAGTCCGGTTGATGTCCACGAGGTCGCCGCATCTGTGCACTGGCTGGTGCCGCCGGCCCGGTCTGCGCCGATTCGCCAGCCCCTGGCCGCGCGCGGCGGGCCCGGTCGGCGGGTGTTGCGGGCGCGGCGCCGGGTTGTGCTGGCACCGGCGTGCAGGCCTAGGCAGCGGATTCCGGTGCGCCGAGCATCTGCGGGCGCGCCTCTTGCCGCGGGAGATTGCATGAACCACGATCACGACGGCCCGACAGCGGTCGCGCCGCCGCCGGAGCAGGGCGGGCAGCCCCTGGAGCCTGAGCTCCGTACCCTCGCGGACCACATTCCCGACATCATCGGGCGCGTGGACCGGCAACTACGCTACGTCTTCATCAACCGCGCCGTCGCGGACCTCACCGCCAAGCCGGTCGCCGCACACCTGGGCCAAACCGACGAGGAACTCGGCTATCCGCCGGCGCTGTGCCGGCTGTGGCGAGGGCAATACCAGGAGGTCTTCGCGACGGCGCGCCCCAGCGAAATCCGCTACGCGGTCGAATTGCCGCAGGGTCTCACGCAGTTTAGCAAGCGTGCCGTGCCGGAACTGGCGGAAGACGGCTCGGTCGAGTCCGTGGCGTTCATCGCTCGGGACATGACCGCCCTGGAGCGTGCCGCCGCCGAGCGCGTGAGCCATCGCAGGCTGCTTGCCGGCGTCAACCGGATCTTCGAGACCCTGGTCACGGGCGTAGGTGACGCGGCCTTTGCCGCCGCCTGCCGGGCCGAGGCCGAGGCGCTGACCAACAGCCATCTGTCCTGGCTTTGTGAGCTCGGGGCGGACGGCGTGCTGCGCGAGGTTGCGGCCGAGACCGCGTCGGGCACCCAGGGGCATGTCGCGCTGGACGCGGCCACGCTGGCCGACCCGAGTCTGGCGGACGGTCTGAGCGATCAGGTGCTGGACCAGGGCCTGACGTTGCTCGCCGAGGGCGTTCGGGTGCCGCGCCCCGACCCCGGCGGCGGGGTGCCGCACGAGATGGCGCAGACCAATTTGATGGGCGTTCCCCTCAAGCACAGGGACCAGGTCATCGGCATGATCGCCGTCGCCGATCACGCCGGCGGCTACGGCTCGGTGGAACAGGACAATCTGGAGGCCCTGGCTCCGGCCATTGCAGAAGCCCTGGCTCTGCGCAAGGCGGAGGCCGCCGTGGAAGCCGCCAAGCAGCAGGCGGAGGTGGACCGCAAGCGGCTCGAGGCGGTGCTGGAGGCGACGCCGCTCGCGGTGGCGTTGATCGACGCCGAGACGCGGCGCGTGATCTACCAGAACCGGCGCACGTTGGCGCTCTATGGCATCGAGCAGGGCGGCTTCCATCTGGAGGCATACGCTGGCGAGCTGCATGCCCGACACCCCGACGGTAGTCCCTACGCCTTGGAGGATTGGCCGGTGAGCCGATGTCTGGGCTCCGGCGAGGTAGTCCATCGCGAAGAGATGTTCATCCAGCGTGCCGGTGGCGCCGCGTTTCCGGCCCTGGTCAGTGCCGTGCCGGTGTGTGATGCGCGCGGCAAGGTGGTGGCGGCCGTCGTCGTCTGCGACGACATCAGCGAGCACAAGGCCGCCGAGGCGGCGCTCGCGCAGCTCAACCAGGCGCTGGAGGCGCGCGTCGCGGAGGTGAGCCGTCAGGCAGACCAATTGCGCGCACTGGCGAGCCAGCTGAGCCGGGTGGAGCAGCGCGAGCGCCAGCGGCTCGCGAAGATCCTGCACGATCACATCCAGCAGCTCATCGTCGCGGCGCAGATGCAGTCGGCGGCGGTGGTGCGTGATGCCACCTCGGAGCGCCAGCGCGTGGCCGGGCGTGCCGTGCAGGAGGTGCTGGCGGAGGCGCTCGAGGTGTCGCGCTCGCTGACGGTCGAGCTGAGTCCGCCGGTGCTCAGGGAGGCCGGCCTCATTGCGGCGCTGGACTGGCTGGCCGAGCGCATGCAGGAGCAGCACGGATTCACCGTTCAACTGCATGCCGAGACCCGCGCCGAGCCAGACGCCGAAGAGCTGCGCTACCTGTTGTTCGAGTCCGCCCGGGAGCTGTTGCTGAACGCCGTCAAGCACGCCGGCGTCAGCTCGGCCGACGTCGTGTTGGTGCGTCCCCGCGACGGTGGTCTGGAGCTCAGCGTCAGCGACGACGGCGTCGGCTTCGACGCGCGCCTGCTCTCGCGCCGTCGGGCGAATGCGACGGGCTTCGGGCTGTTCAGCATCCAGGAGCGCCTGGCGCACCTCGGCGGGCGCATGCTCATCCACAGCGCGCCGGGGGAGGGTGTGCAGGTGACGCTCCACGTACCGCCGCGGGGCGAAGAGGCGTTGCGCCGTCAGGCCCCGATCGGCGCCGACGTGGTGCAGGCGGGCGCGCCTCAGCCGCGCTCCGCGCCCAGTGTCCACCGCGTGCTCCTGGTGGACGACCACCAGATCATGCGCCAGGGTCTCGCCGTGCTGCTCCAGGAGGAGGCCGACATCGAGGTGATCGGCGAGGCCGCCGACGGCAAGCACGCCGTCGCGCTGGCGGCCGAGCTGCGGCCGGACGTGGTCATCATGGACGTGAACCTCGGCGCCGGCATCGACGGTGTCGAGGCGACGCGCCGCATGCTCGCCCGGGACCCCTCCCTGTGCGTCATCGGCCTGTCCATGCACGTCGACAGCGCCGTGGCCGCGGCCATGCGCGACGCTGGAGCGGTTGCTTACCTGACCAAGGGCGGCCCCGGCGCGGAGCTCATCGACGCGATCCGCGCCTGTCACGGCAACTGACAGCCACCCGGCGCCGGCTGTCCCGCCGGCAGTCTCTCAGGGCACGGCCCTGACCACCCCGCCGCGGCGCCCGTCGCCGGCGCCGTGCAGGTGTCCGGCGGCATCGATGCCGACGCTGTGGGCGCCGCCGAAGAAGACGTTTTGCGCCCGCCACACGTGGGGCGAGCGCCAGCGCGCCGCGAGCGCGGCCAGGGTCTCCTCGGCCACGGGCGGTTCCAGGCTCAGCACGCCGTCCTCGAGGTGGATGCGGGGTGCGGCGACGGCCTCGTCCAGGGGCAGGCCGAGGTCGATGCGGTTCACGAGCACCTGCAGGATAGCGCTGCGGATGCGGTTGGAGCCGCTCGAGCCGGTGATGGTCCAACCGCCATCGGCATGCGCCACCAGCGTCGGGCACATCATGGAGCCGAGCCGCGTATCTTCCGGCCAGCGGTGGAAGCCCCCGCCGGCGAGGTCTGCCTCGCCCAGCATGTTGTTGATGACGATGCCGGTGCCGGGCAGCACATAGTCGGCGCCCTCGCCATTGGACAGGGTCAGGCTGGCCAGGTTGCCGTCGGCGTCCGCGATGCTGATCTGCGTGGTGCCGCGGCGGAACAACGGCCCGCCCGCGCCCAGTCCCAGCGCTCTGAGCCTTGTGGCGAAGCGGCCCCGGTGCGTAGCACGCAGCGCGTCGTCCGGCGCTCGCCCGGGCGCCAGCAGCGCGCGAAGCTCGCCGGTGGCGGCCATGGCCTCGGCCAGCAGCAGCCGGTGCGGCGGCGTGCCGAAGGCGATGCCGCGCAAAGACGCCTCCGCGAGCAGTTCCAGGGTCAGCGCCAGCAGTGCCCCGCCCACGGATGGCGGCGGGTTCAGGTGCAGCCGGGCGTCGCGGTAGTCGAGGCCGAGCGGCGCCCGCCGCTCCACCCGATAGTCCGCCAGGTCGGTGGTGGTGAGATGCCCGCCGGCGCGGCAGTCCGCCGCGAGCCGCTCGGCCCAGGGGCCATCGTGGAGCAGCGCCGGCCCCGCCTGCGCGATCTGCGCCAGCGCCGCGGCGAAGTCGGGCCAGGGCACGCGCTCGCCGACAGCGGCGAGCCGGCTCGGGTCCGCGGGCGAGGCGTGCAGCGCGAGCACGGCCGCGTCCGCGCGCAGGATGGGCTCGACGATGCGCGCGATGCCGTGCTGGAAGGCATTGATCTCGACACCCTGCTCGGCGAGCCGGCGCGCCGGCGCCAGGAGCTTGCCGAGCGGCAGCCGGCACAGCTCGTCCTGCACCGCGCACAGGCCGGCCACTGCGCCCGGCGTGGCCATGGAGCCGCGGCCGATGTGGAACTCCTGGGTGGCGTCGCCGAAGTCCACGCGCACCGAGCGGAAGTCCAGCGTGGCGTCGGGTGCCTTGCGCTTCGGGGTTTGGGTGAAGAAGTCGTAGACGACGGGCGCCTCGCCCGCGGGGCGCGCGTGCAGGAAGCCGCCGCCGCCCAGCGATGCGAGCACCGGCTCTGCCACGCAGGCCATCGCGAGTGCGGCGACGGCGCCGTCGAAGGCGTTGCCGCCGTCCGCGATGACGGTTGCCGCGGCTGCGGCGGTGTCCGGATGACCGGCGGCGATGATGGCGCGGGGCATGATGGGTCTGCGCTCGGGCGTGGCCGTGTACGAGGGGATGTCGATATAGTGTTTGGTCAACGAGCCCAATGTTAACCGGCGCCGGCGCGGTGTTGCCGCGCTGGTGTCAGCGGTGGAGGCGATAGACTCATGGAACAAGATGCTGCGGCGCGCATCACCGCCCTGGAGGCGGAGCTCGCGAGTGTCCGCGCCGAGGCCGAGGCCGAGCGCGAGCGCTTCGATCGGCGGCTCAAGCTGGCCCAGAGCGCCCTGCCGGAGCGCCGCGATCCGCGCACCGTCACCCAGAACATCGCCGCCCAGCAGGAGATCGATGCGTTGCGGGGCGCGCTGCGCGAGCGCGACCGGGTGGTGAAGGAGCTGACCCAGCAGGTGCGCAGCCTGGAGGACCAATTGGAAGACAGTTACCGGCAGATGGATGCTGTGCGCCGGCAGCTGGGCCAGCGCGAGCAGGAGCTGGTCGAGGCGCGCAGGCAGGCGGAGATTGCCAGTCGGCGTGCCGCCACGCCGCCGCCGGCGCCACCGCCGCCGTCGCGGCTCCAGCAGCGCCCGCCGCCGCGGCCGCCGAGCCAGGAGCGGATGGACGCGGTAACCTTCGCGATCGGGCTGTTCGTGGGCGCGCTCCTGGCCTGCGCCGTGGCCGTGAGCTTGTGGTGGACCGGGCATTGGCCGGCCGCCCCCGATGGCGCCGGCGGACTGGCGTCGGCTAGCGTCGCCCAAGACCGCCCAGCCCTGGCCGATCCAGTCCTGCCTGGCCATGCCGGCTGAGCGCGCGTCCACCGGCCCGGTGCTCGGCGTCGGCATCGCGGCGCTGGACATCGTCAACCTGGTGGCCGCGTATCCGGCCGAAGACGCCGAGGTGCGCGCCCTCGGCCAGCGCATCGCGCGCGGCGGCAACTGCGCCAACACCCTGGACGTGCTCGCCCAGCTCGGCCGGCGCTGCGCCTGGGTGGGTGTGCTGGCGGGCGATCAGGGGGCGGACTTCATCGCCGTCGACCTGGACCGGCGCGGCATCGACCGCCGTCATGCGGCCCGTGTGCCCGGCGGCGCGACGCCAACCTCTTACATCACGCTGAGCCGCGCCACCGGCAGCCGCACCATCGTTCATCACCGCGACCTGCCGGAACTGACCGCCACGGACTTCGACGCCGTGCCGCTCGCGGACTGCGCGTGGGTGCACTTCGAAGGCCGCAATCCTGCCGAGACCGCACGCATGATCGCCCGCGTGCGGCGGGAGCGCCCGGATGTGCCCGTGTCGGTCGAGATCGAGAAGCCTCGCCCCGGCGGCATCGAGGCGCTGTTCCGCGGTGCCGACGTGCTGATCTTTGCCCGCGCCTACGTGCAGGCGGTGCTCGGGGACGCCACGGCCGACCCGCGCGTGTGCCTCGAGCGGTTGGCCGCCGACACCGATGCCCGGCTCTGCCTGCTGCCCTGGGGGGCGGACGGTGCCTATGGGCTCGCCGCGGGCGCAGCCGCGCCCGTTTTCGCACCGGCCCATCCGCCGGACGCGCTGCGCGACAGCATCGCCGCCGGGGATGTCTTCAACGCCGCCGTCATCGATGGCTTGCTGGAGACCGGGCTCGCGGCGGCTTGCACTGGCGCCGGGCTCGGCGCGCTGCTGGAGCGCGCGAACCGGCTCGCCGGCCACAAATGCGGCCGCGACGGGCTGGACGGGCTGGTGGACAGTGCCCGCGCCGCCGCCCTGTGGCGAGGAGCAAACCCGTGAGCGACACCTACGAGATCTGTGCCCTGGCCGACCTGCCGGACCCCGGCTCGCGCGGCTTCGAGGTGGAGGACGTCGAGGGCTTCGTGGTCCGCCGTGGCGACGCGCTGCATGCCTATGTGGACCGCTGTCCGCACACCGGCGTGCCGCTGGCCTGGTCGCCGAACACCCACCTGGACGCCGAGGGCCGCTTGGTGCAGTGCAGCATGCACGGTGCGCTGTTCCTGCCGGATACCGGCGAGTGCATCCACGGGCCCTGCGTCGGGCGCTTCCTGACCCCCGTGCCCATCCTGGTGGAGGGTGGACGCGTGCTGATCCGACTCGATGAGCTGCCGGAGATCGACTGAGATGACGCGGAGAGAATCTCTTGCGGCTGCGTTTAATGCGGCTGCTGCAGCAGCACTTGTTGGAGCGGCACACTTGAAGGCTGTGAAAGTATGGGAGGTCGGGTTAGCGCAGCGTAACCCGACGTTGAGCGCCGGTAAGCCGTTGATTGTCTGGTTACGCTATCGCTAACCTGCCTACGATCCTTGTGGGAGCGGCACGCTTGGTGCCGCGACCGGCGGCAAGGCAGTGCACCGCGCCCCGAGTAACTGCTGAGCGGCAGGCAGCCACGCGGCCGTCATCGCGCCACAAAAGGCAGTGGCGCACCTACGATGCCGGCGCTGCCAGAGCAGACCCTCTGGGAGCAGACCCTCTGGGAGCAGTCCTCATGGGAGGTCGGGCTGACCTGGGAGGTCTGACAGGCCGATGGTCACTTCGAGCGCCGTGCGTTGGGCCGCAGTCCTCCAGCCCGACCTTCCATGAGGTCCTCACCGGCTCCGAGCGGCCCGCCATGCGTCACCGCAGCGCCAGCGCCACCGTGTAATGCGGCCCCTGCTTGAGCTTGTCGTAGTTGCCGAAGACGTCTCGCAGGTGGCGCTTCATGAACTCCCGCAGCCCGTTCACTGTCACCACGTAGAGCCGCCCGCCGGGCCTGAGCCGGGCATGGGCATCGTGCAGCAGCAGGGTCAGCAGCTCCTTGCCCACCTTGGCCGGGATGTTGCTCGCGATGAGGTCGAACCGCAGCGCCGGGTCGATCTGATCGAAGCCGTTGCTGAGCTGGGCCGTGGCGTTGGCGAGGCCGTTCAGCGCCGCATTGCGCCGGGCGAAGTCCACGGCAACGAAGTCCTTGTCCACCATCAGGGTGCGCCCGCCCGGTGCCAGCGCCGCGAGCGTGCAGCCGATGGCGCCATAGCCGCAGCCGAGGTCCAGGCAATCGGCGTTTTGTTCGACCTCCACGTGGCGCAGCAGCAGCGCCGTGCCGGCGTCGATCTCCCGCGGCGAGAACAGGCCCCAGGTGGACTCGAAGCGCAAATGCCGGCCGGCCAGCTCGGCCTCGAAGCTGAGGGGGGCGCGCAGGGCGGCGAGGTCGCGTTCGGTGAGCATCTCGGGTGAGAATCCGTTGACGAAAGCCCGCAGTTTACAGGGCCATGTCCGGGCGGTTCGTCATCTACACTCACGGGCTCACCCGACGGAAGTCTTAACCCGGCAGAGCCGAGGGCGAGCGTCGTGGTCGACGATTCTGTTCGTTGTTATTGTTCTGTTCGTTGTTGTTGTCGTTGTCGTTGTCGTGATCAAGTATTGGCGAGGCTACGACCACGACCACGACCACGACCAGGGCCACCACAACGCAAGAATTGACGCATCTGTAAGCATTTGGCGCCCTTGAGACACCCAGACCTTAGCGTTCCCTGCCCCAGCCATTACCGCAAGCTCACCACCCGTGTCCGACCTCGCCGGCCAACTCGACATCGAACTGCATAGCACGGGCGCAGCGCCCGGCGCTGTCATCCGTTCCAGCCGGCCGCTCACGGCGGCGCGGATCTTCGCCGGCAAGCCGCTCGCCGCCGTCAGCAGCCAGCTTCCGCTCCTGTTCAGCGTCTGCGGCACGGCTCAGGCCATGGCCTGCGCGGTGGCCTGCGAGGCGGCACTCGGCTGGTCGCCGGCGCCGTCGGTGGTGCACGCCCGCGGGCTGCTGCTGCGCGCAGAGACCATCAAGGAGCACCTCTGGCGGCTGCTGCTGGACTGGCCCAAGGCGCTGATCCGGCTGGATGCCATGCCGGCCGTCGTGCACATGACCACGAGCGCCCGGGAGCGCGAGGCGGCCATGGCGGCGGCGATGCGCGCGTTTCTTCAACTGCGCGCGGCGCTGACCGCCGGTGCCGATCCGTTCCTGCCCGGTGCGCCGGTCAACCAGCCGCCCACCGATGTGCTCGAGAATGCCTCTGCCATCCTCGCGTTGACGGCGGTGGAGCAGGTGTTCGGCACGGTGCCGGCCGACTGGCTCGCCGGGGTCACGACCGCGGCGGATCTGGACGCGTGGGCGACGCGGGCCGACACGGCTGCCGCGGCGCTGGTGCGCATGGTGGCGGAGCAGGGGCTCGCCGATCTCGGCCGATGCGACGTCGGTACCCTGCCGGCGGGGAGCGGTGGCGCGCTCGCCCCAGGCTTGCTGGAGGGCTTGGCCGCCGCGCTGGCCGCGGACGCCTTCGTCGCGGCGCCGCTGCTGGACGGCCAGCCCATGGAGACGACGCCCTTCGCCCGCGAGCTGCACCGCGGTGGCCTCGTTGCCGGTCTCGCCGCGGTGCACGGCAACGGGCTGCTGCCGCGGCTCGCGGCGCTGTTGGTGGAACTGGCGCGAGACTCCGCGGCGCTGGCGGCGGCGCCGCTGGACGCCCCGCTGGACGCCCCGGTAGGCGCGCCGGCTGTCGCGGCGCTGGCGCCGGTTTCAGGCACGGCCATGGTCGCCGGCATCGGCGCCGCGCCGGCGGCGCGCGGGCTGCTGGTGCATCGCTTGGAATTGCTGCGCGGCGCTGCACCGGAGACGACGCGGGTGCTGGGATATCGCATGCTGGCGCCGACGGAGTGGAACTTTCACCCCGAGGGCGTCGTCGCCAAGGGCCTTGCGGACATCGCCGCCGCGGGGCCGGCGGATGCCGGGCGCCCCGACCGGATTGGGGCCCGCGCGCGCATGCTCATCACGGCAGTCGATCCCTGCGTGGATTATCGCTTGTCGGTATCCTGATCTGCCGCGGGACGCCCAGCGCACGACACAACTATTTGTCCGGAGAATCACCATGTGCCTCGCCATACCCGCCCGAATCCTCGAGCTCGAACGGGGCAGCGACGAAGCCGTCGTCTCCCTGGGGGGCGTCCGCAAGTCCATTTCCATGGCGCTGGTGGATGATGCCGCCGTCGGCGACTACGTGCTGGTGCACGTGGGCTATGCGCTGAACAAGGTGAGTCCCGACGAGGCCGAGCGCACCCTGGCGCTGATCCGCGCCGCGGGCGAGCTGGACCCGGCGGAATTCGCCACCGACGCCGCCGGCGGCGGCTTGCAGCCATGAGCCAGGCATCAGCCATGAAGTACATCGACGAGTTCCGCGACGGCGCGCTGGCCCGCGGGCTTGCCGGCGCCATCGCCGCCGAGGCCGATCCGGCACGCGAGTACCGGTTGATGGAGTTCTGCGGCGGTCACACCCACGCCATCTATCGCTACGGCGTGCAGGACCTGATGCCGGCCAACCTGCGCTTCGTGCATGGTCCCGGCTGCCCGGTCTGCGTGCTGCCCATGGCCCGCATCGACCAGGCCATCGCCATGGCCGTGGAGCACGGCGTGACCTTGTGCACTTACGGCGATCTGATGCGGGTGCCGGCCAGCGAGCGCCGGAGCCTGCTCAAGGCCAAGGCGGGCGGTGCCGACATCCGCATGATCTACTCCACCCAGGACGCGCTCGCCATCGCCCGCGCCGATGCGGACCGGCAGGTCGTGCTGTTCGCCATCGGCTTCGAGACCACGACGCCGCCGACGGCCGTGGTGCTGAAGGTCGCTCGCGCCGAGGGGCTCGGCAACTTCTCGGTGTTCTGCAACCACGTGCTGACGCCGCCGGCGCTGAAGACCATCCTCGCGACCGCCGGACCCGATGGCGTGCAGCTCGACGGCATCCTGGGGCCCTCGCACGTCAGCACCATCATCGGCAGCCGGCCCTATGAATTCGTCCCGGCACAATTCGGCAAGCCCGTGGTCATCGCCGGCTTCGAGCCGCTGGACGTAATGCAGAGCGCCCTGATGCTGGTGCGCCAGATCAACCAGGGCCGCTGCACGGTCGAGAACCAGTACACCCGCGCCGTCACCCGCGACGGCAACGTCAAGGCGCAGGGGCTGATGGCGGAGGTGTTCGCGCCGCGCGACAGCTTCGAGTGGCGCGGGCTCGGCCGCCTGCCACACAGCGCGCTGCGCATCGCGGACGCCTACGCCGACTTCGACGCCGAGCGGCGCTTCCCGGTGGCGCCCGGGCAGGCCAAGGAGATCCGCGGCTGCGAATGCCCGAGCGTGCTGCGCGGCGTCATGGAGCCCACCGACTGCAAGCTCTTCGGCACCGTCTGCACGCCGGAGAACCCCATGGGCGCCTGCATGGTGTCCTCCGAGGGCGCCTGCGCCGCCTACTGGAGCTACGGCCGCTTCCGCCCAACGAAACAGGGCGCTGACCCCGTGCTGAGGGGGGCGGCGTGATGGGTGCGTCGGACGCCTCCCGGCCGCGCTATGCCGGGCGGCTGGATCTCCAGCACGGCGCCGTGGACATGAGCCACGGCAGCGGCGGGCGCGCCATGGCGCAGCTCATCGACGAGCTGTTTCGCCGCCACCTGGACAATGACCTGCTCGCCCAGGGCAACGACCAGGCGCTGTTCCGCCCGCCCGCCGGGCGGATCGCCGTCAGCACCGACGGCCACGTCATCTCGCCGCTGTTCTTCCCGGGCGGCGACATCGGCTGCCTTGCGGTGCATGGCACCATCAACGACGTCGCCATGTGCGGCGCCCGGCCGCTCTACCTCACCGCCGGCTTCATCCTGGAGGAGGGGCTGCCGCTCGCCGACCTCGCGCGCATCGTCGCGAGCATGGCGCGGGCCTGCAACGAGTGTGGCGTGCCGGTGGTGACGGGCGACACCAAGGTCGTCGAGCGCGGCAAGGGCGACGGCTGCTTCATCACCACAACCGGCGTCGGCGTCGTCGCGGACGGCATCGACATCTCCGGTGACCGCGCCCGGCCCGGCGACGCCATCCTGGTCTCCGGGACCATCGGCGACCACGGCGTCGCCATCATGTCCAAGCGCGAAAATCTGGGCTTCGAGACCGAGATCCGCTCCGATACCGCCGCGCTGCACGACCTCGTCGCCGCCATGATCGCCGCCGTGCCGGACATCCACTGCCTGCGCGACCCCACCCGCGGCGGCCTCGCCAGCACGCTGAACGAGCTGGCCCAGCAGTCCGGCGTCGGCATGCAGATCACGGAGCCGGCGATCCCCGTCCGCGCGGAGGTCGCCGCCGCCTGCGAGCTCTTAGGTCTAGACCCGCTCAACGTCGCCAACGAGGGCAAGCTCATCGCCATCTGCCCCGCCGCGCACGCCGAGCGCCTGCTCGCCGCCATGCGCGCGCATCCGAAGGGCCAGAACGCCGCCGTCATCGGCGAGGTCTTCGAGGACCCCCACCACTTCGTGCAGATGGAGACCGCCTTTGGCGGCAACCGCATCGTCGATTGGCTGGCGGGGGAGCAGTTGCCGCGGATTTGTTGAGCCGCGGCGGCGGCCGGCCTGACGTATCGACGCTCACCCGGTTAGGCTTATCATTCGGGTCGACAATAAGGCTTCGCTCCCCTTCGTCTACGAAAGCACCGGGGGCATCACCCGCTTCACCAACGGTCGCGACCCCGCGCCGCGCTCCCGCGAGGTTTTCGGCTTCCACCGCCCGGAAACACTGGCGGAAGACCTGTGGAAGAAGGCTTCTCTGCGTGAGCGTTTGCGCAGGCTGCCGCCACTGGCTGGAGCCATCGACGGAGCGGCACCGCTCTGAAGCCACGATCGCGCCGTTTCATCCCCGGCATGAACAGATGCCGTAGACTTCGGCACTCGCCCACCGGCGCTCTCATCCCCCGTCACCCGGGACAGGACTCTCGCTCCGGCCCATGCCCATCGAGCACGCCTTCGACGTCCCCTTCGTCGCCGCCCTGGCGCTTAAGGAAAAGCAGATCCAGCAGAACTACCGGCCCATCATCGCCGTGCACAAGTGGTTTGCGCGGCGGCCCGGCACCTTGTTCCGAGCGCTCTTGCTCGCCGAGCTGGGCCGGGAGCGGCTGGCTGACGCCTTCTACCGCCCGCAGGACTTCCCGGGCGTACAGGTCGCGGACCCCTTCATGGGCGGCGGCACGCCGCTGATCGAGGCGAACCGCATCGGCTGCGACGTGCAGGGCTTCGACATCAACCCGATGTCCGCGTGGATCGTCCGCGAGGAGATCGAGCACCTCGACCTGGATGCCTATGCACCCGCCGCGCAGGTGCTGATGGACGCGCTGGCGGCGAGCGTCGGCAGCCTCTACCGCACGGACTGTCCGCTCTATGGTGACGAGGATGTCCCGGTGAAGTACTTCCTCTGGGTCAAGACGCTGGACTGTGCGGCCTGCGGGCGGAGCCTGGACCTGTTCCCCGGCTACCTGCTCGCCGAGGACAAGCGCCATCCAAAGAACGTGCTCATCTGCCCCCGCTGCGGCGACCTCAACGAGGTCAACGACCGCAAGCACCCCGGCGCCTGCACCGGCTGCGGCGCCGCGCTCGCCACCACCGGACCCGCGCGCCGCAACCGCATCGACTGCCCCGGCTGCGGGCATACCAACCGCTACCCGCGGCCCGAGGCCGGCCCGCCGCGGCACCGCCTGTTCGCCATCGAGTACTACAATCCAGCCCGCAAGGCCCGGCACCGCGGGCGCTTCTTCAAGAAGCCCGACGAGCGCGATCTGGCGCGGGTTGCCGAGGCCACGGCGCGCTTCGATGCGCTGTCCCCGGACTTCGTCCCCGCGCAGCCCATCCCGCCAGGCGACGAGACCGACCGCCTGCACCGCTGGGGCTACCGGCACTACCGCGAGCTGTTCAATCCACGCCAACTACTGGCGCTGGAGCTGAGCTGCCGGGAGATCGCCGCCGTCGCCGACGAGCGCATCTGCCACGCGCTGGCCACCAACCTTTCCGACCTGCTGCGCTACCAGAACATGCTCTGCCGCTACGACACCATGGCGCTCAAGTCGCTGGACATCTTCTCGGTGCACGGCTTCCCCGTGGGCCTGGTGCAGTGCGAATCCAACGTGCTCGGCATGCGCAACGGCCATGGTCGCGCGCGGCAGGCCGCCACGCCCGCGGTCGGCTCCGGCGGCTGGATCAACATCGTCGACAAGTACGCCAAGGCCAAGCGGTGGTGCGACGCCCCCTTCGAGATTCGCCAGAACCGCGGCCGCAAGATCCAGGTGCCTATTACCGGCGAATGGATCGGCGAGCAGCGCGATGGTGGCCGGTGTCGGTCCGTTAGCCTACGCTGTGCCAGCGCGACTACCGCCGAATTGCCGCCGGCCAGTCTCGACGCCGTCTTCACCGACCCGCCGTATTTCGGCAACGTCCAATACGCGGAGCTGATGGACTTCTGCTACGTCTGGCTGCGCCGGCTCGTCGGGCACGAGGCCGAAGGCTTCGACCGCCCATCCACCCATTCCCCGCAAGAGCTCACCGGCAACGTCACCCAGCAGCGCGACCTCGCCGGCTTCGCCGACGGCCTGGCCAGCGTCTACGCTCGCATGGCCGCAGCCCTGAAGCCCGGCGCGCCGCTCGCCTTCACCTACCACCACAACCGCATCGAGGCCTACTACGCCGTCGCCGCGGCCATCCTCGACGCCGGTCTGGTCTGCTCCGCGTCGCTGCCCTGTCCCGCTGAGATGAGCGGCTCCATCCACATCCACGGCACCGGCTCATCCATCATCGACACCGTCTTCGTCTGCCGCACCACCGGCAGCACCCGCCGCCGCTGGCTGTTCGAGACCCCGGCCGAGCTGCGCGTCGTCATCGCAGCCGACATCGCTCAGCTCACCGAGGCGGGCCGGACGCCGACCTTGGGCGACACCCGCTGCATCGCCTTCGGGCATTTGACGCGCATGGCGATCTGGCATCTGCGCCACGGGTGGGAGCGCGAGCTGACCATGACCGACAAGCTCGCGAGAGTGGCCGAGGCGATCTCGCGCTGGGGGCCATTGGATGAGATTGTCGCGAGCCTGAAGTCCCAAGCCATTGCCGAGCCGGCGCCCTTGCCGTACCCGCTTGCGAGCCACGCAGAGTTGGAGGCCGACGATGTCGTATCCTTTTGAAGCAAGCTTCGACGAGATTCAGTCCAACTTGGACTTCTACGTGGATCAGGTCTTTGCGTGCTTGACGTCGGAATTCCTGGTGATGCCCAAAGGGCCGGGCTTCGTTGAGTTTCCCGTATTCGATGACGGCTACGAGGCACTGAAGCGGGCTACCGGAAACTTCCAGCGGTTACGGCCCGAGGCCGTCCTGCCCGCGGTTTACGAGAAGCCCATCGCGCTGATCGTGCTGCGGTGCATCCTCGGCTTCAC
>NZ_JAJDNQ010000002.1 GCF_022340605.1 Thiohalocapsa sp.
AGCGAGCGGGCATCCAACAGGTCCGCGCTGATGCCGATGCCATGGTTGAGCTTGATCCCCGCCTCATCGAAGCCGCGGCACAGGGCATGGACCGATGTTGCCGACATGCCGGTCAGGAAGGCATCAATGCCCCGGCTGAAATCGAGCTGGTCGTAGGCGAGCCGCGCGGTAGCGGGGTCCGGTGTGCCGTCCTTGAAGCGCAAGGTGCCGATCCGGGTCTCGACCGTGTCGGGCGTCGTGATCTTCGCCGGCACGACGGGCGCATATTTCGGCAGAGCGGCCGTCGCTTCACCTGCGACCACCAGTTGCTGGCCCATGTCGATGATGTCCGAGGTGAGGTTGTTCGTCGCTCGCAGCTCACCGACGCTGACGCCGAGTCGCTCGGCGATGGCATCAAGGTTATCCCCCGGGGCCACTGTGTAGGCCCCGGTGGCCGCGTCGTATCGGCCTTCGGCGTGGTGGCGGGGACCGCTGTCGGCGGCGTGCCCAGCCCCTAGCCAGAGGCATGCCGCAATCGCCAGCGCCCCACAGCAGCGCCGCGGCGGCAGCAAGGAAGATCTCCCCAGTATTGGCGTCGTCACTGATGGTTCTCCTCGCGGTTGCGGAGACAAGCGTTCGGTGAATAGTCGGGCATTAGCAGCACCATAAGGGTGCAAAAACGCGTTCCATGGCTCCCGACGGGTCAGATCGGAGCGCCTGCGTTCTCCCGCAAGCCAGGCGCAGGCAGCTCCAAGTCAGCGAGAATCTACAAAAAATTGCGGGGGTGCTCTTGATGATTCGCGCCGCAGATTTGATACTTCGCGCAAGCTGGGCATGCCTCCAGTGGGCGACACATGCTGACACCCCCTTCGGACAGTGAGAAGCACGTTGGTCGCCTGATCGTCGAGGCCGGCATGGTGCGTGCCGGCCCCCTTCTGGCCCTGCCTGCCGTGCTTCGCTCCCTTGGTGTCGATCCTTCCGAGTTGCTCGCAGAGCTTGGTCTGACCGAGTCTTTCTTCGAGGACCCGGAGAACACCTTGTCGATGGCCTTTGCCGGCCGGCTCCTCGGTCTTTGTGTCGAGCGCACCGGCTGCGAGCACTTCGGATTGCTGGTGGGACAAAATGCCGGTGCGTCGTCCCTAGGCGCCCTCGGTTACCTGATACGAAGCTCTGCTAACGTCGGGGACGCACTCGCCGCATTTTCCCGCCACCTCGACGTGCAGGATCAGGGCGGTACCGTCTGGGTCGACAGCGAGGGGAGCCACTCGATCCTGGGGTATACCCTGTTCGATGCGGAGGTCGACTCGCTGGACCAGATCATGGCGTGCGCCATCGCGATCGGAACCAACATCCTGCGCAGCCTGTTTGGTCCGCCGTGGCGCCCGGACGACGTGCTGTTTGCGTTCTCTCGCCCGAGACGGGTTGGCCCTTACGAGCGCTTCTTCGGCGTGCAACCTCGCTTCGACGCCGATCGGTCCGGTATCGTTTTCCAATCCATCCTGCTGGGCGCGCCTGTACCGAGTGCGGATTTCCTACTGCATAAGCTCATGGAGGAGCGTGTGCGGGAGCTCAAGCGAATCTCCGAGGATGACGTTGTCGCGCAGATTCGTCGCCTGCTGCGAACCATGGTCACCTCGCCTGATTGCTCAATGAGTGCGGCAGCAGCGCGGATTGGCGTTCCCCGTCGAACACTCAATCGGAAATTGGCGGCTGCAGGGACCAGCTTTCATGAACAGCGCGAGGAAGCGCGCCGGGAGCTCGCGTGTCAGCTGCTGGAGAACACGCGGACGACGGCGACCGAGATTGCAGAAATCCTTGGATACGCAGACCCCGCTAGCTTCACCAGAGCGTTCCAGCGGTGGACTGGATCGGCGCCTGGCCAGTGGCGCGCAAGCCGGGGGGCAGCGTCTGCGCGAGTCGAAGGACAAGATCGACCTGATGGGGGTACGGCGTGCTGACCTTCAGGGACAGGATTCATGAAGCCAAAGCCGCGTTACGATCTGGACTCAGGGGTGTCGCCGCGTGCAAGACGCGTTTCGGGGTATCCCTGCCTCCAACATTGCTGAAGCCGACGGCCCCAGCTTGGCGTCGTATACGTCCCGCTCCGGAGACCAGCTATTGCGACCACTCGCGATGAATTATTTGGCGTCGTCCACGATCGCTTCGGCGCCCCGGTAACGGACGTCCCACAGTCGCCACCAACCCGTGCACTCAAAAAGCATGGATCGACCGTCCGCAATGGGCCGAATCCTGCCAGTCCTGGACTGGAGGCATCAATGTCGGCTTTTGATCGGTTCAGGCGGCTACCCATCCTAAAATCAGGCGTCCGCTTAACTAATCATCTGGGACGTTCGCGACAGAACCCCTGAGAGGCAACTCCCGACCCCTATTGGACACCCGCCTAAAAGAGGAGCGGCGTCGGCGCAGTGCTGGCGAGGGAGAGTCGCGTCGACTTGCAGAACGATTCGTCCTGGATCGGAACTCGTCTCGGCCCCGTCAAGTGCGCAGCTCAAGCAGTGTGCCCGGCTTGCTCCAGACGGCATGCGAAAGCGCGCGGAGACTGCAAGCCACGGCCACTTGTGATCGACGGGCGCAGGCGCTGCCCCGAAAGCCCTCTGCGCTGCGAGCTAAAAATATTGGTCTATTACTGGATCAATGTTGTTCGTTGCGGTCGATCGTCGGCATGGGGGCAAACGATTGGAGGCCTGCGCTCGCTGCCTTTAGTCTCACGTTGGGGCGTGATGCGCCCCGAGAGACATGCATGCCAAATCACTACAGCCACGAGCGGAGGCCAACATGGGTACAGAGGTGACGACGAGCGCCGGCAAATGCCCTGTAATGCATGGCGCGAACACGGCCGCTGGCGCGTCGAATATGGATTGGTGGCCAAATGCACTGAACCTCGACATCCTGCACCAGCACGACACCAAGACGAATCCGATGGGGAACGGCTTCGACTACCGTGAAGAAGTCAAGAAGTTGGACGTCGAGGCGCTCAAACATGATTTGCGCGCCCTGATGACCGAGAGCCAGGACTGGTGGCCGGCGGACTGGGGCCACTATGGCGGTCTGATGATCCGGATGGCGTGGCACGCCGCCGGCAGCTACCGGATCGCCGACGGCCGCGGTGGCGCCGGCACGGGCAATCAGCGTTTCGCACCGATCAACAGTTGGCCGGACAACGTCAACCTAGACAAGGCGCGCCGCCTGCTCTGGCCCGTCAAGAAAAAGTACGGCAACAAGGTCAGTTGGGCGGACCTGATTATCCTCGCCGGCACCATGGCCTACGAGTCCATGGGCCTGAAGACCTTCGGTTTCGCCTTCGGCCGCGAGGACATCTGGGCCCCGGAGAAGGACACCTACTGGGGCTCGGAGAAGGAGTGGCTGGCACCCACGGACAACCCCAACAGCCGCTACTCCGGCGAGCGGGACCTGGAAAACCCGCTGGCCGCCGTGATGATGGGGCTCATCTACGTCAACCCCGAAGGCGTGGACGGCAATCCCGACCCGCTGCGGACGGCAAAGGACGTCCGCGAGACCTTTGCCCGCATGGCGATGAACGACGAGGAGACCGTCGCGCTGACTGCCGGCGGCCATACGGTCGGCAAGTGCCACGGTAATGGCGATGCCGCCCTGTTGGGACCTGAGCCCGAAGCGGCCCCTGTCGAGGATCAGGGCTTGGGCTGGATCAACAAGACCCAGTGCGGCATCGGCCGCAACACCGTGACCAGCGGCATCGAAGGTGCCTGGACCACCCACCCGACCCGATGGGACAACGGCTACTTCGCCATGTTGCTGAACCATGAGTGGGCGTCGAGAAAGAGCCCCGCCGGTGCCTGGCAGTGGCAGCCCGTCGACATCGAGGAAGCCGACAGGCCTGTCGATGTCGAGGACCCGTCGATCCGTTACGACCCCATCATGACCGATGCCGACATGGCCATGAAAATGGATCCGGTCTACCGGGAGATCGCCGAGCGGTTCTACAAAGATCCTGACTACCTGTCAGAGGTGTTTGCGCGTGCCTGGTTCAAGCTGACGCATCGCGACATGGGCCCCAAGGCACGCTACCTCGGCCCCGACGTTCCCGAGGAGGACCTGATCTGGCAGGACCCGGTGCCGGCTGGCCGCACCGATTATGACGTCGATGCCGTGAAGGCCAAGATCGCGGCCAGCGGCCTCAGCATCAGCGAAATGGTCGCGACCGCCTGGGACAGCGCGCGGACCTTCCGCGGCTCGGACATGCGCGGTGGCGCCAACGGGGCACGCATCCGCTTGGCGCCGCAGAAGGACTGGGTGGGCAATGAGCCGGAACGGCTGGCCAAGGTCCTCGACGCGCTTGAGGGCATCGCGGCAGACAGTGGCGCCAGTTTGGCCGATGTGATCGTCCTCGCCGGCAATGTCGGTATCGAGCAGGCGGCGCAGGCGGCCGGCTTTGACATCAGCGTGCCCTTTGCGCCCGGGCGCGGCGATGCCACCGATGAGATGACGGATGCCGAGTCCTTTGCACCGCTGGAGCCGATCCATGACGGCTATCGCAACTGGCTCAAGAAAGACTATGCCGTCAGCGCCGAGGAACTGATGCTCGACCGCACCCAACTGATGGGCCTGACCGCCCCTGAGATGACGGTGCTCGTCGGGGGCATGCGCGTCCTGGGCACCAATCACGGCGGCACCAAGCACGGCGTGCTCACCGATCGCGAAGGTGCCCTGACGACCGACTTCTTCGTCAACCTCACGGACATGGCCTATCGCTGGGAGCCCGCGGGCGACAACCTGTATGAGATCCGTGACCGCAAGACTGGCGAACTCAAGTGGACGGCGACCCGCGTCGATCTCGTGTTCGGCTCCAACGCGATCCTGCGCGCCTATGCCGAGGTCTATGCACAGGATGACAACAAGGAGAAGTTCGTCCGAGACTTTGTCGCCGCCTGGACGAAGGTAATGAATGCCGATCGCTTCGATTTGGCGTAGGTCCCAGCACACTTCCTCACTGCTTTCGCAATGGCTGTGAGGATGTGGATGCATCACCACAAGCCTCTGATCGCTTGGGGGTTGTAGTCGATTAAGCGTCACTCGCGCCCAGCTGCATGATCGTGTCGGCTGGGCGCGCTTCCTTCTATCGATGCATGGGGGCCGACTGCCGGGCCCCGGTTGGTCTTGTGCGCTGGCGATGGATCAGGCGCCACCGAACAGACTTGTGCCCGCCGCCATGTGAACCAGATTGAGAATGCTCAATCGGCTGGCCCGATCCCGTCACCCGTTTCAAACGATTATATCAATACATCGTGATTCTCTAATATGCCGCCCATGCATCGGGCATCACGCTCGCCGTGCAAAGACCAGAGCCCCACTCCGAGAGGTAGATCACGATGGAAACCAGAACTCAAAGCACTCCCAGCATGCCCCGGTTGAACGAGCCGGCCCCAGCCTTTGAAGCGCCGACCACCCATGGCGTGAAGACCTTGGAGGACTACCGTGGCAAGTGGCTGGTGCTGTTCTCACACCCGGCCGATTTCACGCCCGTGTGCACGACCGAGTTCATCGCCTTCGCCAAGCGCCACAAGGATTTCCAGGAGATCAACTGCGAGCTGCTCGGCCTGTCCATCGACAGCCACTACTCGCATATCGCGTGGGAGCGCAACATCAAGGAGAAGTTCGGCGTCGACATCAGCTTCCCGATCATCGCGGACCTGTCGATGCAGGTGGCGAAGGCCTACGGGATGATCCAGCCGGGCGCGAGCGATACCTCGGCCGTGCGCGCCACTTTCATCATCGATCCCGAGGGGGTCCTGCGCGCCATGGTCTACTACCCTATGAGCAACGGCCGCTCCATCGACGAGTTCGTGCGGCTGGTCAAAGCCATGCAGACCTCCGACGCGAACAAGGTCGCCACGCCTGAGGGCTGGCAGCCGGGTGATAAGGTGATCGTGCCGCCACCGGCCACTGCCGAGGCTGCGGCCGCCCGCATGGACGAGGGCTATGAATGCACCGACTGGTACTTCTGCAAGAAGCAGATCTGACGCCGGCTCCGAGGGTAAGCGGAACCAAGGCCGGTGGAATCGCCGGCCGCGCTTGTTGTCCGGCTAGGCCAGGGTGAGCTGCGGAGCGTGCACGATCAGTATCCAGGCCACGCGGCGTCGCCGCGTGTTGGATGGGCCGCACCCGCGCGTAGGTCAGCTCGATCGGCTAGCCCGAGGGTCCCTCCGCGTCTGCCCGCAACGGAGGAGGCGTCAGGATTCCATGCCGACTGCCATTGTCTTTCGGCGGCTACGCGTCTAGCGTCAGACTCGTTGGCATCCGGCGAAGCTTCGTGTCGAGATCAATACGCGAGAGGAGGTCACCATGGGCAAACGCATCATCACATTAGCCGCCGCAACCTGTTTCGTCGCCACGGCCGCTGCCGCGACTGACGCTGATCTACGCCAGAAGGCGAAAGACGCCGGCTTGGAGCCCGTCCCCTACGGCCTGCACGCGGTCGCGAACAACCCGGTCACACGCGAGAAGATCGAGCTCGGCAAGATGCTCTTCTTCGATCCGCGCCTGTCTGCCTCGGGCGTCATCTCCTGCAACACCTGCCACAACCTCGGCACCGGCGGCGACGACAACCTGTCCACCTCCGTCGGTCACGGCTGGCAGAAGGGTCCGCGCAACGCGCCCACGGTGCTGAACGCGGTGTTCAACGTCGCCCAATTCTGGGACGGCCGCGCCGAGGACCTGAAGGCCCAGGCCAAAGGACCCGTGCAGGCCGGCGTTGAGATGGCCAACCAGCCAGAGCGGGTCGTCACGACGCTCAACAGCATGCCCGAGTATGTCGCGCACTTCCGCAGCGCCTTCCCCGGCGAGGAGAACCCGGTCACCTTCGACAACATGGCCAAGGCCATCGAGGCCTTCGAGGTGACGCTGGTGACGCCTAACTCGCCCTTCGACCAGTTTTTGGAGGGCAACGACGCCGCCCTTGATGACGAGCAGAAGGCGGGCTTAGAACTGTTCATCGACAAGGGGTGCGCGAGCTGCCACTACGGCGTCAACGTCGGCGGCCAGGCGTACTTTCCGTTCGGCCTGATCAAGCGCCCTGGCGCCGACATCCTGCCGCCGGGCGACAAGGGCCGGTTCCGGGTGACCCATACCGCCTCGGACGAATACGTGTTCCGCGCCGCACCGCTGCGCAACATCGCGCTCACCGCCCCCTACTTTCACTCCGGCGAGGTATGGGACTTGAATCAGGCCGTGGCCGTGATGGGCACCGCACAACTTGGCGCCAAGCTCACCGACGACGAGGTGGCCACCATCGCCGAGTTCCTGCGCAGCCTCACCGGCGAGCAACCGCAGGTGGAATACCCCATCCTGCCGTTGGAGACCGTCAAGACGCCGCGGCCGGAGCTATAGACCGCCCACGCATCAGGCAGCGGCCGTTGGCGTCGCCGCCTGATCGTCCTGACTCGCCGGCCTGGCGCCACGGGCAGCAAACATCCACCAGTACATGTACTTTCATTTCCACTGCGACGATCAAGGCTACGACCTGCTCGCGGGGCTGTCAGTTGAGCGCTTCGCGCTAACATTGTTGGTGGACCTCGGTTGGCAGCGCGTGAGACGCTGTGTTTTTGCTCAGTCCAGGTTCAGTAGCTGCCCGAAGGGAGCCTTGGCGATGCCAGTCCGGGGTGCGATCCAGATCACTGGGTATGGGGGCGCACGACCGGGGAATGTCCCGTAGCCGTCGGTGAAGCAGAAAATCGCGTCCGGGTAGTCACCTCGTCTCACCAAGTGCTCACTAATCCAGTTGAACGGCGGCCGCAGATCGGTGCCCCCACGACCCTGAAATGTCCGCCCGTCGAACGCGGTGGTGGAGAGCTCCCAAGGCTCGAAAGCGGAGACCACCCGAACCTCGGTGTCACACTCGAGCAAAGTCAGCCGGCACTCGCTCACGGCGCGCAGCTGGTCCAGCTCGCCCAGGGCCTTCCCCAGGGTCTCGGCGCTCATGGAACCGGACGTGTCGATGGCGACCACAACGTGCTCGGGTCCCGGCGTCCCGAGGCTTGGCAGGTAGAGCCCGCGCCATAGGTGTTTCCGGTTCGGCGGGAAGAGCCGGAAATCGTTGCGGCGCAGGCCCGTGAAGAAGCGCGCAAGCAGATTTTGCCAGGGCACCTGGGCGCTGGTTGCGCGCTTGACCCCCTCGGCTAAGAGGCCTGCCTGGCGGCCTTGCAGCTTGCTGGTCACCTCACGCGTCAGGGTAATGCTGAGGCGCCGTCGCTCGAGCGGGGTCGGGAACTCCGCCCGCCGCTCCGCGGCGCCCTCTAGGTCCGAGAGGTCCAGATGCAGGTCCGACCCTGCCGAGCTCCGCTGCGGATCATCCCTGGTATCTCGGCCGCGCAATGCTGATGCTCCCGGGCCATCATCCTGTTCGGCGCTTGGCAAGCGCTCGTAGATCTCCTCCGCGGTGAGGCCGCGGTAGCGGCGGTCGAGCAGCCCTGACGCCGGCAGCGTAAAGCCGCGGTCGATGAGGAAAAGGTTTGTCGCGTAGTCGATCGCTTCATTCCAGCGGCGGCGGTCACGTCCGCCACGCCGGTCGATGTGGCCCAGCACGCAGTGCATGACCTCGTGCGCCAGCACGCCCATCGTCTGCGCCTCGGAGAGACCCGCGCAGAACGGTGCATCGACATAGATGTAGTAGCCGTCCGTCGCCGTGGTGTCGCACCAGGGCTTCTCGGTCGCGTCGACGATGGGGTAGCGGGCCGTGGCGGCGGCGAGGAAGGGATGGCGCAGCATCAGCTGCAGCCGCGCTCGCGTGAACGACTCGGGCAGCGTATTGCTCACACCAGCGGATCGCCGTGCTGACGGATAAAGTCGAGATACCCCGGCTTGCGCGTCAAGGCCGGGTTGACCCGCAGGATGTCGCCAATCAGCAGCACCGCGAGCTCCGGCGAGAGCCGCGCAAGCAGGCGCGCCGCGCTGTCGAGCACCGCGTCGTCTTTCGCACGCGCCGAAACGTAGCTGATCAGGGCATACAGCTCACCCACGCCGGTGGGCAGCTTGGCCTTCTCAGGACGCTTCAGGATCTTCAGCATCGCCTGCTCGGTCAGCGAGCGCTCGCAGAAGCCGATGAACTCCAGCGCCGCCCCTTCCCCGACAACGCCAATCAGGGTGTCGGCGGCCTCTTTCGGCGAGCCCATGCGGTTGACGACGTCGGACAACATTTCCCAGGCGCGCGGCGTCGGAAAGGCCCGCTCCAGGTTCTTCATGTCCAGGAGCAGCTCCCGGCGGGCGCGGATGAAGGCGATCACCAGCGGGTGGATCTGCACCTCCATGGCCCAGGCGACCCAGTCGTCGACGTCGACCTCGAAGTCCAGGTGCACGAAGCGATTGGCGAGCGCCGCGGGCATCCGGTACACCACCGAGGCGTCCTCGGCGCGGTTGCCGGCAGCAACGATGCGCCAGCCGGGCGGCAGCTCGTACTCGCCGACCCGCCGATCCAACGTCAGCTGGTAGAGGCTGGCCTGCACCAACGGTGGCGCGGCATTGAGCTCGTCGAAGAACAGGATGCCGCCCGATGCCTGATCCCGGGGCAGGAACGACGGCGGGCTCCAGGTCGCCATGCCGTCGCTGACGTAGGGGATGCCG
>NZ_JAJDNQ010000036.1 GCF_022340605.1 Thiohalocapsa sp.
GTCGAGTTGCCTGCGGCGTTGCGGGTAACATACGCGGGCCGTGATTCGTCAGCGTCATCTCGACGCTTGCTGCATTTGCCGCCGTCGGCAGGTGGCAGTGTCGAGGGTGGTGAGGCACAGAAGTCTCTCCAACGGGCTCACGTCCGTCAGCCGCGTGGCGCCGACGGGTCCCTCATGGACAGCCCAGGCCAAGCGTTTATGTTGCTTGGCACCGAAGTATTGGAAGCCGTCGGTTGTGGAGAATAGCCAGGCACCGTCGGCGTTCGCGGCATACTCGGTGCCAGTCCAGTAGAGGTCGTTCTGGAGACGGGGAAAGGCTCCGGTCAGGTAACGGTTGCTGGTGATGGGATCGCCGGCGTCGACGTCGCCACCGGCGTAGTGCAAGCGTCCGATCTCGCTGCATGTCGCGCCGCTACCGGCGCGCGGCGCGCTGCCGTTGCAGCCGATGGCCGAACAGAGGCGCCAGCCGCCGGCGCCGGCGAACCCGATGAGGCCCAGCCATTTCGCCCAAGCCCTCGCACCCCACCAGGTCATGGCGCCACTGGCGGTGTCGAAATCCTCCGGAACGACAAAATGCAGGCCCTGTGCGTCGGTGATCGTCGGTACCAGCGCGATAAGCTGATCAACGACAGTCACATCGAGCCGGGCTTGGGTCTTGAACAGGTTCGCATCCTGGGTCCAGGTGATTCCGTTTGGCCCGAAATCGATATCGTGAACGAGATCAATGCCACTGGAGCGATAGTTCAGCAGAGGGAACCCACCAACCCGTTGCTCATTCGCGGTGGGGGCACCCAACCGGCGGGCATCGATGCGTCTGGTGTTGTTCATTTGTCATTATCCCCAGCGTGGTCTTTCATTTTGGCAAAAGATTTGCTTGCTGCGACGCTGAACTCCGAGCGAAAGCCTGTGACCCTACAGTGACGCAAGTCACAAGATTAGGACAACAATGCGGGGAGCACTGTAAAGAAATGAAAGCGGTTGCGGTTCGGTAATGCCGGGCGAGGCGGGATGCACGGAACGCGTGGGCTGCTTGCAGCACCGGGGCAGTCCTGCAGGCACGTTAGCCATGGCCCCGATACTGAGAGACTTTGGGTGCGGTAGGGGTAACTGTCGAGGCAGCCGCGGGGTTGCTGCTAACGGCTAGATATCCTACAGGTCGGGTCGCCGTGGGAGCGCCGTCCTCGGCGCGATCGGCATCTCGTCGCGGCGAGGACGCAGTTGCCTCGGCGGGCCGTCTGACCGAGGTCATGACAAAGCCCTCCGGGCGCGCCTGCCGCGTTGTGGCGTCCTCGTCTGCCATCCCCGTCAACGCTCGGCCCACCATGCCCGTGCCCGTCTGTCGAGGACACGGTGAACGGGGTTCCGACTGGACAACTCTCAGGGGAACGGCGCTACCGCTGGACGCGTGCATGCCGCATGCTGTCCAGGCTTTCTTTCGGTTGTTCTTGGAGGCGTCAGATGCTGCCCGCTTTGTCCCTGCTCGTCTGGCTCGTCATCGGCGCGCTGCTGCTGATGCGGCGTTCAAACTTCATCAATGTCCAGCACGGCTGAAGGCGCCGGGAGTCGAACCATGACAGACAGTGACGACAGGGGCTTCTTCGATCGGCTGGCCGAGCTTCTGAACACGCCGCTGACAGGTGTGGGGCAGGGCGCGCACTCGGGCCAGCCGGTACCCGGGCTGGCATTGCCGCAGGGCGAGGAGGACGAAGGCCTGCTGGCCCGGGTGCGGGACATCCTCAACGCTCCGCCACCGGGGAGCCCAGGGGGCATGCAGCCAACCGCGGCGGCGCGAACGGCGCAGGGGCCGGACGCCGAGGAGGGTCTCGCGGAGTTGGAGCCGGACTGGTGGGACCGCGACTGGGAGGCGTTTCTGGCCCACCAGGAGCGCGAGCGCCGCGGCTTCGGCGTGAAGCAGCGACAGGACCAGGAGCGGTTCGCCGCGTTTCAGCAGGAGGAGAAGCGCCGCTTCGATGCGCACCAGCAGCAGGAGATCGCACACTTCAAGCAGCACCAGCAGCGACGCCTGCATGCGTTGACGAAGCAGATGCAGGGGTCGCGGTTCAGGATGCCACCAACGCTGCCGCGGTTCGGCTTTCCGCCGCCGGCGCCCGGAGCCATGCCGCCGGGACCGATGCCCTGGATGCGGCCGGGGCTACGCAAGCGCTGACGAAACGCCGCGGCACTAGCGGCGTTTCGGCCCCATCTCAACCATCTTCGCAGCCATCATCCGCCCGCAGCATGTCACCGCACCGCACGACGCCGGTGCCGTTGGCGCCGTTGCACTTCTTGAGCGCCTCGCGCAGGCCGTCGCAGACGGTCTGTAGCACCTTGATACGGGCGTACTGCTTGTCGTCGCCCTCCACCAGGGTCCAGGGGGCGTATTCGGTGCTGGTGCGGGCGACCATCTCGTTGACGGCGGCCTTGTATTGCGGCCACTTCTCCCGGTTGCGCCAGTCCTCGTCGGTGATCTTGTAGCGCTTGTAGGGGGTGTCCTCGCGGTCCTTGAAACGTCGTAGCTGCTCCTCGTCGCTCACCTGGAGCCAGAACTTCATCAGGATGGCGCCGTTCTCGACGAGTTGCTCTTCGAAGTCGTTGATCTCGCTATAGGCGCGGCGCCACTCCGCGTCCTTGGCGAAGCCTTCCACGCGTTCCACCAGCACGCGGCCGTACCAGGAGCGGTCATAGAGGATGATGTGCCCGGCGCGCGGGATGTGCCGCCAGAAGCGCCAGAGGTAGTGGTGGGCCTTCTCCTCGTCGGTGGGTGCCGCCACCGGGATGGTCCGGTAGAGCCGCGCGTCCACGGCGCTGGTGATGCGGCGGATGGCGCCGCCCTTGCCGCCGGCGTCCACACCCTCGAACACGAGCACCGTGGTGCGGCGCTGCTTGTACGCGGTCCAGGCAAGGTCGTTGACCTCCTGCTGGAGCTGTTTGAGCTGCTCCTTGTACTCCTCCTTGGTGAGCGACTTGGTGAGGTCGAGCTGGTCCAGGATGGTGATCTGTGCGCTGGCGGACTCGGGCAACTGCAACGGATCTGGCGGCGTTGCGGGCTCGGTGACCACCTGCTGGCCCAGGCGCGCATGGATGGCCTGGAGCAGGGTCTTGCCGACGGTGAGGTCGCGGTAGCGGGTGTCCTCGGCCTCCACCAGGTACCAGGGCGCGATACCCCGGTCGCTCTGGCGGATCACCCGCTCGGCGACGTGCTCGAACAGCGCGTACTGCTCGGAGAACTTGGACTTCTCGGGCAGCATCTTCCAGCGGCTGCGGTCGTCGCGGGACAGCTCCTTCAGGCGCCTTTTCTGATCCTTCTCACTCAAGTGGAACCAGAACTTGACGATGAGGGCATCGTCTTGCGTGAGCATGCGCTCGAAGTCCACGATGCGCGCCAGCTCCGCATCCAGCGCCGCGTCGGAGCAGTGGCCCTGGAAACGGTGCTCGATGGGGTCCAGGTACCAGCCGCCGAACAGGATGGCGATCTCGCCCCGTGGCGGCAGGGCGCGCCAGAAGCGCGAGTAGCGGGGGCGCTCGCGCTCCTCGTCGCTGGTCTCCCAGAAGGCGTGGGTCTGCACACCGCGGGTGTCCAGCCACTCGTTGAGGCGATTCACGACTTCGCCTTTGCCGGCGGCCTCCACGCCCGCGACGATGACGATGACCGGGATGTTGCTCGCGCGCAGCCGCCGCTGCGCCTCCAGCAGTTCGGTGCGCAGCTCGTCACGCTGGGCCTTGAACTCATCCTTGCTGACGGTGCGGCCTACCTTGGTTGCCTCGAACATGGTGACTCCTCGCGGCTGTGCGCTTGAATCTGTGGGTTGGGGAGGGCGCGTAGATTGGGGAACGGTTCAGAAACAACGTGAATACCCCGGTTCAGCCAACTTCGCAGGGCGCCAACCGGGAGGCCGGGGCCGGGAACCTGGTCGACGTCTCTGCTCGTGCTCGTGCTCGTGGTCGTAATCGTGGTCGGATACTCGACAACGACAACGACAGCGGCCCGACCTACCGGGGCGCGCCTTGGGCGGCCGCCAGCGCCTGCTCCAGCGCTTGGTCCAATTGCTCCATGGGCGTGTAGGCGTGTGGCGAGAAGCGAAGCCCGCCGCCGCGGTGCGCGCACATGACGTCCTGCTGCATCAGGGCGCGGTAGAGCGCCTGGTTGTCCACGCCCGGCACGCGGAAGGTGACGATGCCGGCGCGCCGCTCGGGTGCCCGCGGGCTCAGCAGCTCCAGGCCATGGCGGTCGATGAGCTCCACCAGCCGGGCGCTGCGCTCGGCGATGCCCGTGCCGATGGCGTCCAGGCCCACCGCCAGCAGCAGCGACAGGCTCGCCTCCAGGGCATGGATGCCGAGCATGTTGGGGCTGCCGGCCTCGAAGCGCCGCGCGCTCGCCGCCGGGCGCCAGTCCTTACGATCGAAGTCGCCGGCGTGCTCCACCATGTGCCAGCCGTACTGGGTGAGCTTGAGCGTCTCCCGCAGTGCCGGCCGTACCCAGAACAGCGCGAGTCCCTCCGGCCCCAGCATCCATTTGTGGCCGTCGGCGGCGATGAAGTCCGCCGGGATCTCGGCGAGGTCGAAGGGCAGGGCGCCGAGCCCCTGGATGCCGTCGACGCAGAAGAGCACGCCGCGCTCGCGCAGCTCGCTGCCGAGCCGCGCCAGGTCCAGCCGCAGACCACTCGCATACTGCACCCAGCTCACGGCGCAGAGCCTGGAGCGGTCATCGCACAGGGCGAGCAGGTCTGCCTCCGGGTCGGTGCTGGTGTCCAGGTCCAGTTGCCGGTATTCGACCCCGCGCGCGGCCAGCGCCTCCCAGACGATGCGGTTGGACGGAAACTCCTGGCGGATGCCCACCACGTTGTCGCCGCTCTGCCAGTCCAACCCTTCGGCGACGAAGGACAGTGCCTCCGACGTGCTCTTGCTGAGCGCGATGTCGTCCGCCGATGCGGCGCCGATGAGCGCGGCCAGGCGCTCGCGCAGCCGGCGCTCGGTGGCGACCCAGTCCAGGTAGGCCTTCGAGCCCGTGCGACCGAGGCTCGTCGCCAGCGCCTGCACGGCCGCGACGGTGCGCGCGGGCCAGGGGGCGATGGCGGCGTGGTTCAGGTAGATGAGCCCGTCGTCGAGCCGCAGCTCATCTTGAAAGAGGTTGCTCAAGGTACTGTGCTCCCCGTTGGCCGCCGGCGATGGTCTGCGGATGATGCCAGGGAGTCCGGTGTCGGCACCAGCCACGCCGCCGCCGGTGGCGGCCGCGGCGCTGTCAGTCCCCGACTGCGGCGATGTGTCGATACTTTCGCGCCAGCTTGTCCGGCTCCAGCGGCTGGTCGAACCAATAGCCCTGGCCCACCGCGACGCCCTCGCGCGTCAGCCAGTCGGACTGGCGGCGGTGCTCGATGCCCTCGGCGATGGTCTCCAGCTCCAGCCCGGCGGCCATGGCGACGATGGCGCGCACGATGGCGTCGGCGTCCGGCTGGGTGCCGAGGTCGCGCACCAGGCTCTGGTCGATCTTGATGCGGTCCAACGCCAGCATGCGCAACAGTGCCAGGTTGGAATAGCCGGTGCCGAAGTCGTCCACCGCGATGCGGATGCCGATCGCGGAGAGCGCGTGCAGGGTCTCGCGCACCGCGTCCGGATCGCGAATGAGCATGGACTCTGTCACCTCCAGCTCGAATCGGGCGGCGGGCACGTCATGACGCGTCAAGGCGTCGGCGACCTCGTCGACGAAGCCCGGCCGCTCCAACTGCTGCACCGACAGGTTGACGGCCAGCAACGGCAGGTGGAAGCCGGCGGCGTCCCAGGTAGCGAGCTGCCGGCAGGCGGCATCGAGCGCCCAGAGGCCGATCTCGCCGATGGCGCCGATCTCCTCGGCGACGGGAATGAACTCGGCCGGTGACAGCTCGCCCAGGGTCGGGTGCTGCCAGCGCACCAGCGCCTCGGCACCGGCCAGCGCGCCGCTGTGCAGCGCGACCTGTGGCTGGAAGGCGAGCCGCAGCTCGTCGCGGGCCACGGCGCCTCGCAGCGCGTTTTCCAGGATCAAGCGGTTGCGCGCACCCTCCTTCAGCGTCTGGGTAAAGAAGCGGAAGCCGTTGCGGCCGGAGCCCTTGGCCGCGTCCAGGGCACGGTCCGCGTAGCGCACGAGGCGCTCCGCGTCGTCCGCGTCGTCCGGGAATAGGCTGATGCCGATGCTGGCGGTGAGGAACAGCTCCTGGTCGTTCAACGTGAGTGGGCGCCTGAGGTCGGCCAGCAGCGACGCCGCCAGTTCCGCCGCGTCGCTGGCGCCGGCGCGCCTGGACCTGAGCAGCGCGAACTCGTCCGCGCTCAGGCGCGCCAGCACGTCGCCGACGTCGCGCCGCACCAGGAGGCGATCGCCGATGGCCACCAGGATGCGGTCGCCGAAGCGGTGGCCGAGGCTGTCGTTGACCAGGTTGAATCGGTCGATGTCGATGAGCAGCACCGCCAGCGGCTTGCCGGCACCGAGGGCCTGTTGCAGCGCCTGCTCCAGTTGCTTGAGGAAGGACGCGCGGTTCGGCAGCCCGGTGAGGGCATCGTGCCGGGCGAGGTAGTCGATGCGCTCCTGCGCCGCCTTGATGTCGGAGATGTCGTTGAGCACGCCGACATAGTGGCTCAGGTGCTGACGGGCGTCGTGGACCGCGCTGATGCTGAGCCACTGCGGATAGATTTCGCCGTTCTTGCGGCGGTTCCAGACCTCGCCGCGCCACTGCCCGTTGGTCTTCAGCGCCGCCCAGAGATCGCCGTAGAAGCGCGCTTCGTCACGTTCGGCGCTCAGCGTGCGCAGGTTGCTGCCGCGGACCTCGTCCTCGCGGTAGCCGGTGATGCGCTCGAAGGCCGGATTCACCGCCACCAGGTTGCCGTCCGGGTCGGTGATGGCGATTCCCTCGGCGGTATCGTGCAGCACGCGCTCGGCGAGCCGCAGCCTTGCCAGGTCCCGGTCGCGCTGGGTGATGCGCCAGAGCGCGTTGGCCAGGAGCTGCACGGACCGCACGTCGATGTCCTGGTAGTCGGTAGCCTTGTTGCCGACGCAGATGAGCATCACGACCTGGCCCCGCTCCAGCACCGGCACGGTGAGCGCGCGCACCAGCGGCGCGTCCTCCGCAAGCAGGACCACAATCCCCGCGGCCGGGCAGTCGTTCACCACCACCGGCTCCCGGTGGTGCAGGGCGTCGGTCCAGAGCCGGGTCGCGGCCTCGAGGTCGGGGGTGGCGGGTGCTGGTCCCCGCCGGGCGTCGAGCGCGTGTCTGGTGCAGGGCAGGGCTTCGAGCTGCTGCTCATCGCCAATCACCAGGTGGGCGTGCCCGACACTGCTGCCGGTGATGTCTTCCGCCAGTGCGAGGCCGCGCTGGAGGAATTCCGCCTCGTCGCAGTCCTCGGCGAGCCGCGGCAGGGCGAGCAGGACCTCGGCGCGCCGGGCCTCGAGGGTCAGCAGATGCCGCTGGCGCTTGCCTTCGGTGATGTCTTCGCCGACGGACTGGTAGCCGAGCAACTCGCCCGCCGCGTCGAACAGCGCCCGGCTGGTCCAGCGCTGCCAGCGCAGCTCGCCGGAGGACGTACGCGCCCGGTGCTCATGGGTCGACTGAGGCGCGGCCAGGCTCAGCGCCTGGATGTTGCGCCAGACCTGCCGCTGCTCCGCCTCCGGGATGGCATCGAGGAATGACGTGCCCTCCAGCGCCTCGGCCGTGGTGCCGAAATAGTCCGCATAGGCGCGGTTGACGAAGCTGATTAAGCCGCTCTGCTGGAAGCGGCAGATCAACAGCGGCGTGTCCTGCACCACGGCCCGGAAATGCTCGCGGCTGTGCTGCAGCGCCGCCTGTGCCGCCTTGAGGTCCGTGATGTCCGTGATGGTACCGACGAAGCCGGTGTGCACCCCGTCCACGCCGCGCTCGGGCTCGACGCGGGCCAGCACCCAGACGTCGCGGTCTCGGCTGGCCTGAAAACGCAGCTCCTCCTGCAGTGGTGCCCGCTCGGCCACCACCTGCCGCCAGTGCGTGGCGACCCGAGCGTGATCATCGGGGTGCACGGCATAAAGCCAGCCGTCGCCGCGCGACTGATGCTCGCTCAGTCCGGTGATATCGGTCCAGCAGCGGTTCACGTTCGTGATGCGGCCATCGGTGCCGGCATGGAAGACGCCCACCGGCGAGACAGCCATGAGGCCGCGCATCTGCTGGCGCTGGTGCATCAGCGCGGTGGTTGCCTCGCGCTGGTCGCTGATGTCATGGGCGATGGCGTAGATGCGCCGCGCAGACGGATCGGCCACCGCGGACCAGGCCAGGGTCCGCCAGCGCCCGTCGCTGTGCCGATAGCGGTTCTCGAAATACTTGGTCTCCTGGCCGGCGCCGAGACGTCCCGCCTCGTGCCGCGTGCGCTCCAGGTCGTCCGGATGCACGAACCCCAGGAAGGACTTGCCCACCAGGTCGTCCGGCTCCCAGCCGAGCACGTCGCGCCAGGCCCGGTTGCAGCGCTCGATGCGGCCGTTGACCCGGGCAATCAGCACCAGGTGCAGGGAGTGCGCGAAGCAAAGCTCCGCGAAGCGCTGCGCGGATGCCTCCGTGGGCTTTGCGTCTGTAGGGAAACCGTCGGGGTTGTCTGTGTCGTTGTGATCGGGCATACCGCGGCGCTCGAAGTCGCGTCGCGTGAGTCTAGCCCATGCGGCTCGTGGGGTGGGGCTTTGTCTGTGGTTGCGGGGGCGTGGAAGAGGGGGACGCGAAGGGGAGAGGCGCTGCCGTGGGAGAAGAGGGGCACGCGAAGCCGCGAAGGCGCGAAGGGGAAGACGCGAGTGTGGCCAAGGGGCACGCGGAGACGCGAAGGCACGAAGGGGAAGGCGCGAAGGGGATGACGCGAAGGGGAAGACGGGAGTCGGGCGTCGGCCTTACGCCTTACGGCCGTCCGCTGCTGTGGGAGCGGCGTCCTCGCCGCGACGACAGACAAAACCTCAGTCCGCGAGGCGCATGGCCCACATCCGTGACTTGACCGTGCAGCCTTGTTCCTTCGCGTCGTCGCGTGCCTATCTATCCGCGTCCCGGCGTCGGCCGTGTTTGCCTTCGCAGGGAGCGGTGCCTCAAACCCCGCCCGAGTGCACCGTCTCGTAGTAGAGCTTCTCCAACTCCTCCTTGTGTTTGGCCTCCTCGTTGGCGAGGTATTCGAACAGCTCTTTGATCGGTCCCGCCGCGGTGCTGTCGGCGAGCGCCCGGTAGTGGGTCATGGCCAGGTGCTCGCGGCCCATGGCGTATTGCAGCACGGACTGGTCGTCGGGGTTGTCGCCCAGGTCCGGGATCATGACGGCGTCGGCGAATTTGCCGTCGGTGACCGGGCGCTCGATCTCGGCCTGGATGGCGCCCTCGATGTCGTCGCGCTGTGCCAGGCTCGTGAAAAGGTCGTAGTGGCCCTGTTCCTCGCGGGCCAGATCCTCCACCAGCCAGCGGAAGTTCTTGCTGACCTTGGGGATCAGGCCGGTGTAGAAGTCCCGCGCGCTGGCCTCGAAGGACGTGGCCACCGCCAGCACGTCCTTCAGCGTGGTCATGGATTTGATCTTCTGGTAGCTGGCTGACTCGCCTTCTTTCATGGGGCTCATGCGGCTTGCTCCCGAATGGAGAGGTGGTCGTTGATGCTGGCCGCGGCGCGGTGCCCGTCGGCGACCGCGGAGACTACGTCTGGCCCGCGCACCATGTCGCCGGCGGCCCACAGCCAGTCCGCGGAGGTGCGCAGTTGTTCGTCCACCTTGAGGCGGCCGCGGTTCCATTCCAGCGCCTCGGTCAGTGCCTCGCCGAGCAGGTTGACGTCGGCGGCCTGGCCGATGGCCTCCACCACCATGTCGCCGGCGTGGATGATCTCGTCGGTCTCGTCGTACTTGGGGGCGAAGCGGCCCTGCTCGTCGAAGATGGATAGCACCTTCCAGGTGCGCAGCCCCGTGGCGCGGCCCGAGCTGTCGAGCACGACTTCCTGCGGGCCGCGCGCGTCGAGGATCTCGACACCTTCCTCGCGGGCCTCCTTGATCTCGTCCGGATCGGCGAGGAAGTGGTCGAGGTCTTCGAGCGCTGTCAGCGTGATGGCCACTTGGCCGTAATGCTGCTTCTGCAGGCGGGCCAGGGTGCGGGCGATGTCCATGGCGACGTTGCCGCCGCCGATAATCACGGCCTGCTTTGGAACGGGGATGCTCTCGCCGTCGGCGACCTTGCGCAGCAGTTCCACGGCCCGGTAGACGCCGTCGGCCTCCGCGCCCTTGACGCGGGTGGAGCGGCCCATCCACAGGCCCACCGCCACCAGCACGGCGTCGTAGTCGTCGCGGAGCCGCTCCATGGTGACGTCGCTGCCGATCCGGGTGTCGTACTGAATCTCCACGCCCAGGGACGTGATGACGTCCACGTCCTGATCGAGCTTGTCCGCCGGCAGCCGGTAGTAGGGGATGCCGTAGCGGGTCATGCCGCCGGCGGCGCCCATGGCCTCGAAGACCTTCACGGCATGGCCCTGCTTGGCGAGGTCATAGGCCGCCGTGAGCCCGGCGGGGCCGGCGCCGATGATGGCGACGCGCTTGCCGCTCGGGTACGCGGCCTTGCCCTCGGCGGCGATCTCCTTCACGCGCTCGTGATCGAGCTGGTCCATCGCGAAGCGCTTGAGCCAGCGGATGGCGATGGGCGCGCCGCGGTGGCCGACGGAGCAGGCGGTCTCGCAGCGGTGGGTGCAGACCCGCCCGCAGGTGTGCGCGAAGGGGTTGGTGCGATAGATCTGGCGCACGGCCTCTTCGATGTCGTCCTGCCAGATGGCGCGGATGTATTCCGGCGCGTTCATGTGGGTCGGACAGGCGTCGTGGCACATGCCGCATTGCACGCAGCGGGAGGCCTCGATGATGCCCTGGTTCTTGTCGTAACCTTCGACGATCTCGTCGAAATTGGCGATGCGTGCCTCGGGCGCCATCTCCGGCATCTCGGTGCGCTGAAGCGCCACCAGGTCGCTCTGCTCGGACTTGGCCCAGCCCTTGTCGTAGGCGACGCCGTGGATGCCGTTCGCGTCCGGCAGCACGAAGTAGCTGTCGATCTCGGGATCGGTGCAGGTGTGCACGTACTCGCGTGAGAGTGAAATCGACCCGGTGGGGCAGAGATCCACGCACAGGGCGCACCAGCAGCAGCGGCCGTAGTCGATGGCGGGCCTGAGATTGCGCACGCCCTTGGCCGCGTCCTCGGGCAGGCCCGGGATCTCGACCATGGTGATGGCGGCGTTGTCGCAGACCTTCTGGCAGGTGCTGCAGCCGATGCAGAGTTGCCAGTCGTTGAGATGAAAGCCACGGTAGTTGGCGGACGCCGGGCGCGGCTCCAGTGGCTGGGTGACGGGCTTGCGGCCGAAGAACTGGAGGCCCTTCAGCGGGGACAGAATGCCGCCAGTGGCCTTGTGGTCGATTGCGTTCATGTCGGGCTCGTCGCCGTGGGTGTGGCGTCCCCGCGGCAACTTGCCGGACACGTCATGGTCGATGGCACTCATCAGCGATCCACCTCCGGCGGGCAGGCGTCCAGGGAGAACATGATCTGCGCGACGTCCTCGATGCGGCAGCCGACGGCGAGCTTCTCCAGCACTTGCACCGCGTGCATCTGCGACGGCCCGCGCACGTGGGTGCGGTAGGGCTTCTCGCCGCCGTTGGAGACCACGTACCAGGCGAGCTCGCCCTTGGAGGATTCCATGCGCACGTAAGTCGATCCGGCGGGCACGTTCCAGGCCAGCGGGTTTGGGATCGGGCAGCGGATTGGGCCCGGGATCTCCGGCAGCTTCGCCAGCACCTGGCGGATGATCCGGATGCTCTGGAACAGCTCCTTGCGCCGTACCAGGGCGCGCGCCCAGGCATCGCCGGCGTCCTCGGTGACGACGTCGAAGTCGATCTGGTCGTAGACCAGGTAGGGATCGTCCCGGCGCACGTCGAAGGCCAGCCCCGTCGCCCGCAGGTTCGGCCCCGTCACGGCCCAGTCCAGCGCATGCTTCTGGCTGATGACGCCGATGCCGCGGGCGCGCTTGACGAATACCCGGTTCTTGAACATCAGGTCGTCGTAGTCCGGCAGGCGCGACTCCAGGTAGTCGAGCGTGTTGGACACCCGTTCGATGAAGCCCGGCGGCATGTCCCGGCGCACGCCGCCGGGGATGTTGTAGATGTGGTAGACGCGCCCGCCGCAGAGCTCCTCGAACAGGTCCAGGATCAGATCGCGGTCGGCGATGCCCCAGAACATGGGCGTGTACATGCCCGTGGTGGCCGCGTGGCCGCCGAAGGTGAAGAGATGCGCGGCGAGCCGCGAGAGCTCCGCCTGCATCACCCGCAGCCACTTGGCCCGCTCCGGCACCTCGAGCCCGCACAGGTCCTCGACCGCCAGGCAGTAGCTGATCTCCATCGGCACCGGGTCCGGCACGCAGATGCGCGGCGTGATGGCCAGGTTCTGAATCCAGAGCCGGCCCTCCATCAGCTTCTCGAAGCCCCGGTGCAGGTAGCCGGCGTCGGCGCGGCCCTCGATGACCTCGTCGCCGTGCAGCCGGAGCTTGAAGGCGTAATTGCCCTCGATTCCGGGGTGGTTCGGGCCGATGTTCAGCTCGTACTCGTGGCTCGGCGGCTGGCGCCGGGCTTCGTAATTCTCGGGTCTCATCAGAATGAGTTCCTAGGAGCTAGGGCTAGGGGCTAGGGGCGACGCGCTGGTGCGGAGCTCTTCCTGGCCCCTGGCAGCTAGTCCCTAGCTCCTCATTGTTTGCGACTGAAGCGCTGCTCGTCCGGGCGAACCGCGATGCCGCCGCCTTGGGCGATGATCTCCTGCAGCCACTCGGGGTTGTAGTTCTGCCAGTCGAAGTGGTCGTTGACCCAGGCCTCGGAGTCGAAGTCCTTGCGCATCGGCGGCGGGCCGTCCCACTCGGTCAGGATGAACTTGGACATGTCCGGGCTGCCCTCGAAGAAAACGCCGTACATCTCGTGGATATCGCGCTCGAAGAAGGCCGCCGGCGTATAGATGTCGTAGACGGAGATGTAGATGCCGGGTTCCCGCGGGATGCGGGTGTGGGCCGAGACCAGCGACTGCATCTCGTAGGACCAGACGTGGTAGACCAGCTCGAACTCGCCGTCGTCCAGCCAGTCCACGCAACTGATGGCCGACAGGTGCACGTAGGACGCGCGACCGCGCAGCAGCTCCAGCAGGGCGGGCAGGGCGTCCGCCGCCACGTCCACCCGCAGCCGGCGGCTCGACTTGCGCCGGATCTCGATGCCCTCGATCTCGGTCAGTACCTTGTCGAGCCAGGTGGTGAGCTCTTTGCCTTCGGTCATGTCTTGGCCTTCGTTGCTGGATTTATGCGGAGGTGCCGGGACGCGGATTGTTGGCTTACGCTAAGACGCGCATGTGCAGAGGGGCACGCGCAGCCGCGAAGACGCGAAGGAGTAAGACGCGAACGGGAGACGCGAAGGGGAGAAGCCGTGCCGCAGAAGATAGAGCGGCACGCGAAGCCGCGAAGACGCGAAGACGCGAAAACGCGAAGGGGGAAGGCGCGAAGGGGAGAGAGTCATGGCTCGGCCTTTGATGCTTGGTTCACACGAAGCGGCGAAGATGCTAGGTCGTGATGATTGTTGACAACTCGACGCACGCCCTCCTTGAAAGTCGCCGCACCGAAATTGATGACGAAACCCAGTGGGAGGTTCATCAAACGCAAGTATGTCAGGAGTTGCTTCATGTGCAGTGGCGTCAGGGCCTCGACCGACTTGAGCTCTACCACCAGGCATTCCGCGATCAGCAGATCAACGCGCAGTCCCTCGTCGAAATGCATGCCATCAAAATCAAACGATACCTTCTTCTGGCGACGCACTCTGAACCCCCGCCTTTCCAGCATGCGAGCCAGCACGGCCTCATAAACCGACTCCAACAACCCCGGCCCCAGATCCCGATGAAGCCGAAACGCCGCATCCACGACAACTGAAGATACCTCTTCGACGTCCATTCAACTCCACCTTTCTCATCGCTTGCCATCTTCCCTTCGCGTCTTCGCGTGCCCCTCATCTTCCGCGGCAACGCCTCTTCCTTTCGCGTCTCTACCCACCAGTCGGCACGCACCCCGCATCACCCGTTCGCGTCTTCCCCTTCGCGTCTTCGCGGCTTCGCGTGCCCTCTTCTTCCGCGGCAGCGCCTCTCCCCTTCGTGTCTTTCCCCCCGACTCGTCACGCACCCCACATCACCCGTTCGCGTCTTCCCCTTCGCGTCTTCGCGGCTTCGCGTGCCCTCTTCTTCCGCGGCAGCGCCTCTTCCCTTCGTGTCTTTCCCCCCGACTCGTCACGCACCCCACATCACCCGTTCGCGTCTTCCCCTTCGCGTCTTCGCGGCTTCGCGTGCCCTCTTCTTCCGCGGCAGTGCCTCTCCCCTTCGCATCTCCGCGTGCCCCTCTTCCCCCGCGGAAACGCAACTTCGCTTCGCGTCTTCACCCCGAGCCGAGCTACGACCGCCGGTGTTCCAACTCCGAAATCGACAACTGGAGATCGAGTGCCTCGAGCGGCTTCTGGTGTTTCTCCAGCATTGCCGTGTGCGCGCCGCGGGTCTCCGGCCCAATCTGGCCGTAGTACTTGGCCTCGGCAATCACGTCGGTCGGCGTCTGCCAGGTCTGGCCGAACAGCCGCTGCTGGTTACCCAGGTAATGATCGTAGCGGCGGTAGTAGTCCTGCCAGGCGTTGGCCTCGCCGTTCTTGATGGTCTCCATCAGGTGCCGCATGCCGGCGATGACCGCTTCCGGACGCGGCATGCAGCCGGCGATGTACACGTCCACCGGCAAGTAGTCGTTCAGCTTCTTGGCCGTCGCGTAGCTCTGCCAGTACATGCCGCCGTTGACGGTGCAGGAGCAAATGCCGATCACGTACTTGGGCGCCGGCATCTGCTCATACGTGAGGATGACGCGCTTCAAGGTCTTCACCGACACATAGCCCGTCACCAGCAGGATATCCGCCTGCCGCGGCGTCACCATGGGCTGGATGCCGAGCCGCTCCATGTCGAAGCGCGAGGTCATCGCCGGCGGCAGCTCCACCGCGCCGCAGCCGGTGCAGTAGTGCAGCATGAACAGCGAGCGCGAGCGCGCGAAGTCGATGAGCTCGTCGAAGACATGCGCCAGCGGGTTGGTGCGCTTGCCGGGCTTGACGGGCAACGAGTCGCCGGGGCGCGCGGACTGTTGTTGGGTAATCTGTTTCCGGTCGGTCATTCTTGGGCCTCACGTGATCGTGATCGGCTCGATGCGCTCTGCCAGGACTCGGAGCGCTAGGGCCTCTACCCTGGCGATTGCCTCGTCGTGGCTGGCCCCGTAACACAGGGCTCCCGGGATCGCGTCGATCTCGGCGATCCAGCGGCCGTCCTCCTCGCGCTCTGTTTCGACTGTATAGTGCATATTGCCTCCACGGAGTGGGGCGAACGTTTGCGAAGTTTCGGAACTGTTCCCCTTAAGCCATTAGGAACGCCAATCCCAAGAGCCCGATCATCGTGGGCCAGGTCCACAGTAGCCGAATCATGTCCTCGGTGCGGTAGCGCGGGAAGAGATAAGCGATGGACATCGGGATGGCCACCACGGCGAAGATCTTCACCAGGAAGGTCGCCCAGTTCTCGCCGCCGCCGAGGAACAATGTCGTGTAGAGCACGCCCGCGGTGTAGAGCTGGAAGCACTGCATCACGAACAGGCCGCCGAGGAACTTGCCGCCCATCTCCACCATGGGGCCGGTGGCGATCTCCGCCGGCGCGATGTAGATCTCGAACGGCTGCTTGCCCATCATGCCCTGCAGCGCAATGAGCCCGGCCAGCGCCAGCAGCGGGTTTTGCACGATGCCCCAGGTGGTGATGCCACCGGCCTGCTGCGCCGCGATGATGTCCACCAGGTTGGTGGTGCCGTAGACGAAGGCGACGCCGAAGGCGACGATGACGAAGGGGATGTCGTAGGCGAGCATCGCCGTTAGCGCCCGGGAGATGCCGATGGAGCCGTTCGGGTTCGCGCACTGGCCGACGCCCAGCGCAAGCCCCAGCGACGGGATCATGGTCATGTACAACAGCGCGATGAGCCCGCCCTTCTCGGCGATGCCGTTCATGCCCGGCACCGGCAGCAGCGTCTCCGCCGCCACGTAGCCGCCGATGGCCATGACGATGCCGATCTCGTGAACCAGCCCGTGCGAGACCTGCGTCTGCTTGGCATGCAGCTTGACGATGTCGTACAGGGGCTGAAAGAACGGCGGCCCGACCCGGCGCTGAAGCTTCGCGCCGATCTTGCGCAGCATCAGCACCATGCCCATACCGACGATGAAGGCCACCAGGGGCATCAGCGTCAGTTCGATCAGGAGTTCTTGCCAGTGCATCAAAGCGGCCTCGTAATGCCCGTTTCGCTTCGGGGACGTTTGTTCGTCCGTCGGCGACACAGAAAGGTTTCGACTGCCTCGGCGTCAAGCAGCATTCTGATTGGGTGACTTGTTGAGGCGGCGTGCGGGGGTACCGGCCAGCATGCCCGCAACGCTGATGTCTTCGTCGACTGCGGGCCAGTGTGCCCCCTGCCCATCACCCAGGATCTCGAAGTGCTGGCGTTCCTCGACGGTCGCCTCCGACAAGCGCCACGACCACACCAGTGGGACACTGACGGTGCGGCCGTCGGTCAGATCGGCAATGATCTCGTCATCGGTGACGCGCAGTTGCTTAAGACGCGGTTCCGCGTAGTCAGCCGCAGTGCTCATGCCAAGCCTCTTGAATACTCGTCCGGTTGTCCAGGATGATCCGCCGCAGCGCATTCAGCTCTTTGGCCGTAAAGCCTGTGTTCTTGGCCAGACTAACCGGTTCGAGCCAGAACTTGCATAGGCGTCGTTCACGCTGGACGTGGACATGGGGTGGCTCGTTGCAATCAAAACTGTAGAAGAAGAATCGGTGCGGCCCCGGAGCAACTCGAATCGTTGGCATTGTGATCTGGTGCTGAACCTTGGCGGCGGTATCTCGGTGTCAAAGCATTACCCACGCCAACATCACCACCGCCACCACCAGCACGTACAACGTCGGCTGCACGTACCGATATACCCCGCCGGTGGCGAAGGACAAGAGCTCCACGCTGGAGGCGATGGTCCCCTCCAGCCACCGGAAGCCGCCCTTGTACCAGCCGCCGATGAGGTGCATCAGCCCGGCGTAGAAGTTGTCGCTGTAGTGATAGCGCACGTCGGCGGTCAGAAAATGCCCGCCGGCGTAGTTGTCGAGCTGGTGCACCTGCCGGGACTTGCCGCCGAGCCCGTAGAACACCAGCGCGCCGACGCCGAAGCCGCCGAAGAGCACGCCCACCAGCCAGACCATGTCGATGCTGCCCTGCGGGCTCTGGATGCCGCCGAGGGTATAGTGGACTACGTCCAGATCCAGGGCGCGCTGTACCTCGGCCACCCAGCTCAGCGCCGGGCCGGGGAAGACGCCGGCCAGGAAGATCACCGTGGATAGGCCCAGCATCGGCGCGAGCATGCTCACCGGCGCCTCGCGCACGTCCTGGTGCTCTACCCGGAGCTGGCCCAAGAACATGTTGTGGATCAGCTTATAGACTGACAGGATGGTGCCGAGCGTACCGATCACCGCGGCGACGAACAGGAAGGGCATCTGCTGCGCGATGAGCGCCCGGTACACCATCCATTTGGACACGAAGCCCGCCATGGGCGGCAATCCCGCCAGGCTGATGATGCCGATCAGCAGCACCGCGAAGGAGATGGGCATGCGCGTGAAGAGCCCGCCCATCTTGTTCAGGTCCGCCGTGCCGGTGCGGTACATCACCGCGAAGACGGTCATCAGCAGCGCCGCCTGGGTGATGGCGTAATTGAACACGTGCAGCAAGCCACCGGCGGAGCCGTTGGCGGTGCCCACCAAGAGCCCCAGCAGCATGTAGCCGCCCTGGCCGATGCCGTGCCAGGCCAGCAGGTAGCGCGCGTCATGCTGCTGTAACGCCGTGTAGGTGGGAAAGATGATGGTCAGCGCCGCGATCCAGCACAACAGCTCCCGTGCGCTGATGAAGGTGTAGGGGATCTCCATCTGCACCAGCCGGCCGATGCCCACCATGGCCACGAACACGACCGTGATGGCATAAAGCCCCATGCGCGCCGAAATGGCGCCGAAGAAGGCGGAGCCCGGCCCCGGTGTCTCGGCATAGGCCGGCGCCTGCCAGAGATGAAACGGGATCAGCCCTAGCTTGACGCCGAAGCCGCCCACCAGCAGCGCCACCAGCACCCAGAGCTGGCCGTTGGTCATGCCGGGCACGGCGGCGACGAAGTCCGCATACGAGAACGACCCGGTGACGCTGTAGATCAGCACCAGCGCCCCCAGCACGGCCATGGCGCCGGCGAAGGCATAGGTCACGTAGCGCAGGGCCGCCCGCGCGGCGACGCCGCCGGCGATGGCCATCAGGAAAAAGCTCGCCCAGCTCACCAGCTCCCAGCCGATGAACAGCGACAGGAAGTCGCCGCTGCCCACCAGCAGCAGCATCGAGAAGACGTTGGCCGCCAGCGCGACGTGGAACAGCCGCGGGCTGTGCCCCTCGCTGCGGTAGAGCCCCTGCCAGCCGCCACCCGCGTACCAGGCGGTGACGAAGCCCGCGCCGATGGTGATCATGGCGAAGAACCAGGACAGCGCGTCATAGCGCCAGGTGAGCGCGTGGCCCAGGATTTCGAAGCTGGTGGCCGCGGTCATGGGCGCGCCGTGCAGCGTGCCGGTTTGCAGCAGCAGCCAGAACTGCATCGCGTAGCCGATCACCAGCAGCGGACCGGCGATGCGCCAGCGGCCGAGCAACAGCGCCAACAGCAGCGTCGCGGCGGCGGCCGCGAACAGCAGGTCCAGTGGTGTCAGACCGACTGGCGGCGACAGCGTCGGCAGGACCGGAAGGGGCAGGGCGGGCAACTGCATCGCTGTGGTTCTCCGGGGCGCTTCGACTCGTAGATGCGTTCAGTTATGTTGTCGGCGAGACGCCGATGCTCCCAGTGTGCCGGCGAGACGCCGGCGCTCCCGGTGTGCCGGCGAGACGCCGGCGCTCCCGGTGTGCCGGCAAGATGCCGGCGCTCCCGGTGTGCCGGCGAGACGCCGGCGCTCCCGGTGTGCCGGCAAGATGCCGGCGCTCCCAGTGTGCCGGC
>NZ_JAJDNQ010000038.1 GCF_022340605.1 Thiohalocapsa sp.
CTCGACACGTAACGGTGGGCGTTGTGCTCTTGGCTGCGGGTTGGCGGGTACTCGAACCTTGGCATCCTACACCACCGCCGGTCGCGGCACCGGGAGTGCCGCTCCCACGGGACCGCGAGGGCGCTGTGGGAGCGCCACTGCTGTTTGTGGCGCGACGGGCGCGGTGTTGCCCGCGGTTTGGCGGGTGCTCGGGCCTTCGCGGGCTACCTCGCCGCCGGTCGCGGCACCGCGAGTGCCGCTCCCACGGGACCGCGAGGGCGCTGTGGGAGCGCCACTGCCTTTTGTGGCGCGACGGGCGCGCTGTTGCCCGCGGTTTGGCGGGTGCTCGGGCCTTCGCGGGCTACCTCGCCGCCGGTCGCGGCACCGCGAGTGCCGCTCCCACAGAGAGAGGGACCGCGCCTGGCGCTTGGCCTCACTGACGCACGTGATCAATCGTGACGCTGATGCTGCCGGTGTCCGTGCTGGAGATCGGGCCGGTGTCGCCCTCCAGGTCACCCGACTGTGGCATGGCTTGGCCGCTGGGCGACACGCGGGCGCCCACCACCACCTGCGGGAAGGCGGAGAGGCGCATTTGCGGCATCATGGCCATGCTGTCGTCGAGCCGCACCGTCGTGGGCAGATCCGACACCTTCAGGCGTTGCACCGCGAGCGGCATGGGCGGCCCCGACGCGGCGCGGGCGAAGACGAACACCGTGGTGTCCGGCGGCATGCGGCCGGCGAGGTCGGGCGCCATGGACACGGTGACGTCGAGTGCCGCGGCGGTGGCCGCTTGGGGTGCGCGTTGAGCGCCGGGTGCTGGCGTCTCGGCGCCTGTGGCTGGCTGCGCGGGGGACGATCGCGGCGGGGACGCCGCTCCCACGGCTGGCTGCTCGGGCGGGGTGGGGTTGCCGCCGGCGGCGAGCCGCTGGTCCGGCGGTATGCCGGCCCGCTCTTGCGCCTGCACGATGAGGGACCTGAGCTCCGTGGCGTCATCGCTCGCCGGGTCCACTTGCGCCAGCACTTGCTTCCACGTCTTGGCGGCGGCCTGGAACTGCCCGCGCTGGAAGTCCACCATGCCGGAGAGCCAGCGCGCGGTGGCGTCGTCCGGCTGCGCTTTCAGGACCTCGGCGATGAGCTCCGCTGGCTTGCCTTGCAGGTTCCGGTCGTTGTTGGCGGCGATGCTCTCGGCGTAGGCGAGCGTGACCTGCACGTCGTTCGGCAGCAGCTCGTGGGCGCGGGCGAGGGCGCGCTCGGCGTCCTGCGTGCGGCCGGTCGCGAAGTAGGTGCGGCCCAGCATGGTCCAGCCCTGGCCGTCGTCCGGCGTCTGTTGCAGGCGCTCTTCCAGCCGCTGCACCAACATATCCAGCGATTGCGTGCCGGCGGCGCCGGCGTGCTGCGCGGCCTGGGAGGTCACGGGCGCCTGCTCCAGTTGCGGGATGATCGTAAGGTTGCCGAGCATCAGGTACAGCACCACGGCGGTGGCGGGCACCGCGAACAGCAGCGCTACGCCGGTGAGCCGGGCGCCGGTGAGCTTGGTGTCGGCGGCGGGCTTGGTATCTGCGGTGCCGAAATCGGCGATGTCGCGGAGCAGCTCGCGCTCCAGGTCATGGCGGGCGGACTCGTATTGCGCGCGATCCAGCTTGCCGGCGGCGAGGTCGGCGTCCAGCTCCGCGAGCTGCTGCTTGAACAGCTCCAGGTTGATGCGCGCCTGATCGACGTCGGTGTCATCGGCGTCCTTGTGGCGGTTGCCGAGCAGCGGCGCGGCGACGAAGAGCGCCGCCAGGAGCAGCAGCCCGGCGGCGAGGATCCAGAAGATGGTCATGGTGAAGCTTTCGGTGCCGGATCGGTCAGGTGGGCTGTTTCGGCTCCCCGCCCGGAAGGGAGCCCGTCGCGGAAGGGCCGGCGGCGTCGGCGCCGAGCAGGGCTTGCAGGCGCTCGCGGTCGGCGTCGGAGATGGCGTCGTCAGCGCCCGGCTTGCGGTTCAGGATCGCCCGCAGCATGAAGAAGCCGGCGATGAGGATGATGACGAAGGGCCCGAACCATAGCACGTAGGTGGATGGCCGCAGCGGCGGGTCATAGAGCACGAAGTCGCCGTAGCGGGCGACGAGGTAGTCGATGATCTCGCTCTGGGATTTACCGGCGCGCATCATGCGGTAGACCTCGTTGCGCAGGTCCTGCGCCAGTTCCGCCTGCGAGGCGGCGAGCGACTCGTTCTGGCACACCAGGCAGCGCAGCTTGCCGATGAGCGTGCGGAACTGCTGCTCTTGCGCCGGGCTGTCGAACTGGAACTCCTCCAGCGTGAAGGCGCTCGCGGCGGTGCCGAACAGCAGTACCGCGGCGATTAACAGGGTCTTGATCAGTGGTGACATGGGTTTGAAGAAGTGCGGGGTACGGAGTACGGGGTGCAGAGTACGGGCTAGCGGGTGCAGCGTCACGTCCCTGTTGGGCTTCGCTATCGCTCAGCCCAACCTACGCGCCACGCGAGCCGTAGTCGGGCCGACGCCAGGAGGCCCGACGCGGCCGTCGCCCGACGGGCTTCGCTATCGCTCAGCCCGACCTACGGTGTTCACGCGCCTGCGCTCGACACGGCTCGCCGCGGCTAAATTCTCGCGTCTTCTCTTCGCGGCTTTGCGGCTTCGCGTGACCCATCTTCCGCGGCTTCGCGCTATCCCTCCGCGTTCAGCTTTTCCAACAGCGGTTGCAGCTTCTCCTCCCACGCCTTGCGGTCGATGGGGCCGATCTGCTTGTAGCGGATGATGCCCTGGCGGTCGACGACGAAGGTCTCTGGTGCGCCATAGACGCCCCAGTCGATGCCAACCTTGTTGTCCGGGTCGTAGCCGACCATGGTGTAGGGATCGCCGCTGATGGCCAGCACCTGCTTCGCATCCGCGGCGTCGTCCTTCCAGTTGAGGCCGATGAGCTGGAAGCCCGGCATCTCGGACAGCGCCATCAGCGACTGGTGCTCGGCGCGGCAGGCGCTGCACCACGACGCCCAGACGTTCACCAGCGACACCTTGCCCCTGAGGTCCGCGTCGGTAAAGGCGCGGTTCGGGTCCTCCAGGGTGGGCAGGCTAAACGTCGGCACCGGCTTGCCGATGAGCGGGGAGGGGACCTCGCGTGGGTCCTGGCCGAGCCCCCACACCAGAAGCCCGGCCAGCGCGGCGAAGACGACGAGCGGGATCAGATAACGCACGGACTTGGACATCGCCATGCTCGGAACCTCAGGCGGTCGCCGCCGAGGTGCCCCCGGCGGAACTCGTGGCGGGCCTGCGCGCCGGCGCGCGGGCCATGCGATAGCGCGGATCGGAGACGGTGACCACGCCGCCGAGGGCCATCAGGATGGCGCCGAGCCAGATCCAGCGCACGAAGGGCTTGTAGTAGAGCCTGACCGCCCAGTCGCCCTTGTCGCCCACGGCCTCGCCCATGGAGACGTAGACGTCGCGGAACAGGCCGGGGTCGATGGCGGCCTCGGTCATGGGCATGCCGCCGCCCAGGTAGGCGCGCTTCTCCGGGAAGAGGTTGGCGATCTGGCGGTCACCGCGATAGACCTTGAAGTGGCCGCGCTGCGCCATGTAGTTCGGCCCCGGAACGGCCTCGGCGCCGAGGAACTCGAAGCGGTAGCCGGCCAGCTCGTAGGAGGCGTTCGGTGACAGGCGCACGTCTTCCTCATGCTGGAAGTTGGACACCATGGTGACGCCCACCACGAACACCGCCACGCCCAGGTGGGCGATGACCATGCCGTAGAAGCTGCGCCCGCCGCCGCGCAGGTCCGCGAGCAGGGCCGGACCCATCCGGGCCAGACCGCCCTTGTTCTTGAGCCGCTCGAGGACGACCGCGACATGCGCGAGCACCAGCCACGCCGCCAGCGCCAGGCCCACCGGCACCCACAGGTGGCCGCTGCTGAAGGCCGGCAGGTAGGAGACGACCAGCACCAGGATGCTCAGGGCCAGCGCCCACCACAGGGTGCGCAGCAGGCGCATGGGCTCGTCGTGCTTCCAGCGGACCGCCGGCCCCACGCCCAGCAGGATCGCCATGAACGGTGCCAACGCCAGGAACATCTTGTTGAACCACGGGAAGCCGACGGAGATCTTGCCCCAGTCGAAGGCCTCGTAGATGAGCGGCGCGAGGGTGCCGAACAGCACCAGCACGGTGAAGGCCACGAAGAGCAGATTGTTCGCCAGGAGCGAGGTCTCCCGCGAGAGCAGATCGAAGCGGCCGCCCTCCGACACCTCCGGCGCCCGCCAGGCGTAGAGCGCCAGCGAGCCGCCGACGACGACGCACAAGAACAGCAGGATGAACATGCCGCGCGCCGGGTCGGTGGCGAAGGCGTGCACCGAGGTCAGCACGCCGGAGCGCACCAGGAAGGTGCCCAGCAGGCTCAGCGAGAAGGCGCAGATGGCGAGCAGCACGGTCCAGCTCTTGAAGGCGCCGCGCTTCTCGGTGACGGCCAAGGAGTGGATCAGCGCGGTGCCCACGAGCCAGGGCATCAAGGAGGCGTTCTCGACCGGGTCCCAGAACCACCAGCCGCCCCAGCCGAGCTCATAGTAAGACCACCAGGAGCCGAGCATGATGCCGATGGTGAGGAAGATCCACGCCACCGTGGTCCAGGGCCGCGACCAGCGCGCCCACGCGGCGTCCAGCCGGCCGCCGATGAGCGCGGCGAGGGCGAAGGCGAAGGCCACCGAGAAGCCCACGTAGCCCATGTACAGCATGGGCGGATGGATGGCGAGCCCCGGGTCTTGCAGCAGCGGGTTGAGGTCACGCCCCTCCTGCGGCACCGGGAACAGGCGCTCGAAGGGGTTGGACGTGAGCAGCATGAAGAGCAGGAAGCCGACGGTGATCATGCCCTGCACCGAGATGACCCGGGACATCACCGTGAGCGGCAGGTTCCGGCTCAACGCCGCCACCGCCGCACCCCAGCAGGCCATGAACAGCACCCAGAGCAGGAGCGAGCCTTCGTGCCCGCCCCAGACGGCCGAGAACTTGTAGATGGTCGGCAGCAGGGAGTTGGAGTTCTCGGCGACGTAGAGCACCGAGAAGTCGCTGGTAAGGAACGCCTGCGTCAGCGCCGCGAAGGCGATGGCGATCATGGTGAGCTGCCCGTAGGCCAGCGGCCGGGCCATGGCCATCCAGGGGCGGTTGCCGGAGAGCGATCCGGCGAGCGGGAACACCGCCTGGACCAGGGCAATCAGCAGCGCCAGGATCAGCGCCAGGTGTCCGAGCTCGGGGACCATTACTGCGCCACCGTCTGCGCGGCAGGTGCGAGGGACTTGCCGGTGGACTCGACGAGGTTTTCGGCTTGGGCGGTCTTCAGCGTGTCGGCTACTTCTGGCGGCATGTAGGATTCGTCGTGCTTGGCGAGGACCTCGTCGGCGTAGAAGACGCCGTCGCCGCCGATGCGGCCCTTGGCCACCACGCCCTGGCCCTCGCCGAAGAGGTCCGGCAGGATGCCCGTGTAGCTCACCGGCACGGTGCCGGCGTTATCGGTGACGTTGAAGCGCACCGTGAGGCCGTCCTCCTGGCGCTTCAGGGAGTGATCCACCACCAGCCCGCCGACGCGGAAGACGGCATCCTTCGGAGACTCACCCGCGAGCACCTGACTCGGGCTGAAGAAGTACGCGATGTTGCTCTTCAGCGCGCTCAGCGCCATGGACGCCGCCGCGCCGACGCCGAGGATGGCGACGCCGACGAGAATCATGCGCTTGTGTCTCGCTTTCATCGTTGGAACTCCGTTGGCTGGGGCGATGGCCGGGGAGATGGCTGGGAAGATGGCTCGTTCTGGGCACGCAGTCGGGCCAATCGACCGACGCGGCGCAAAATGGTTCGGCGGCTGCGGCGCAGGCTGACGACCTCCGCGACGAGGAGCACGAAGGTCATGCCGAAGGCGCTCCAGACATAGAACGCGTAGCCGCCCTGGTGCAGGAAGTCCAGCAGGGACTGCATCAGGCGCTTACCTCTCGATCGGATTCTCCGGGTTTTGGCTGTACGGCACCGCCGTCATCGGCCACCAGCTCGCGCACCCAGGCGCTGTCCTGCTCGCGCATGAGAATGATCCCGCGCAGCCGCACGAAAGACGTGGCGAAGGAGTAAAGCCAGAAGCCGAGCGTCATGGTGAGCATGGCGATGAGAATGTTGCTTTCGATCTTGCCGAGCGAGGAGCGCTGGTGCAGCGCGGCGCAGTTGTTCGGGTCCGGGCAGTTGATGGACCAGAAGATGATGGGCAGCATGACCAGCCCGACGATGGCCAGCAGCGCCGCGGCACGGTCCGCGCGGCGGCTGTCGTCGATGGCCGAGTGCAGCGCCATGAAGCCGATGTACAGGAAGAACAGGATCAGCTCCGAGGTGAGCCGCGGGTCCCAGTCCCAGTAGGTGCCCCAGCTCGGCCGGCCCCAGAAGGCGCCGGTCCAGAGTGCGATGAAGGTGAACACGGCCCCGGTGGGCGCCACCGCGTTGGCCAGCATGAAGCTCAGGCGCGTGTTGAACACCAGCCCCACCGCGGACCAGCCCGCCAGCACCAGGTACAGCCACATGGACATCCAGGCCGCCGGCACGTGGATGAAGATGATGCGGTAGTACTCCTTCTGCGGGTTCGTGCCGCCGAGGCGCTCCGGCGTCTCGAGGAAGCCCCAGTAGAGCGCAAACAGCATCAGCACCACGGCCGCGATGCCGAACAGGGGCACGAGTCGGCCCGCCACGGGATAGAAGGTGGCGGGGGAGGCGTATTTGAACCAGTTGATCTTCATGGTGTGCAGCGACCGCGCAGTTTATCACCCTTCGGCGTTGGGAAATTCCGGACCAGGAGTAGGGAAAGGCGTCGTGGCAGCAGCAAGTTGGAGCAGCAAGTGGGAGCGGCACTCTCGGTGCCGCGACCGGCGGTGCGCCAACATGCGGAAGCACGCAGTACTCACCCAGCCCCGGCCACCAGCGCGCCCTCATCGCGCCACCAACAGCAGTGCCGCTCCCACAGTCCCCGTGGGAGCGGCACTCTCGGTGCCGCGACCGGCGCTGAGCCAGCCCGAGAAATTTTGCCCTGGCGCGGCATTGCGGGTTGGACAAGCGCTATTCCATCGAGATCCGCAGCGCCGCGGCGGAGGCCGGCGGCGCCAGCACCAGCGCGGCCAGCAGGAAGGCTCCGAGCAGCGCGAAGTAGGGCTGAGTATCGGCGATTTGGATCGCGCTTACCGTTACCGCGCCGGCGCCATACACCAGCACCGGGATGTAGAGCGGCAGGATCAGCAGCGACAGCAGGATGCCGCCGCCGCGCAGCCCCAACGTCAGCGCGGCGCCGATGGCCCCGAGCAGGCTCAGCACCGGCGTGCCCACCGCGAGCGAGGCCATCATCACCCACACCGCGGTGCCGTCCAGCGCGTACTGCATGGCCATCAGCGGCGCGATGAACACCAGCGGCAGACCGGTGAGCACCCAGTGCGCGACCACCTTGGCCAGCACCAGCAGCGACAAGGGCTGGCCCGCCAGCAGCATCTGCTCCAGGGTGCCGTCGTCGTAGTCCGCGGCGAACAACCGCTCCAGCGCCAGCATGGACGCCAGCAGCGCCGCGACCCAAACCACGCCGGGTCCCAGCTCCCGCAACAGCTCCCGCTCGCTGCCGACCCCGAGCGGGAACAGGCTGACGACGATGATGAAGAAGAACAGCGTCGTCAGCACGTCGGTGCGCCGACGCATGGCGAGCGTGATGTCGCGCTTCAGGATGCACCAGAAGACTTTCAGCATGGCGTTGAGCAGAACTGCGAAGTACGGCGTACCAGGTGCGGGGTGCTGATCACGACGACGGTACGCTCCCGAGCGTCAGCCGCTGAATCTCCCCGCGCGTGAGCTGCACTTCCTGATGCGTCGTCAGCACCACGGCGCCATCGCCTGCGACATGCTCGGCAATGAGGCGCTCCAGCAGGGCCACCGCGTCTGTGTCCAGGGCCGTGAAGGGCTCGTCGAGGATCCACAGTGGCGCCTTGCTCAGGATCAGGCGTGCCAGTGCGACGCGCTTCTTCTGGCCCTGGGAGAGCATGCGGGTGGGCAGGTCCTCGAAGCCGGCGAGGCCGATGCGTGCGAGCGCCGCGAGGATGTCGGCGTCGGCGCAGGGATCCTGGTCGAGGGTCGCCGCGACGCGCAGGTTCTCCAGCCCCGTGAGGTCCGCCTTGATGCCGTTCAGGTGGCCAAAGTAGAGCAGCTCGCGGTTGAAATCGTCCGCGAGCTCGGTGATGGGCTCGCCGCGCCAGCGGATGTGCCCATGATCCGGCCGCAGCAGGCCGCAGAGGGCACGCAGCAGCGTCGTCTTGCCGCTGCCGTTGCGGCCGCGCACGTGCAGCAGCGTGCCGGCGGGCAGCGTGAAGCTGAGCCCGGTGAACAGCGTGCGGTCGCCGCGGCGGCAGGACAGGTGGTCGACCTCGAGCATCAGGTGGTGCAAAAGGGGCGGATATGTTTAGGTTGCGATTCGTTTGGGTTCGGCAGTGCGGTCGCAGCGCGCGTGGTCCGTATGTCAGGCTGGGCGATGTCGGTCGGGCTGAGGCCACCAAGCCCGACATGCCGTGTCCCGCGAGCCATTGCCCGTCGGGCCTCCTCGCGTCGGCCCGACCTACAGCGTCCGGCCTTGCGACGGAAGGCGAGGACGGTAGGTCGGGCTGAGGTCACGAAGCCCGACACCCGGGTGCCCGATAACCTGCTTGGCGCCGGGCCGCTGATCGCCGGGCCTCCCGGCGCCGGCTCGACTTACGCCGTCCGGCCTTGCGACGGGAGGCGAGACGATACAGGCTGCCGGCGGCAGTCACAACCGCGCGGCCTCGCCGCCAGTGGAAGATGTTCGCGTTCAACGACGCCCGTGGCGCAACGATATCCGTCACTTGGTTAAAATGACCAGTTTGAGACGTCACGCAGGAGCGCCCGGCGGGGCGCTCCATAGCCGTACCTAGGGAGTTTCGACTTGGCGCCGTTTTACATCATGGTCTTCGCGGCCGGACTGGTGGCCGCCAACCTGTTGTTCCAATTGGTACGTCTGCCGGTCAGGCCACAGCGCGTACTGGCCTACCAGCGGCGCGAGAGCCTGCTGGATTTCCAGGAGCGGCTCTGCCTCGGCACGGTGGAAGAGGCCGTGGGGCGGGACTTCCGGGTGTTTCCCCGGGTCGCAGCCCGCGCCGTGCTGGCGGGCGATGTCGATCTCCGCCGGCGCAAGCGCCGCGCCGCCGAGCGGGCACTGGCCGGGCGGATGTTCGATCTCCTGGTGTGCTCCGCGGCGGATGCGCACCCCCTCTGCGCGGTTCTCGCGAACCCTGCCCAGCCGACCCGCCTGCGGCGCCGGGAGCTCAAGTTCCTGCGCGAGGCTTGCGCGGACGCGGGGCTGCCGCTGGTGGAGCTGGAGCTGAAGGACGGCTACGAGCTGTCCGCCATCCGCCGCGAGCTGCTGGGCGCCATCGAAAGTGCCGAGGTGCGGGTCAGTACGGCGCCGGACCAGGTGGCCGAGGACGAAGAGACCCTGCTGGCGGAGCTGGCCGCGGCCATGCAGGAGCCGGACGGCCGGGCACCGCGGCGCCGGCGCTGAGTGCGCGGCCTGCCGGCCTTGTGGGAGCGGCACGCTCGGTATCGCTGTGGGAGCGGCACGCTCGGTGCCGCGACGGGCGGCAAGGCAGCACACCACGCCCCGAGTCACAGCTAGGCGGCAGGCAACCTCGCAGCCGTCGTCGCGCCACAAAAGGCAGTGGCGCTCCCACGGCGCCGGATGGAGCGCGAGCTGTGTAAGGCCGGGCTTAAGCGACAGCGAAACCCGACACGGCGGTTGTGTCGGGCCTCCCGGCGGCCCGACCCACCATTCTCATCAGGCCGCGCGGGCGGGGTCCAGCAGCAGCCGCCCGTCGCGCACCTCGAGCCGGAAGGTAGCGATGGGCTCCTCGGCCGGCGGCTCCTGCGGCTGCCCGGTCTCCAGGCTGAACCAGCTCCCGTGCAGTGAGCACTTGATGTAGCCGCCGTCCAGGCAGCCGTAAGACAGTGGATAGTCCTCATGGGTGCAGTTGTCTTCCACCGCGTAGTAGCGGTCCTCGACCCGGGCGATGATGTAGCCGCGGCCGTCCACCTTGGCCGTGACGAACTTGCCGGGTGCGATGTCCGCCGCGGCACCGATGTCCACGAGTTGTTCCGGTGGCTGGGCTGCCATGCTCACCCCCTCAGCGCAGCCGGCGCATCGCGGCGCCGCTGTCAAGCACGCCGCGGATGCGGTCGGCCCCCGCTTGCAGGCTCTGCTCACGGCCCAGGTGCCACAGCACCAGCGCGCCCGAGAACACCAGGCTGTCGTAGGTGGGGCCGTGCTGGCCCTCCAGCGCCGCCATGCCGGCCTGGGCCGCCGCCTTGGCGGTGGCCGGCACGTCCACGGCGACGGCGATGTCGTCACCGGGCCGGGTGGTGGTGGGCAGGTCGTCCGGCAGCGGCACCGAGCGCACGTTCTGCTCGATGCCCAATGCCGTGGGGTCGATGTCGAAGGACTGCTCCTCGCCCATGTGCTGGTAGTTGAAGCACGCGCCGGTCTGGCGCAGCGACGGCACCACGCCGCCCTCCACGCCGCGCACCAGGAGCGCGGACTCGAAGCCGGCATGGCGCGCCAGCAACGCGTAGATGCGCGGGTAGGGCTTGTGCACATAGCCCGTCACCAGGTGCGTCTTCTTGCGCCCGTGGATGGGCCGTGCCATCACCTCGACGGTGGTCAGCACCTGGCGCTTGACGACGGTGCCCCGCAGCGGCACCAGATCGTGCAGTTTCGGAGCGAAGGCGCGCTGGTCCAGGTAGCTCCAGCCGCAGGCCGGGTCGGCGATGCGCGCCGCCGCCTCCGCGGGGGACAGGTCCACCGGCAGCCCGGCGGCGTCGAGCACGTGGCGGTGGGTGACGCCGAACTTGGGGCCGACGCTGTCCACGCCGTGACTCACGGTCGGCACGGCGCATTCGGCGAGCACCGGCGCCAGAAACGGCGAGGCGGGCAGGCAGCGGTTGTAGCCGTCGTAGGGGTCGGCGATGTCCACCACCTCGTCAACGTCGGCGACGGCGTGGGCCGTCGCGTCGCGCACCGCGTCCAGCACGCCGCGCATCTCGTCGTCGGATTCGCGCTTCATGCGCAGCGCGATCAAGAAGATGCCGGCCTGGACCGGGTCCACCTCGGCGTCGAAGATGGCCTGCATGCCGATGCGGGCCTCCTCCTGCGAGATGTCCTTGGAGAGCTCAGGGCCGGTGGCGATGCGCTGGATGATGGAGCGCATGGTGCTTTGCGTTTCGTTCATCGCTGGTGACTGCTGGTTGTGGGTGAGCGGTTGGGGACGGGTTGATTTGCCCCGGTGCAGTTCGGGGTTATCGGGCCGACCTTCAAGGATACGCCGCGGCCACCGGCGTTCGCATCAGTCCCGCCAGCGCTTGACGAGGTCGCCGTAGGCATCGATGCGGCGGTCGCGGAAGAACGGCCAGATGCGACGCACGGCCTCGGCGCGGGCGAGGTCGATGTCCACGATCAGGTCCTCGGCCTCGGTCGCCGAGGCGCTGGCGAGCAGCTCCCCCTGCGGACCGCAGGCGAAGGAGCTGCCCCAGAAGCGGATGCCGCCGTCCGCACCCGCCGGGTCCGGCGCGGGCTCGAGGCCGACGCGATTGCAGGCGAGCAGCGGCAGGCCGTTGGCGATGGCGTGCCCGCGCTGCACCGTGCGCCAGGCGTCGAGCTGGCGGCGCTGCTCGTCCTCGGGGTCGGCCGGGTCCCAGCCGATGGCGGTGGGGTAGAGCAGCAGCTCGGCGCCGGCCAGGGCCATGAGCCGGGCGGCTTCCGGGAACCACTGGTCCCAGCACACCAGCACGCCGAGCCGCCCGAGGCTGGTGTCCACCGGCGTGAAGCCAAGGTCGCCGGGCGTGAAGTAGAACTTCTCGTAGTAGCCCGGATCATCCGGAATGTGCATCTTGCGGTAGACGCCGGCCAGGCTGCCGTCGCGCTCCAGCACCACCGCGGTGTTGTGGTACAGGCCGGCGGCGCGGCGCTCGAACAAAGAGGCGACGATGACCAGCCCGAGCTCGCGCGCCGCCGCCGCCAGCGCCTCGGTGCTGGGGCCGGGGATGGGCTCGGCGGCATCGAAGGCGGCGGGGTCTTCACGCTGGCAGAAATAGTTGCCGTTGTGCAGCTCCTGCAGCAGCAGGAGCTGGCAGCCGGCCGCTGCCGCGCGCCGCGCCGCCGCGATGCAGGCGGCGAGGTCGTCGGCGGGGTTGCCCTGTGCCGCGCGTTGGATGAGGGCGACCTTGATCGTGCGCATCGTCATGTCTCGTTGCTGGGGGCGCGGCGCCGCGCCCGGGATACGGAACGGGCCCGCCGCCCACCGCCGGGAACGGGCGCGAGCGCTTGGACACTCGTCGGCGAAATGGCTACGCGCGTCCTGGCGGCGCGCCGATCCATCGCTCATTCGCGCCTGCCGAGAGCCTCCATTTCTCTGAATTAGCTTAGTTTTTTGGCTCCGTTGTCGGCGGCGGCGCGGCGGTTGCGTGCTCACCGCGCATGCGTATGTCCCTGGGTTGAGCTTAAGGGTTTCCGAGATCGCTATCGCAAAAGTTCACGCGGCCGGCCGCTAGGCTCGGAACTGACGCCGGCGACCGGCCCTCGTCGCGACTGCCCCGCGTTCGGCGCACCGGGCTCGAACCGGGCCTGGACGTGGCCGGGCCCTGAGCGGAGCCGTAAACCGGGACCTGAGCCGGAACCTGAATCGGGCCGCAACCGGCGTCCACCAACACTTGGAGGCCGGAGCCGTTTGCGATGAACGATACACCCTGGAGACGCAAGCCCGCTGACTGGATCGAGTCCCTCGGGCCGTTGGTGTTGGTGTTGCTGATGGGCCTGCTGCCGGGCACCGCCCGGGCAACCGTTGCCCAGGAGCCGCTCACCGTCGCACGCGCCGTGCGTCCCATCGTCATGCTGGCGCTCTCGAACGATCACCAGCTCTACAAGCGCGGCTACGACGACCTCACCGACCTCGACGACGACGGCGTCATCGAGACCGGCTACGACAACGACTACGACTACTACGGCTACTTCGGCGCCGAGCTCTGCTATCGCTACAACGCCGGTGGCGGCTACTTCGAGCCCGTCGCGGAGGCTACCGAGCACGCCTGCACCGCCGACTACTGGAGCGGCAACTTCCTTAACTGGGCCAGTATGACGCGCATGGACCTGCTGCGCCGGGTGCTCTACGGCGGCAAGCGCTCCACCGACACCGGCGCCGCCACGATTCTGGAGCGGGCGCTGATCCCAGCCGACCTGCACGCCTTTGCCAAGGTCTTCAAGCCCGCGGGCGGTGCCGCGGAGATGGCGCGGTACACGCCCTTCGCCACCACCGCGATCACGCTGTGCAACGTGACCGATGCGGTCAGCGGCGAGAGCCAGGGCCTGGACACGAGCCTCAATCCACCCGTGATCCGGGTCGCTGCCGGCGCCTGGCAGCTCTGGTCCACCGGCGAGGCGTCGGAGGTCTACGTGCCCTGCACCTGGGACGACGACAGCAGTGTCCACGTCGCGCCGCATGAGGGCAGCGGCGAGGGGCTCGGCACCTTCGTTGCCCGTGTCGCCGTCTGCGTGGATGGGCTGGAGGAGCCCCATTGCAAGCGCTACCCGGCCGCCGGCAGCGTGAAGAAGCCCACCGGCATCCTGCAGGAGTTCGGCGATACCAAGGAGCTGCGCTTCGGCATGCTGAGCGGCAGCTACGGCAACAACGCATCGGGCGGCGTGCTGCGGCGCAACAGCGCCTACACGGCCGACAACGATACGGGCTTCACGAGCTACGACGAGGTGGATATAGACGACGGCACCTTCACCGGCAACCCCGGCATCGTCAAGACTATCGACAGCTTCCGCATTAACGCCTACGACTTCGCCACGAACAGCTACAACGATAGCTGCGACTTGCCGGAGACCGCGGACCTGTCCGATGGCACCTGCACCAACTGGGGCAATCCCATTGCGGAGATGGTGCTGGAGACCCTGCGCTACCTCGCCGGCAAGGCGTCCCCGACCGACACCTACGACGCCGACGACAGCGCCGTCAACGGCGCCTTCTCGCCCGTCACCTGGGAGGACCCAATCCCCGAGAACGAATGGTGCGCCAAGTCGAATGTGCTGGTGGTCACCGGCGGCGTGAACTCCTTCGACCGCGACGAGCTGGCCGACGACATCACCGGTCTGGACATCAACGCCGAGACCGATGCGGTGGGCGCCGCCGAGGCCGTGGCCGGCGACTGGGTGCTCGGCGGCAATGCCACCGAGTCGGACGGCAATTGCTATATCCGCCACATCGACACACTGTCGCAGGCGTTCGGCGTCTGCCCCACCGGCGGCAAGCTCAAGGGCGGCTGGGACGTGGCCGGCATGTCGTACTTCGCCCACGTCAACGACGTTCGCAGCGACCGCGCCAAGGATCAGTTCGTCGCCACCCGCGCCATCGACATGGGCGATGGCATTCCGAAGCTGACCGGCATCCGCAACGGGAGCCTGACGATCGGCCGCGGCGCGACCATCACGCCCATTTGCCTCACCAATGCCAATCCCGAGGCAGAGGTGCCGAAGGTCCGCGATCTCATCGACGAGAACGATAACTTGATCGCGCGCGATACGGACCCCCACGGCTGGGGGCAGTGCGGCCTCTGGGGGGTGCTGCCCTACAATCTGGTCTACGATGACGAGGGCTTCCTGATGGAAGGCGACCTCTATGCCTTCTGGGAGGACACGGCGCTCGGCAGCGACTCGGAGCTGGACGCCATCTCGCGCATTCATTTCTGTGTCGGGGAATACTACTGCACGGCCTGCACCGACCAAGGCCACTGCAGCGAGGAGCAAATGTGGGCCGCTCGCTACGAGCTCGGCTGGGAGAATGCCGAAGGCGGCGGCAACTATGTGCTGCCCATGAGCGTCCAGGCGGATAGAGATGAGATCCGCGTGACGGCCTCCACCGTGCAGGTCTACAGCGACCGGGCCATCAGCATGGGGTTTCTGATCGACGGCCTGTTCCACGACGAGCAATACGCCTCCGACGCGGACCATTGCGACAACGGCATCGGCCATGGCGACGGAATCTACCTGGAGGAGGCCATTCCGGGGACCGATCTGAGCGCAGACCCTGATGCATGCGATAAGAAAAACCCTAAAGCATGCAAAAAAACCGAGGTCACCGGCTCCTTCACCATTTACACGCCGGATCTGCACATCTACGCCAGCGTCAACCCGGAGCGCGAGAACCGTTTCTGCGGCCGCCGCTTCAAGCCCGGCGACGGCGGCGTCGGCGAGCAGGCGCCGATGCTGAAGCCACCGCTGTGGTTCGCCACCAAGTACGGCGGCTTCGTGGACAGCAACGACAACGGCCTGCCGGACCTCCAGGCCGAGTGGGACTCCGACGGCGACGGCAATCCGGACGGGTATCACCTGCTGTATCAGCCGCAGGATATCGCCGAATCCTTCGAGTCCGTATTCGATTTGATCGCCGGCGTCTCGTCATCGTCGTCCGTGGTGGCCAATACCCTGATGCTGAAGACCGGCACCTACATCTACCAGGGCCGCTTCGACAGCACCGACTGGTCCGGCGACCTGGTGGCCTTCCCCGTGAACCTGGATGGCTCGCTGGGCAGCATCGCATGGCAGGCGCGCGACGTGCTGGACCGCCAGTTGGCCGGCAGTGGCTGGAACAGCAGCCGGGTCGTGCTCACCTCCGCGAGCCGCCTCGGCGGCGGGGTGCGGTTCCGTTGGGACGACCTTTCGTACGCCGAAAAGGCGGCACTGAACCGCAACCCCATGAGCGATCGCGACGACGGCCACGGCAGGGCGCGGCTCGATTTTCTGCGCGGCGACATCAGCAACGAGCTCCAGCACGGCGGCGGCTTCCGCGACCGCAGCCATCTGCTCGGCGACATCGTGAACTCCGACCCCTTGTACGTCGGACAACCGCCGTTCAACTACCCGGATTCCCTGGAGCGATACGCCAACTACAGCGAGTTCGCCGCCGCCAAGCGCGATCCCATCATCTACGTCGGCGGCAACGACGGATTTCTGCACGGCTTCGACATCACCAGCGGCGAGGAGCGCCTGGCCTACGTGCCCCGCGGGGTCTATGAGCGCCTGTCCTGGCTGACCAGCCTGGACTACAAGCGCAATCATCGCTTCTTCGTAGACGGCGGCATCATCGTCGGAGACGTGGTGCTCGACTGGTGGGGCTACACCGGCGACGGCTGGCACTCGGTGCTGGTGGGCACGCTGGGGGCAGGGGGCAAGGGCGTCTACGCCCTGGATATTTCCGACCCGGACGACTTCGAGCAGACGCTCACCGCGGCGGACAAGCTCGTGCTGTGGGACTACACGGCCGCGGACTACGGCTTCGGGGACTTAGGCTACACCTTCAGCGCGCCGTCGGTGATCCGGCTGCGCAACTATTTCGGTACGGTCGACGACCCCTGGAACATCGGCACCTGGGCGGTCGCCATCGGCAACGGCTACGCGAGTGCCCGCGGCAGCGCGAACCTGTTCCTGGTTGGCATTGGCTCCGGTAGCTTGCTTGCAAACATCGAGGTGGACGCCGGACCGGACAATGGGCTGTCCAGCGTGGCGCCGGTGGACATCGATGGTGACTACAACGTCGACTTCATCTACGCCGGCGACCTGCAAGGCAACCTCTGGCGCTTTGAGCCTACCAGCGCCGGGACCGCCTGGAAGGTCAGCTTTTCCGGCGAGCCCCTGTTCAGGGCCACCGACGAAGCCGGTCATCCGCAGCCCATCACCATCCGCCCGGCGGTATTCATGCATCCGGACGGCGGCGTGCTGGTGGTGGTGGCCACGGGCAAGTTCTTTGAAATCGAGGATGCCACACCGGATCCGTCGCGGGTCAACAGCATCTACGCCGTCTGGGACAGACTCGACGGCACCGCCGGGCTGCGCCGGGAACACCTCCAGCCGCAGGCGTTCTACGCCGGCGGCGCGGCGCACGGCTACGACCTGCGTGTCTCGACGAGCAATACGTTCAAGTGGTACACGGGCGAGGATCTACCGGACGGCACCGAAGATCCACCAGAGTACATGGGCTGGTACCTGGATCTGCTCGACCCACGCGGCGACGACGGTCCGACCCCCAGGGGCGAGTTGGTGGCGGCGGAGCTCAAGGTGCGGGGCGAGCGGGTCATCGTCACCAGCATGATTCCGTCCGAGGAGCCCTGCGATTTCGGTGGCGAGGGCTGGCTCACCGAGCTCAACTATCTGAACGGCGCGCCGCCGGCGGGCGTGCTGTTCGACCTCAACGACGACGGCGTATTCGACGACCTGGACACCCTGACCGTCGTGGTCGACGACCCCGATCTGGAAACGCCCCACACGCGTCAGGTGGGCGCGAACGCCAAGGCATCGCTGATCGGCATCATCCAGCAACCGGCGATCATCGGCGCCGGCACCAGAGAGTACAAATTCGCCAGCGGCGGCATGCCCGCGGACGTGGAAGTGACCCGTGAGAACCCCGGCGCCGCCGCGGGCGGACGCACCTCCTGGCTCGAGCTGGAGTAGGCCCGGGCGTTGCGCGAGCGCCGATCCCCGTGGGAGCGGCGTCCCCGCCGCGATGACCGCGCCGGCACGCACGAAGATCGCGCCGGGGACGGCGCTCCTACGGCAGCGCGGCCCCTCCCGTGGGAGCGGCGTCCCCGCCGCGATGGGCGTGCTGGCGCGCCCGAAGATCGCGCCGAGGACGGCGCTCCCACGGCAGCGCGGCCCCTCCCGTGGGAGCGGCGTCCCCGCCGCGATGGGCGTTGCTTACGCGCTCGCCATAGCGTCATCCCCGCGTCCAATTGTCCTCTCCCGCGTCGTCGTGGTCGCCATCGTTGTTCTCGTCCCAGAATCGGCGCTGGGCGTTGTCGATGTAGAGCGCACCGTCGCCGGCCTGGGAGCCTGTGGGCGTTGCGACCAGTGTGAAGCTGTCCGCGGACAGCGATCCCTCCTCCAGCGCGACGCCGTAATACTCGAAGGTGTCGCGAAAGTCCGGTGCCGCCGCGTCGGTGGTGGTGGTGCAATCGGCGTCGGGACCGGCGTTGTAGCAGCCGGTCTCCGCGTGCCGGCGCTCGAAGAACTGCGCCAGGCTGAGCAGCTCCGACTGCATCTCGGCGCGGCGCGTCTGCACGATCTGCGCACGATACGAGGGATAGCCCACGGTGGCGAGGATGGCCACGATGGCGATGGTGACGAGCAGCTCGGTCAGGGTGAAGCCTGCGCCGCCGATCACCGGTTGCTTGCGGGCATTGCTGGACATACGCCTTCTCCCAGGGTCGATGGGGCTTACGCCTCCGGTGGCGAAAAGGTGCTCTGAATCACCACGCGGCTGGTGCCGGAGCGGCCGGTACAGGTGACGATGATTCGGTAGAGGAATTCCTCGCGGCCGTAGTAGACCTCGCCGATGACCAGATAGCCGTGATTGACGGGGGAGCCGGGCAACTGGTCGATGACATAGCGCGGCGGCGACAGGATGCCCGGTATGTCGCCGGAATATTCATAGGAATTGGTGCTGTCCCAGGCGGCATAGTCGTCCGGCGGCACGGAGAGCTCGTCATAGAAGCCGATGTCCCCCTCCATGGCCTCGCTCGGGTTCGGCACCATGAGTCGCGCCTCGGCCTCGCGCAGGGCCGCTTCCGCCGCCTGAAACGCGATGACGCGATCGAGCTCGTTGCTGGTGATGCGCGCATCGGTGCGCGTCTCGGTGGTGGTCACCAGAGATACCAGCGTCATCAAGAACAGCAGCAGCAGGCCGATGATGAGCGCGGAGCCGGACTGATCGGCCCGCCGCGGACATGGCGTGCGTGGATGCCTGTGCATCTCGGCACTCCGCTTCAGTAGGCGAGCAGGCCGCCGCCGGCGGAGTTGCGCAACGCCGTGGTGGTGACGAAGTCGACCCGTCTGCAGTCCGCATTGGTGAGCTGGAGCTGGATGCGCATGCTGATGACCTTGTGCCACAGGCCCTGGGCGCGGATCTCGTGTGCGCTCAGGTAGGCGTCCACGTCGGCGTCGCCGCTGGCCGGTTGGCCCGCCTCGATGTCCGCGTCGATGCCGTAGGTCACCTCCAGGTCCGTGACATCGGGCAGGACCGGGACGGCGCCGGCCACGTCGGTGCCGGCGACATAGAGCGTCGGGCAGTGCGCGATGGCGGCGCAGTCGATGGCGGTCGGGGTGCATTCGTCGGCGGGTCGATTGGCGACGAAGAATGTGCGCACGGTGAGCGGTGTGAGCACGCCACCGACGAAGTTGTCCACGGGGTTCGCTTCCTTCAGTGCCCGGTCGGGGTCTGCGCAGGTGTACTCGCCCGCGAGCTTGTCGGTGCAGTTGCCGGGGTCGGCGTTGGTCGCATCCGGATCGTAGGAAATGGAGTGATTGCCGCTGTCGTTGTAGGCGTACATCACCTGAAATACCCCGGCCTGGTGACAGGCCGCGTCGTTGACGACAAGCACGTCGCCTGCGACGAAGGGATGCGTCGTATCGAACAGGAACCGATCGTTGCCGAGGTCGAGATCGCCGGGTGAAATGCGCATGCTGCGGCGCAGGTCTGCATAGCGCACGGCGAAGACGTCACGCCCGGCGAGTGGTGGCGGCAGCGCGTCGAACACGTCGGGGAGGGTGTCTGCGGCGATCAGCGAGTCACCGCCATCGAAGCCTTCGATACCCTGCAGCCTGGTCCAGAAGGTCTCCTCGCTCAGGGCGTCGGCCATCATCGATTTGGCCCCGCCACAGGCGAAATAGCCCGCGAGGCGGATGTCGCGCGCAAAGAACTCCATGGCGAAGCGACCGTTCTCGTTCAGCGTCGCCGAGTTTTCGATGACCCGGTTGACGACACGACCGCTGACATAGATCTGCCCGAGTGCCCCGACCACGAGGAGCCCGAGAAACATCGCGATGAGGATCTCCACCAGGGTGAAGCCCGCGGTGCGCCACGATCTCGGCGTAGCGGCGCCGCGGGGATTGGTGGCGGGAGCGCGCATGTGCATCGGGCGCCGGCTCGGTTGGCGCATTCGCTCAGGGATTGCCGCCGCACGGGTCCGTCGTCAGGCAGACCTCTTCCATCGGTGCCGGAATCGCGCCCCCGAGGCAGGAGGTCTTCGCTTCCGTGGCGTCGGTGGCGGTCTCGGTTGCCCGGGTGTCGTCCCATTGGACGATGACCTGCACCAGTTGCGTGCCGCGGGGCTGCACGGTGGCGAACCAACTCGGCAGGTCCGCCGCGTCGATGGTGCTCCACCAGGCGCGCAGGTTGTCGTCCACCATGCTGCTGGGGTCGGCCGGGATGTCGGCCGGCGCCGAGATGCTGCAAACCCGGCGGTCGTTGGGATTGCGGCTGCCGGCGTGACACAGGGTCTCCCCCTCGTAGGCGTCGAGGGAGGCGCAGGCTGAGCGCAGGTAGTCGGTCATCTGGTAGGCGAGGTTGGTCGCCTGGGTGCGGTGATAGGCGTTCTGGCTGAGTCTGATGCCGGTGAGCTGAACGGTCAGCAGACCGGTCATGCACAGCAGCAGAATCGACGCGGCGAGCAGGACCTCGATCAGGGTGAAGCCGGGGGCGCCTGCCGGGCCGGAGCGGCAGCGGGCCGGAGCCCGCGCCACGCCGGGGCCGGCGCGCCGCGTTGCGCCATTCATGAAGACGGCTCCGTGTCCGTGACGTAGAGGCGGCCGAGGTAGGTCAGGGCGATGTCGCGTGTCTCGAACGCGTCGGCGTAGCTGAAGGCCCCGGCGGTCGGACGCGAGAAGCCGAAGGTGCCGAAGGTAATGCCGCCGTCGATATCTTGGTCCGCGGTGAGGGTGAAACGCACGTGCTCGAAGCGGACCACCCTGATGACCTGGGCCGCGGATTCGACGACCAGGTTCTGGTCCGGGTCCTGGAACACCAGCCAGCCACCGCTCCAGTCGTCGGCGGCGCTGCAGCGCGCGCCGTCGGTGCTCGCACAGATGCTGACCGGCGTGCCGCGCAGGGCGGCCTCGCTGCGCGCCAGTCGCACGGCGGAAACCAGTTCGATCAGGGCCGCCGAGCGGTCGGAGCGCAGTTTCAGCGCCTGAAAGCCCGGGATGCCCAGCGTCAGCGAGATTGCCAGGATACAAATCACGATCAGCAGCTCGACGATGTTGATGCCCTTCTGCGAGCTGCGTTTCTGCGAATGTGCCGGCCTGAACATGACGCTGACCCGAAAGGTTGCTGCTCCGGCCCTGCGTCGGTGACCTAATTCCTTGATTTTCCAATACAGAGCCGACGGTACATGACTTGCTTCGTCGACCTGTGGAAAGACTAGGGGATGCCCCATCAAACCGCTGTGACAGCGGTCCCATCTGGATTGCCCCCGGCCCGCCGCCTATCACGCGGAAGCCACCGGATGTCGCGCTCAGACCGGTCCGGCCGGGGCGCCCGTGGTTCTGTGATTGCTATCACTGCGGCCCGTGCGGGCCGCCGTTACAGTCCTTAATAACGATAAGCAAGAGCCCACAGAGCCCCCTCGCCATGCTCAGTTCCGCGCGCGAGCGCCGGCTCGGAAGCCGCGCCGCACAGCACACGCCAACCCGCGTCTGTGCCGGTGTCACCCTGGTCGAGCTGATGATCACCATCGGCATCCTGGTGATCCTCACGACCATGGGTATTCCCAGTTTCTCGGCGCTCATCCACAACAACCGGGTGGCCATCGTCGCCAACGATCTCACCCTGGCGCTCACGCTGGGGCGCGCCGAGGGCATCCGGCGCGGTGCGCGGATGCGCGTGTGCGCCAGCGCCGACGGTGTCGACTGCGACATCACGAGCGCCCACGACTGCAACGCCGACTGGAGCGGGGGCTGGATCGTGTTGCCGGAGGACGGTGGTGCGGTGGTACGGGCGCGCGAGTCGGTTGGCGGCCATATCGGCCCGGTGGAGCAGAGCGGTGCGCCCTGGGTCACCTTCGACGCGCTCGGTGCCGCGACGCTGCCGGACTGTGTCTCGGCGGCAGGTGCGGCATTCGCGATCGGCGACCCGGCGGCGCCGCGGCTGCGCGACCGTGTCGTGGAACTGCTGCCCTCCGGTCGCGTCGCACTGCGAACGCCCTGAGCGGCCGCGTCATGCGCACACCTGCGGCGCCCGCAGCTCGTGCTCAGGGGCGCGCAGGTCATGGACCGACCACGCGCTGCCCCCGCCTCGCGGCCCGGCGCCAGCGCGGCAGCTCGCTGATCGAGGTGCTGGTGACCATGGTGCTGCTGACCCTGGGCATCACCTCCATGACCAATCTGCAAGTGACCGCGCTCAAGCTCAACCACACCGCCTATTTGCGCTCGCAAGCGGTGGCGCTGAGCTACGAGGTGCTCGATGCCATGCGCGCGGACCGGATTGCGGCCCTCGCGGGGGCCTATGACCGCGCCCTCGATGATCCGATCCCATCGGAGGAGCAGGCATCCGCGTCCTTGACGGCGAGCAACCTCCGCCACTGGCTGCTCGGCATCGAGAACGCGATGCGGCCCTACGACGGCCAGGCGAGCATCGAGCGCGACGGGGTGCGCTTCACCGTGACCTTGCGCTGGCGCGACCGGCTGCGGCAGGAACTGCTCGGCGAGCGCAGGCGGCTCTACGAGCAATTCAGCGTGGTGACGGAGCTGTGAGCATGCTGTTGCCGGGCCGATGTCAGCGCGGCTCGTCGGGCCAGCGGGGCCTGACGCTGGTGGAGCTTCTGATCGCCATGTTCCTGGGGCTGCTGCTGATTTCCGCCGCGCTCGCGATGGTGGTGGCCACCTCCCGCAGCCGCGGCACCTTCGACGCCCTGGCGCGCACCCAGGAGGCCGGGCGCTTCGCGCTGCTGATGCTGGAGCGTGACATACGCGCGGCGGGCTACCGCGGCTGTGCCTACGGCACCGTCAACAGCCTGCTGAACCCCCTCGGTATCGGCTACAGCAATGCCGTGTACGACTTCGACAGGCCTTTCTTCGGCTGGAGCGAAGCGGACGTCCCGACGATTTCTGCCGGGACGCTACCGGCCGACTTCAACACCCGCTACGCGCGGGGTGACGTGCTGCTGGTCAAGAACGCGGCCGAGTCCTTGGGCGTCGGGCTGGCGGCCGACATCACCACAGACAGCACCTTCGCGCAGCTGAGCTCGGCCATCGATGTCCCCGTGGGCGGCCTGGTGCTCGTCGCCGACTGCACCGGCGGCGGCGACCTGTTCCAGGTGACGACGGACGACCCGTCGCCGACGGACCGGCTGGAGCGCAACGAGACCCTGACGGGTATCGGCCCCGGCAATCTGGACCCGTCGCTGCATCTGTTCAGCCGGCTGTATCCGGCCATCTCCACCGAGCTGCTGCATGCCCAGAGCAACCTGTACTACGTGGGCTTCGCGCGGACCGCGAACGGCAAGGTCACCGGCGGCACCAGCCTGCGGCGCATCCGCATGGGTGAGCGCGTCGACGGTGCCCCACCCGACGACGAGCTGCTCCAGGGCGTGTACGACATGCGCGTGCAATACGGTCTGGACCTTAGTGGCAACGGCAGCGCCGACACCTTTCGCCGTGCGGATGCGCTGAGCTCCGTGGATTGGGAACAGGTGGTTGCGGTGCGCATCAGCATCCTGGCCTACGGCGGCGAGGGCACCGACGAGACCGTTTCCGACGAGGAGTACACCGTGCCCTTCGATGAGACGATCTGGGACTTCTCCGGCGCGGAGGTCGTCGCGGACCCGGACGGCGACGCGGGTGAGCTGCGCTTCGTGCCGCCGGACCGGCGCATCTACCGCTTCTTCTCCACCACCGTGGCGGTGCGCAACCGTGTCGGCTGAGCGGGGCATGCCGATGACACCTCGCCACATCAACGCGCCCGGCCGCGGCCCGCGTCAGCAGGGCGTGGCGCTGGCGGTGGGACTGATTCTGCTGGTGGTCATCACGCTGCTGAGCCTCGCCGGCGTGCGCAATACGGGCATGCAGGAGCGCATGGCGAGCAATCTGCGCGATCGGAACCTGGCCTTCCAGAGCGCCGAATCGGCGTTGCGGGCAGCGGAGGCGGCGCTCGTCGTCGACGCTGGCAGCAGCGCCGCCTCGGTGGCGGACCCGGGCGACCCCGACTACTGGAACGACTGCTGGGAGGGGGTGCGCACCGACTGTCCGCCCGCCGTCGTGCATACGGTGGACACGGATGCCTGGGGCATTGCCGCGTCCCCCGAGTACCGCATCGAGCATCTGCGCGCCGGCAACTACGGCAGCCTCGCCGCCGACGAGGCGCTTTCGAGCGCGGGGCTCTACCGCATTACGGTGCGCGCCGTGGGCGGCACCACGGACGCGGTGGTGTTGCTGCAGTCCACGTTTCGACCATGAGCGCGGAGGGCCACGTCATGTGTGGACCTGGACAGACAAGAACGACACCTGTGCTGGCGGCGCTGGTGGCGACGCTGGCGGCCCTGCTGCCCGGCACCGCTGCCGAGGCGGCCGTCAATATCGCCCGCGAGCCCCTGTATCTGGGCGGCTCGGCCGCGCCACTCAACATGCTCGTGCTCGGACGCGATCACCGGCTTTACTACGAGGCCTACAACGACGCCTCGGACCTGAACGGCGACGGCGTGCTGGACACCACCTACAAGCCCGGCGAAATCGACTATTTCGGCTATTTCGATTCGCACAAGTGCTATCGCTACAGCAGCCGCAGGGGACGCTTCCAGCCGGTGTCCCGCAGCGCGGACAAGACCTGCAGCGGCTACTGGAGCGGGGACTTTCTGAACTATCTCACCACCTCGCGCATCGACGCCCTGCGCAAGGTGCTCTACGGCGGCTCGCGGCTGATCGACGACGACGACCTCGTGGTGCTCGAGCGCAGCTACATTCCCCAGGACGCCCATAGCTGGGGCAAGGAGTACCAGGGCATTGCCCAGGACGGCTACGACATCCGCGACTATGCGCCGCTGGACCTGCCGGCGCCGGGCACGCGGCACCTGTTCGCGAACACCACGTTGCTCAAGACCGGTGAGATGGAGCCGCGGCTGCGGGTGCTGACGCATTCCACCTATCACATTTGGGAATGGGTGGCCATCGAGCGGCCCGTCGCCGGCAGCGAGTGCGAGGACACGAGCGGCCGGCGCAGTTGCGAGGACTCCGGATCGACGAGTTGCGAGATCGTGCCGGACCTGAATCTCACCCAGGAGACCTATCGCATTACCCGCACCGGCTGGGAAACGGGTGGCAGCTATCCCCTGGACGAGCGGGACTTCGACGTGCTGGTGGCCTGGAATGCAACCGGGTCCAATTTTTGTGGCTCGCGCCCGGTGTCGGAGGTGGACGGTTCCGGCAACCCGTTCGCCGGCGTCAATCGCTGCACCAACGACTACTATCTGACCTTGTTCACCGGCTCCATCACGGTGGAAAACGCCGGTTACTACACCTTCACCGTGGACGGGGACGACGCGGTGGACGTCGCCATCGACGGCGATGTCGTCGCCGCCTGGTATGGCGGGCATGCCCAGTGCAGCGACACTTCGTGCCGCTGCGATGACCACACCGGCGAGGTCTTTCTACTGCCCGGCACCCACGACCTGCGCTTCAGGCACCAGGAGTGGGGTGGCGGCGACCAGTACTATCTGCGCTGGTGGCGCTACCGGCCACCGTCCGAGATGACGGACTACTTCGCGCGCGTGGAGGTCTGCGACCCGGCGGTGGGGCTGGAGTCCAACTGCCGCATCTATCCGTCCGGCAACTACAAGCCCACCGGCCTCTTGCAGAAGCACGGCGAGGATGACCAGATGCTGTTCGGTCTCATCTCCGGCTCCTACACCTATCCGTACAACATGCAGGGCGGGGTGGTGCGCAAGAACATGGGCAGCATCACCGACGAGATCGACCTGGACACCGGCGCCTGGTCCAACACGGTGGGCATCATTCGCACCATCGACCTGATGCGGATCATCGATTTCAACCAGGACCGCAACTACGAGTACAACGGCGGCTGGCTCACCTCGGCGCCCATGTCCGAGAGCTGGAGCCAGTTCCCGGACTGGGGCAACCCCATCGGCGAAATGATGTACGAGGGGGTGCGTTACTTCGCCGGCAAGCGGGAACCGACGTCCGAGTTCCGTCCACCAGACAAGAAGGGCATGGAGAAGATCACGCTGCGGGACTACATCGACAAAGACACCATGAAGCTGCCGCTGCCGGACTGGAACGACCCGCTGGACGAGGCCGATTCCTCCACCGCCTGGTGCTCTGCCGGTGCGCTGCTGGTCATCAGCGATATCTATCCGTCCTACGACACAGACGCCGTTCCCGGCAGCGCCTTCAGCAGCTTCAGCGGCGACCTGAGCGGGCTCGACTGCACCGCCCAGGCGAATGCGATCTGGGCCGCCGAGCACGGTACCGTGACGCGCCAGCACTTCATCGGCCAGGTGGGCGACGACTATGACGGCGCGCCCAGCGAAAAGAGCGTTTCGGGTCTCGGCAACATTCGCGGACTGGCGCCGGAGGAGCCCACCAAGGAAGGCGGTTACTATTCGGCATCCGTCGCCAAGTTCGCTTACGAGAACGACCTGCGCGCGGACTTGCAGGGCAAGCAGAATCTCAACACCGTCGTCGTGGCCCTCGCCTCGCCGCTGCCGAAGATCGAGATCCCGGTGGGCGGTACGACCGTCACCGTGGTGCCGTTTGCGAAGTCCGTGGACGGCGGTGGCTATGCCATCGACCACACCCGTGGCCAATTCCAGCCCACCAATACCATTGTCGACTTTTTTGTCGACACCTTCGCCAACACGGACCCGGATGGCTCGGATGCGGACCCGGAGGTCAACGACGGCCGGCCCTATGTGAAGTTCCGCATCAACTTTGAGGACGTGGAGCAGGGCGCCGACCACGACATGGACGCCATCGTGGTCTATGAACTGCGTGCCAACGCCGAGAACACCCTCACCGTGAGCCTGTTGTCGGAGTACGCCGCGGGCAGCATCGAGCAACACCTGGGCTACGTCATCTCCGGCACCACGGCCGACGGGGTCTACCTGGAGGTGCGCGATGAGGACACCGCCGCCAGCTCGGATGTCGCCTACTTCCTGGACACGCCGGCAGGCCTCGCCCCAGGGGCCTGCACCTACCTCGGCCCGTCCGCCTGTGCCGATGCGCTGCCGCTGACGGCGACCCGCACCTTCACGCCGAGCGGCGTGGCCACGGGCGCCACGCTGCTGGAGAGCCCGTTGTGGTACGCGGCCAAGTACGGCACCGCCAATGCCGAAGACCTCGCCGAGGGCGAGACCTCCACCAACTACTTCCTCGTCACCAATGCCACCAACCTGGAAAAGCAGCTCGACAACGCCTTCTACGAGATTCTCGGCCTGGTGTCCTCCGCCTCGGCGGCCGCCACCAACTCCACGCTACTGCGTGACGACACCCTGGTCTACCAGGCACGCTTCGATCCGGATGACTGGAGTGGCGAGGTGCGCGCCGTGGAGGTGAATGCGGACGGCTCCCTGGGTGGGCTGCGATGGGAAACCAACGACCCCGACGAGTTTGCGAGCCCGTCCGACCGGCGCGTGTACAGCTTCAACGGCACGGCTGGCATCGAGCTGACCACGAGCAACTGGGACGATCTGTCGCTCGCACAGTGTGGTGGCTTGCTGGGGATGGACGTCCCGGCGGTGCTCGGCCTGCTCGGCATCCATGATCCGGCCGACGGCAGCTGTGCGGACCTCGATGAGCTGCACGATGTCGACACACGGCTCGCGCGCCAGCGGCTCGATTGGCTGCGTGGCGATCAGAGCGAGGAGCGAAGCGGTCTGCTGCGCACCCGCAAGCGTCTCCTCGGCGACATCGTGCACTCCGACCCCTTCCTGGTGGACAGCAAGGAGTACGGCTTCGAGTCGCTTTCCCTCACCGGGCCGGAGTCGAGTTACGACGAGTTCCGCGCGAGCCTGCTGCCGCAAGGCGACGACGAGCCGGGGCGCCGTGCGGTGCTCTACGTGGGCGCCAACGACGGCATGCTGCACGGCTTCGATGCCACGAGCGGCGAGGAGGTGTTCAGCTACGTGCCGCAAGCGGCCTTCGAGCACATCGCCGAGCTCACCGATCCCGACTACCACCATCGCTACTACGTGGACGGCTCGCCGCGCGCCGTGGACGCCTATATCCGGCTGGCCGACGGCGACAGGGCGTGGCGCACGGTGCTGGTGGGCACCACGGGCGCCGGGGCGCGGGCGGTGTTCGCGCTGGACGTGACCGACCCCGACAGCTTCGGTCCGGCGCAGGTGCTCTGGGAGCTGACCGACGACGAGCTGGGCTTCACGCTCGGCCAGGCCACCATCGCCCGGGTCGCGGCGGACGACCGCTGGGTCGTGCTGGTGGGCAACGGCTACAACAGCGCCTCGGGTCGAGCGCAGCTCATCGTCGTGGATCTGAGCAGTGGCGCCATCCTCAAGCGCATCGACACCGGTGTCGGTGACGGCGTCCACCCCAACGGCCTCGCCAGCCCGACGCCCGTGGACGTGGACTACGATCGCATCACCGATTACGTCTACGCCGGTGACCTTCAGGGCAATGTGTGGAAGTTCGACTTCACCGGCGCCAGCAGCGACGACTGGGGGATTGCCTACGCCGGCGCGCCACTGTTCACGGCCACGGATCAGGCGGGGCAGGCGCAGCCCATCACGCACCGCCCGGCGGTGGCGCGGCACCCACGGGGTGGGTTGCTGGTGCTGTTCGGCACCGGCAAGTTCTTCTCGGAAGATGACAACGTCGTCGATATGAGCACCCAAATCGAGAGCTTCTACGGCATCTGGGATCACGGCGTGCCCGTGGGTCCCCGGGCCACCGCGCTGGTGGAGCAGGAGATCCTCTACCAGGGCGCGTCCGGTGACAAAGACATCCGCGACGACGTGCGGGTCACCAGCAACGAGCCCATCGACTGGAACACCCAGGACGGCTGGTTCATCGACCTCAGCTTCGCCGGCGCGCGCGAGGGCGAGCGCGTCATCGACTCACCCATCATGCGCACCGACCGCATCGTGTTCACCACCTTGATCCCCAACAACGACCAGTGCTCGTCCGGCGGCAACAGCTGGCTGATGGAGCTGGACTACATCAGCGGTGCCCGGCTGGCCTATTCGACGTTCGACCTGGACGATGACGAGCACTTCGACCTTGGCGATTTCGTCACCCTGCGCGTGCCGTCGGAAACCGACCCGACCGCAACCGACGAGGTCACCATGGCCGTCTCGGGCATCTTCATCCCGGCCATCGCCAAGGCGCCGGCCTTCATCACCATCGGCTACAAGGACGTCAAGTACTCCAGCCTCTCCAGCGGACTGTTGCTCGACGTGGACAACCGCGCCGACCTCGGCGCCGGACGGCAGTCGTGGCGACAGCTGAGATGATGCGCAACAGACCTGCATCGGCTGCCGTGGGCGCCGCATCCCCGTGGCGACACCCCGGCAGGCCCGGGCCGACAACGGCAACCGGCGTCACCCTCATCGAGTTGCTCGTCGTGATAGCCATCGTCGCCATCCTGACGGCGGTGGCCTATCCATCCTATCAGGACTACCTGGCGCGCGGCTGGCGCACCCAGGCCATTGCCTGCCTGGAGGAGATTGCCCAGGGCATGGAGCGGCGCTTCACCGCGGCCATGAGCTACGCGGGTACCGACCCACCGCCGAACTCCTGCGCCATCGGCGGCGATCCGGCCTGGGTGATGCTGGACGAGGACCTGGCGCGCCGCTACAGCCTTGGCTTCGCAGTCGATCCTGCGGCGGATGCGTTCAGGGTGCAGGCAGTCCCCATCGACCGTCAGGCTGAGCTCGACGCCCGTTGCGGAACCTTGACGCTGGACCAGGCGGGCCGGCGGAGCGTGAGCGGCGGCACGAACGTGGACGACTGCTGGTGAAGGCGTAGCAGCTCTTGTGGGAGCGGCACGCTCGGTGCCGCGACCGGCGGCAGAGCGGTACACCACGCCCCTAGCAACCGCCAAGCGGCAGGCAACCTCCCAGCCGTCGTCGCGCCACAAAAGGCAGTGGCGCTCCCACGCCGGCGCGCCCGGAGCAGCCGTTATGGGAGGCCGGGTTAGCGCAGCGTAACCCGACGATGGGCGTCGGGTTACGCGATTGCTAACCTGATCTCGGCGTTGAACCGTGACGGTGTCGCCTTGGAGGCCGATACTCCGGCCGACGCTCCGGGCACTAGTCGGCGGCGCTGACCGGCTGCTCCGACACGGCGATGAGCGCGGGCTCTTTTACGTCGTCGGGCAGATGGCTGAACTTCTGCACCAGGCCCGGCCACAGCAGGTTGTAGTACAACTCCCCGCGCACCAGCGCGACGCCCTGCGCCGGGATCTCGTATTCCAGCGTACGCGCCTCGTGGGGCTTGAGGCGCGTGTCGGCACCGGCTTTGGTGGCCGTAGGTGGCGGTGCGGGCATGCCCTGGTCATCCTCCAGCGCGTAGCTCAGGTACGCCTGCGGGTCTTCCTTGGCGGGATGGCCGTCGGCGTTCTGCCAGACCGGCTCGCCGTTCGCGTCGTAGGCGGTGAGCTTGACGTAGATGTTGCGGAAGGGTGCCCCCGTGGGCATGGCGTGCGGCTGCTGGTTCTTGATGTAGACGCTGGTCTTGAGCACGTCGCCGTCCGGGACGGTATCGACGTCGAACACCACGGAGCGCTTCAGCATGGCATGGTCGTGACCGCCGCCCATGCTGTGATCGGCAAGGCCGCCGTTGACGGGCATGTGGCAGGACAGGCAGTTCACGTTGGTCTTGCTGTCGATGTACTCGTTGCCGGTCTGGCACAGGGGCACGCCGTGCGGATTGTCGCGCTGGTCGTGGCAGCCCATGCAGGCGTCCGAGGTCTTCATCAACCGCGGGTTGCCCTCCATCGGCAGGGCCGGGATCTCCTTACCTTCGTACTCCACCGGCTCGCCCAGGTGCGGGTTTGGCTTCTGCGACTCCTCGCCGCCGACGCCGACGCCGCCGAACAAGTCGTCGCTGGCGGAGGCAAGCTGTGCCAGCCCATTGTTGATGCCCGCCGGCGCCTGGATGGTATCGGCGACCTCGTAGGCCTTGAGGCCCAGGCGCAGCTTGCCGTCGTCACCCTTGATGCCCTTGTACGCCTTCAGCGTGTGGCAGGCGACGCAGTTGACGCCCTCGCTGTAGGCGGCCATGGCGTCGAGCTTCGTGGTCTCGTCCTTGGCGGCGTTGGGGGCGTGACACTGCAGGCAGACCGGGTATTTGCCGGAGGCCTGGTGCTTGACGCCTTCCGCGGTGGGGTCACCCGCGACCTTCTTGTAGAAGGTGGCGTGGATGGGGTCCGCGAGTGCTGTGCTGCTGGAATGCATCGAGCCCTGCCACTGCTTGTAGATCTCCTGATGGCAGTTGGCGCAAACCTCCGAGGACACGTGGTGGATGGACGCATCGGCCTGCGCGGCGATGCTGGGGCTGACACCGGTGAGACAGCCGAGGGCGATGGCCGCGAGGCCGACGATGGGTTTGGCGAGCAGTTTCACGATCTCCTCCATTTGCTTGTTTTGACACGGCTGAAGGCGGCGCCATTGTTTCCAGATTGACCGGAGCATCACATGCGCACCGTCAATGTTGTTCATTGCCGGCCATGGAGGTTCTTGCTGTAATCCGCAACCGCGGCGCAGAGTGCAATGATCCGATTGCGTTGCCTGCGCTTTAATTGCTCAATTAATTAAATAAGAAAACGCTGATGCGCACCGCGGGTGATCGGCCAAGTCGACCGTAAGCAACAGGCAGTGCATGCGATGAATCCAACCAGACACGGGTCGCGCGCGCGGCCGCCTCGGCGCCGGCAGCACCGGCGGGTGTTGCCGACCTGCGTGCTCTCGCTCGCGATGGCCCTAACGGCCGCTGGGCCAGCCGCGGCGGCCAAGGTCAAGCTGGACCCGGGCGAGTGGGGGCACCCCGCGGGCGCAGACTGCGTGAGCTGCCACGAGAAGGCCTCGCCGGGCATCGCCCGCCAATGGCACGAGAGCGCGCACGCCGCGGCCGGCGTCAACTGCATGGACTGCCACCAGGCGGACGCCGCTGACGTGGATGCCATCGAGCACGAGGGGCAGGTGATCGCCACCATCGTCTCGCCGAAGGACTGCGGGCGCTGCCACGGGCAGGAGTACCGGGAGCAGGAGGGCTCCGTGCACGCAGAGGCCTACGCCATCATCGAGGCGCGCGTTCCGGCGTTGGCGCATCAGCTCACCGGCCCGGAGATGCAGGCCGCCGGCTGCGATCAGTGCCACGGCTCGCAGGTGAGGGTTCGCGGCGACGGCACCCTGGACCCGGCCACTTGGCCCAACTCCGGCATCGGCCGCATCAACCCGGACGGCTCCAAGGGGAGCTGCTCGTCCTGCCACGGCCGCCACGCCTTCTCCAAGGCCCAGGCGCGCGAGCCCGACGCCTGTGTGCGCTGCCACTCGGGGCCGGACTCCCCGGACAAGGAGGTCTTCGAGGCGTCCAAGCACGGCATGCTCTACGCCGCGCAGCGTGACGCCATGAACCTGGGTGCCGACACCTGGGTGGCGGGCAAGGACTACACCGCCGCGCCCACCTGCGTCACCTGCCACATGGGCGCGGCCGGCAAGGTGCCGGCCACGCATGACGTTGGCCTGCGCAACGCCTGGAGCCTGAACACGCCCATCTCCGAGCGCCAGTACCTGGTGGTGCTGGACGACGGCGCGAAGCTGGAACTGCCCGCCGACGCCAAGCCGCCCAAGCGCGGCACCGAGCTCGCCAAGGCCGACGGGAGCACCGCCAAGGTCAAGGTGGTCGCGACGCCGGAGCGCCGGCGGCTGGTGATGTCCACGGTTTGCCTGGAGTGTCACTCCAAGACCATGATCCAGGGCTTCATGAACCAGTTCGACGACGTGGTGGAGCTCTACAACCGCAAGTTCGGCGCACCGGCGGCGGCCATCATGGCGGGCCTCTACGACGCCGGGAAGCTGACGCCATTGCCCTTCGACGAGCCGGTGGAATTCAGCTACTGGGAGCTGTGGCACGACGAGGGCGCCCGCGCCCGCCACGGCGCCGCCATGGCGAGCCCGAATCATGCCTGGTGGGACGGTATGTACCTGGTGGGGCGCAACTTCTACAGCCAATTCCTGCCGCAGGCGCGCGCCGCGGCCGGCGCGCAAGCGGCCGCGCTAGTGGACGTGCACATCGATGACGCCGCCGACCATGCCTGGCGTGCCGAGACGCAGCAGGGCAACCCGATCCTGGGCTGGATACCGCCAGCGCCGGAGCTCGCGCCGTCGGTGCCCAATGCGCCTGGCACCGATGCCGCCGCTGCCACATCGTCACCCGGCGAATCCATCGCGGAGGAGGGCGGCGAATGATCAGGCTGGAGCCGCCGGTCTTCATCACCCGCCATGTGCTGTTCGCGTTGGTGGCGGGCGGCGTCGGCGGCGTGGTGTTCATGTTCTTTTTGCTGGAATTCGACCGCTACACCAGCTCCAATGCCTTCTGCACCACCTGTCATTCCATGACCTATGCCGACACGGCGTATCGGCAGTCCGCCCACTACAACTCCGCCTCCGGTGTGCGCGCCACCTGCGGCGACTGCCACGTCTCCGAGGGCATCATCATGGCCACTTACGACCACGCCGTCGGCACCAAAGACCTCGTCAAGCAGCTCTTCGGCGCCGATTACGATGATCCGGCGGTGAACCTGCTGCATCTGCCCAAGGCCGCGTTCAACGCCCGCGAGTGGTTCCGCCGACGCGACTCCGCCACCTGCAAGCGCTGCCACACGCTGGAAGCGATCCAGGGCACCCGCGCGAACACCGCCGCCATCCACCAGGAAGAGACCGCGGGCAAGACCTGCATCGATTGCCACATGAATCTTGTGCACCGCAAGGTGCCGAGCGAGCAGACCTTCAAGCGCGAGGCCTGGAACACCATGGTGGAGGAGGAACTTGGCCTCGCGCCAGGCACGGCGGCCCGCCTGCTGGCCGGTGAGGCAATGCCCGAGCCGCGGACAGAGCCAGCGCCGGCGACCCAGCTCGCCGAAGAGCCAGTTGCGGGCAGCAGCGGCAACTAGTGCGGCCTGATTTTTCTGTCGTCGGTCGGTGGTGGAACCGCTGCGAGACTGCGGAAGTATTCGGTACGCTCCGCTCATTTTCGGCGTCGCGAGCAATACTTTCACCGTCTCGAAGCGCATCCGCCATCCCAGCTGGGCGGCATCAAGCCTCCGATTCCACCTCGAATCCCACCACCGTGCGCTGCTCGCGGCTGAACTCGACGCCGATCAGGTGAATCGGCCGGTCCTCGCCGCGGTAGCGGGCGGCGTAGTCTTTCTCCTTGAGCTGTTGCAGCGCGCGCCCTTCGGGGGCCAGCTCGACCACCTTGAATTCGAACAGACAGACCTGGCCGTTGAAGCGCAGCGCCGCCGTTTCGAACCACCAGGGGCGGAACTGGCGCTTCTGGAACAGCAGCAGCACGTCGCAGGGGTTGTAGACCGACTCGCCGGTCCAGTTGTAGCCGTTGTACCAGTCCGGTTTTGTCGACGTAGTAGTACCCGCCCTCGCGGATCTTGCGGAAGGTCTGGATGCCGATGGACAGCTTCTTGCGTGCGGAGGACATGGATGCGTCGGGCCTTGCCGGGAATCACTCGGGAGTCTAGCGCCTCGTTGGCGCGCGTGGTGAGGCCGCCGCCATCAAGCCGGCGGCGGCCGGCCTGTGGGAGCGCCGTCTTCGGCGCGAGGTGCGGGTGCGCGGATGTTCGCGGCGGGGACGCCGCTCCCACGGGGGTGTGCGGCTGTTGAGAGTGGTTTCGATACTGCCGCATGGATGCACTAGATCAATTGCACCCGCCCCGACGCCGGCGGCGCGCCCGCAAAGCGCTCGTCCCGCGTCCAGACGGGGCAATCCAGCGCGTCCGCCAGGGCGAGGTAGGTGGCGTCGTAGGCAGTGAGGTTGTCGCGGTAGTCCCAGATGCGCGGCAGCAGCAGGGTGTGCGGGTAGCGCTCGATAGGCAGGTCGGCCAGGTCTTCCAGCGCCGCGCGGCCGCGCGCGGGTGTCATGTCCGTGGTGCGCACGTAACGGCGCAGCGTTTGCGCCACCTCCACGTCCAGCAGCTGCGGGGCGGCCAAGATCCGCGCCGGGTCGAGCAGACGCGCTGTGAGTGCCGCGGCATCGTCCCCCTGCAGCAGTAAATCCAGGATCACCGAGGCGTCCACCACTACCATGATCGGCGCCGCTTAGCGATCGGGCTCGGCGCCATCGCGCTCGCGCCGCAGCACCGCGGCGGCCGGCTCGCTGACGTGCACCGGCTCGCGCCGGCTCAAGCGCTCACGCATCTCGTCCGGTGTAGGCCGCTCGGCCAGGCGGCGCACGTATTCGATCAGGTAGTCCGACAAGGACATGCCGGCCAAAGCAGCGCGCGCCTTCAGCGTGCGATGCAACTCGTCGGGAACGTTGCGCAACTGGATGTTGGTGGGCATTTGGCTGATCCCATTGCATGTGATGCGCATGCGAACGTACTGTTTGGCATGTGAGCTGGTCAAGTCCGCTCACAATCGATGTTGAACATCCTCCCGCGGCGGCCCACCGTTGTATGCTCCACCGCCGTAGCAACGCCTCCCGTGTGCGGAGGCCCTGCCCATCAGCGAGAGGCCCCATGAAGGTCGCCGTCATCTACAACAGAGAGTCGCAGAAGGTCATCAACCTGTTCGGCCAGCCGAACCGGGAGAAGTACGGCATCAAGGCCATCAACCGCATCGTCAACGCGCTCAAGAAGGGCGGCCACCAGGCCATCGCGCTGGAGGGCGACAAGGACCTCATCGACAACCTGGAGGAGTTCATGCCGCGGGCGCTGAAGGGCGAGCGCCCGGGCATGGCCTTCAATCTCTCCTATGGCATCCAGGGGCAGGCGCGCTACACCCATGTGCCGGGCATTCTGGAGATGGTGGGCGTGCCCTACGTGGGCTCCGGGCCGCTGGCGCACTCCCTGGCGCTCGACAAGGTCGTCGCCAAGATGCTGTTCGCGCAGCGCGGGGTGCCGACGCCGGAGTTCGCGGTGCTGGATGCGCCCGGTTTCGAGACGCCCGACCTGGCCTTCCCGCTCATCGTCAAGCCCAAGAACGAGGCCGTGTCCTTCGGCATTCGCATCGTCCAGGACGAGGCCGAGCTGCGCGCGGCGGCGGACGTGATCTTCGAGCAGTTCGATCAGCCCGTGCTCGCGGAGCGCTTCATCGAGGGCCGCGAGATCAATGTCGGACTGCTCGGCAATGGCGCCAACCTGGAGGCGTTTCCGCCGGCGCAGCTGATTTTCGGCGAGGGTGGGCCGAACATCTACACCATGGAGGACAAGAAGCACACCTCCGGCCGTGAAGTCCGGGTGCAGTGCCCGGCGGACATCGACGCGGCACTGGCGGAAAGGGCCAAGGCGGTGGCCATGCAGGCGTTCCACGTGCTCGGCTGCTATGACTGCGCCCGCGTGGACATGCGCGTGGACGCCGCCGGCAACCTCTATGTGCTGGAGATCAACAGCCTGCCGAGCCTGGGCGAGCACGGCTCCTATGTGGCCGCCGCCGAGGCGATCGGGCTCGACTTCGATGCCCTGGTGGTGCGCCTCGTGGAGGTGGCCGCCTCGCGCTATTTCGGCACGCCGAATCCGCCGGAGCTGAGCCGGCGGCGTTCGGAGCCGAAGCACGCCGCGTTCGCCTTTCTCACCGAGCGCCGCGACCGGCTGGAGAAGGTGCTGGAGGAGTGGACCGGCATCGGCAGCCGCTCCGACGACCCCGTCGGCATTCGCCTGGCGGCGCAGCGCCTCGCGGAGCAGATGGCAGACATCGGCCTGCGCCCGGTGCGCGAATTCACCGACGAGCGCGACATCTGGACTTGGGAGAGCCCGGCCGGGCTCGCCGGCGGCACCCTGCTGGTGGGCCACCTGGACGTGCCGGTGAACCCGCAGCTCGGCATGGAGCACTTTCACCGCGACCCGGAATGGCTGTACGGCGAGGGCGTGGGCTCCTCGCGTGGCTCGCTGGCCATGCTGGAGATGGCGCTGCGGGCGCTGAAGCACGTGCGGAAGCTGAACCGCACGCCGCTCGGCGTTGCCATCTATGCCGACGAGGGCCGTGATTGCGAGGAGAGCGCGGACGTGCTGCGGCGCGTCTGTGCCGAAGCGGGCCGGGTGCTGGTGCTGAACCCCGGCAACACCGGCGACCGCATCATCACCTCGCGCCGGGGCCAGCGCCGTTACCGGCTGCGGGTGGAGGGCAGGGCGCTGCGGCTCGGCCAGGCCGGACGCAGCGCCGAGGTCATGCGGGTGCTGTACCGCAAGCTCGACGAGCTGACGGCGCTGACGGACCGCAAGACGCGCGTCGCCGTGTCGGTCTCGGACATCGCCACCGATGCCTTCCCGATGCGCCTGCCGCATCGGGTGCGCATCGGCCTGCAGGTCTCCTACCCGGACCAGGCGCAGGCGCAGGCGCTGGATGGGGCCATGCGCGCCATCCTGCGCGGCGGCGGCGTGCACTGGGACCTGGTGCTGGTGTCGGACCGCCCGCCGATGCCGGAGCGCAAGGTCAACGCGCCGGCCATCGCGCGGCTGAAGGAGATCGCCGGTGAGTGGGAGATCCCGCTGGAGACCGATTCCTCGCTATGGCCATCGGTGGCCGGTCTGGTGCCGGAGCCCGTGCCCGTGGTCTGCGGCCTGGGGCCGGTGGCGGGCGATCTCTACACCTCCGACGAGGCCGTCTCGCGCATCAGCCTGGTGCAGCGCACGCTGCTGCTGATGCAGTACCTGCTTGCCCCCTGATGGCGGAGGCCAACGCGTGAGCGACCGCATAGGCGCCCCGCGGCGCTGGACCCGTAAGCCCGAGCACGGCGACCTGCTGGACCCGGGCGACCGCCGTGTCGTCTACCCGCAGCGGGTGGGCGTATCGGCGCGCGGCATGGTGGCCACCCAGCACTACCACGCCACCGAGGCCGGCGCGGCCATGCTCGCGGCCGGCGGCAATGCCGTGGACGCCGCGGTGGCGGCGGCCTTTGCGCTCGGTGTCGTGGAACCTGCCGCCTGTGGGCTCGGCGGGCAGACCATGCTGTTGCTGCACCTGGCGGAGGACGGCCGCAAGTTCTGCCTGGACGGCGCCACCCGCGCCCCCAACCGCACCCCGCCCGGCGGGCTCAAGCGCAGTGCCCACCTGCGCGGCCATCGCGCCACCACGGTGCCGAGCACGCCGGCGGTGCTCGCCTATGCGCTGAAGCACTACGGCAGCAAGCGTCTCGACGAGGTACTGGCGCCTGCCATCGAGCTGGCGGAGCAGGGCTATCGCATCTCGCCGCTGCAGCACTATCTGACCCGGCGCGAGCTCAGGCACCTGCGCAACCACTCCGCCGGCGCGCTGATGCTGAAAAGCGGCCGGACCCCATATCCCATCGGTGCGGTGTTCCAACAGCCGGTGCTGGCCAAGACCTTGCTCCGGCTCGCCGAGGCGGGCGTCGAGGACTTCTACCAGGGCGAGATCGCCCGCGCCATTCATGCCGACATGCTGGCCAACGACGGACTGCTGCGCGACGACGACCTCGCGCGCATCCCCTGGCCCACCGAGCGCCGGCCGCTGGCGACCCACTTCGGCCCCATGCGCGTGTTCACCTTTCCGCCGCCGGGCGCGGGGCGCACCCTCATCGAGGCGCTGAACCTGCTGGCGCAGTTTCCGGAGGCCGCGCGCGACCCGGACTCGCCGCGCGGCGCGCTGCTGCTGGCGCATGTGATCCGCAAGGCCAACCTCGACCGCGCCGACCGCCCCGAGGATCCGGTGCTGTTCGCGCAGGAGCTGGACCTGGGCGAGGACATCACCCACCTGGACTACGCCAAGCGCGTCGCCCGGCGCATCAAGGGCCGGCTGCTGCGAAACGTCTCGCCGCGGGCTCGTGCGCCGACTCATGCGCCGAATACGGGCGCGCACAGTGGCGAGACGACGCACCTGTCGGCGATGGACGCGGCCGGCAACGTGGTGGCCCTGACCCAGTCCATCGAGCGGGTCTACGGCTCCCTCAGCGCCAGCCCCGAGCTCGGTTTCATCTATAACAATTACATGAGCGCCTTCGAGTACCAGGACATCTCGCATCCGTACTTTCTGCGCCCCAACGCCGTGCCCTGGGCGTCGGTGGCGCCCACCATCGTGTTCCGCGGCCAGCGGCCCTGGCTCGCCGTCGGCTCACCGGGGTCCGAGCGCATCGTCTCGGCCATCCTGCAGGTGCTGCTGCGCCTGGAGCGCGGCGCGACGCCGTTCGAGGCGGTGGAATCGCCGCGGCTGCACTGCTCCGTGGAAGGCAAGGTGTCGCTGGAGGCCACCCGCATGCGCGACGATATACCGCGGCTCCTGGCCCAGCATGGCTTCGCCATCGACGCCCGCGATCCATACTCCTTCTACCTGGGCTGCGTGCAGCTGGTGCTGCGGGAGAACGGCCAGTTTCTCGGTGTCGCGGACCCGCGGCGCGACGGCTCCGCGGCGGGCCCGGCGGATTAGGGCAGGGCAGGCGAATGCACGACCGGCTCCCGCTCCTGATCTCCGTGCCGCACGCGGGGCTGGCGGTGCCGGAGCAAGTGCAAGCGCTGAACCTGCTGACGCCGGGGCAGATCGCCGCCGACGGCGACGAGGGCGCGGCGGCTATCTACGCCGGGCTCCGGCAGTGGGTCGCCCATTTCGTCACCACCGATATCGCCCGTGCCTTCGTGGACCTGAACCGCGCCGAGGACGACTTCCGCAAAGACGGCGTCGTCAAGACCCACACCTGCTGGGACGAGCCCATCTACCGTGAGCCGCTGCCGCTCGCAACCGTCGAGACGCTGCTGGCGCGCTGGCACCGGCCGTATCACCGCCGGCTCAGTGAGCTCGCCGGCAGCGGCGTCGTGCTCGGCGTGGATTGCCACACCATGGCCGCCGCCGGCCCGCCGGTGGGACCGGACACGGGCCAGCCCCGACCGGAGGTTTGCATCGGCGATGGCGACGGCGCCTGCCCCCGCGACTGGGCCGAGCACTTGGTCGACTGCTTTCGGCGGCACTTCACCGGCGAGGTGACCCTGAACCGGCCCTTCAGCGGCGGCTACATCGTCCGCGCCCACGCCGCCGAGCTGCCCTGGGTCATGATCGAGCTGAGCCGCGCGCCCTTCGCGAGCGATACCGAGAAGGGCAGGCGGGTGCTGGCGGCGCTGAGGGACTGGCTGCGCGATTTGTGATGCGCTTATCCGGCCTACGGCCGATACTTGCCCGGTCTGTCCGGCGTTGGCGCAAGCGCCGACGCTACGGCGTCGCGTCGGCGCGGCCCGCCGAGGGAAAATAGACGGTCCCTCGCGGCCCCGTCCCCAACCGCCCGCGCGCTCCCGCACCGGCGGCTGGAAGCCGCCGCTCCCAGGTGCCGGCGAGACGCCGGCGCTCCGGCTCGCCGGCGCTCCCAGCGCGTATCCTTGTGGTGCTGGCTTCCACATGCGTCTGGTGCCTAGTGCAGCGTTTCACCTAACTTTGCCGTCGTTGTCGTTGTCGTTGTCGTTGTCGAGTATCCGACCACGACCACGACCACGACCACGACCACGAGCATGAGCACGACCACGAGCGGAGACTTCGACCCGGTTCCTCTGCTCCGGCCTCACCCGGGTTGACGCCTGCAAAATTGGCTGAAACGGGGTACTAGAGCGGCATCCGCATCGGCCGGCGGCCCTCGAATGCCTGTTCATAGACCCGCTCCAACGCCCGCACGCCCTCCAGCTTCACGTGCCACAGGCTGCGGTCGACGGTGGGACAGAACATGTCCACCGTCTCGTCGGTGTGGTCGCTGAAGTGCTCCTGGCTGCCGTGCTGGATCATGTCCAGGTTGATCTTGCTGCGCACCAGGGCCTCGAACGCCTTCCAGTTGTCGCCATAGCGGTGATCGGCCTCTTCGAACTTGCCGGTGCGCGGATTGCGGCCGGAAAGGTTGTCCTTGTGGACCAGCGCGTAGAGGTCGTAGTCGCCATGAATGTACGAGCACCCCTTGGGCAGGGTGCCGAGCGCATGGCGGTCGATGTCACGGTCGGGCAGTAACTGGAAGCCGGTCGCCCCGGGCTGCTCCAGGGGCTGGGTACGGATGTCGGTGGCGGCTTGCCGGCTGGCCGAGGTCCGGCTGTGCGGATACACCTGGGTGTCCTCACCACAGCGCATCACGCAGCCGTAATAGCCGCTCTGCGGATCATTCTGGATACGGAAGCCGCGGGGCGGCCCGCCGGCCCAGTACTTGTCCCAGGTGGCGAGGGCGGCCGCGTGCGCGCCGGCTCTGCCGCCGAAGGCGCTCCGCCCAACCAGCCTGGGGTCAACCACCAGCCCGGCGCAGTGGGAGATGAGCGCGCCACCGGCCTGCATGATGCGGGCATCGGTCGTGGCCGTTTTGGGCTTGCAGGCCAATGGCTTCGGCACGAACCCGGGATAGCCGACGAACTTGATGGACTCGGGATTGGTGCGCCGCAAGAGCACGAACAGCCCGAGCCGATGGCTCGCCTCGCGCAGCACCGAAACGTGCGCGTAGTGAATGAACTCCTCGAGCTCCTGCTCCGGCACCTCGGTGGTCAGCGACCGCAGGCGGGCCATGACCCGCGGGTCATCGATGAGCCTCGGGTTTTGCATGCTTCAGTGCTCCCCTCGTCGATTGCCGCGGTCGCAGCCGCGGTCACATCAGCACCAGCCACAGGATGACCGCGCCCAGCAGCAGCCGATACAGCACGAACGGCAGCATGCTGACGCGCTCGATGAAGCGCAGGAAGAAGTGAATGGTCAGGAATGCCACGACGAAGGAAATCGTCGCACCGATGCCGAGCGAGCCCCAGTCCACGGGGCTGGTGGCGTCCAGCAGGTCTTTGGTGGCCACCGCGCCCGCCAGCACGATGGTCGGAATCGCGAGGAGAAAGGAGAATCGGGATGCCGCTTCTCGTGTCAGCCCGATGAAGAGTCCGGCGGTCATGGTGATGCCCGAGCGCGAGGTGCCAGGGATGATGGCAATGGCCTGAAACAGGCCAATGATGAGGGCCGCGACCCAGTTGACGGCGTACTCGTCCATGCGCCGGCTGCCGCGCACGTCGGCGTACCAGAGCAGCAGGCCGAAGCCGATGGTGGTGCAGGCGATCACCAGCGCAAGCACCGTATCGTCGGTGCGCAGCACCTCCAGCACGTTCTTCAGCGGCAGCCCCAGTACCACGATCGGCAGGGTGGCGATGATCACCATCCAGCCCAGCCGGGCGTCCTTGCGTCGCTCGGGGCTGTTCGTGCCACCGCCGAGCCCCGCGGCCATGGCCAGCGCCATGTTCGCCAGGTCGCGCCGGAAGTAGAGCACCACCGCCAGCAGGGTGCCGAGATGGACGGCGACATCGAACGACAGGTCTTGCAGCTCGTAGCCGAACAGCAGCGGCGTCAGGATGAGGTGCGCGGAGCTGGAGATGGGCAGGAATTCGGTGAACCCTTGCACGAAGGCGAGGAGGGTGATTTCGGTACTATCCACGGGGGTTTACGGTCCGGTTGAGGTGGTTGGATTGTGCGGTGCTTGGCTTCTGTCTTGGGCCTGATCGGGTGCAGCCGATCGGGCGGTCGGCATCGGGCGGATCGTGGTTCGGGTTGGCGATAGCGTAACCCGACAATCAACGGCGCCGCCCCGGCCTATGCCGATTAGTTGTCCAGTCTCTCAGGCGAAGGAGCTGTCAGCCACGCCAGGGGCCGGCGTCAGCACGGCCTGTCGCGGCAGCCAACGGCGCAGCGCCGCTTCCAGCGCGTCGCGCTGCACCGGCTTGGCAATGAAGTCGTCCATGCCGGCGGCGAGGCAGGCCGCACGATCGTTGGCGGTGGCTGATGCGGTCATGGCGATGATCGGCACCGGATCGGTGCCGCGGCGCCCCTCGTGCATGCGGATCTCGCGGGTGGCCTCCTGGCCGTTCAGGACCGGCATCTGCATGTCCATGAAGACCAGATCGAAGCCGTGATCGCCGGACAGGGCGTCGGCCGCGACCCGGCCATTCTCCGCGACCGCGGTCACGAGCCCGAAGCGTTCGAGCATCAGCACGACGACGCGCTGGTTGACCGGGTTATCTTCGACCACCAGGGCGCTGGCGCGGAATTGCGCCCGCCGCTCTGCCGGCAGTATGCGCGTCTTGTCGTCGCCGATCCGGCCCAGCACCTTTAACGCCGCCTGGCGGAGCAGGGTCTGCCGCACCGGCTTCAGCAGGCTCACACCGATGCCGGCGCGCCTGGCATCCGGTCCGGGAAAGCCCAGGGAGCTCAGCAAGAGTAACCGCGTGCCGGCGAGCGCACTGTCCCCTTTGATACGCTGGGCCAGCTCGATGCCGTCCATCTCCGGCATCTGCATATCGAGGATGGCGAGTGCGAAGGGCTCGCCGCGGTCACTCGCTCGCTGCAGTGCCTGCAACGCCTCGACGCCGCCGGCGACGCTCTGGCTCTGGGCGCCCCAGTTGCCGAGATAATTCTCCAGGATGAGGCGGTTGGTGGCGTTGTCGTCGACGATGAGCACGCGTACGCCGTGCAGGTCGGCAGCGGGCTCGGCGACGTCGTCGTGGGCGCGCTCCAGCCGCAGCGTGAACCAGAACTTGGCGCCCTCGCCCGCGACGCTCTCCACGCCGATTTCGCCGCCCATCATGCCCACCAGCCGCTTGGAGATGGCCAGACCGAGACCGGTGCCGCCGTAGCGCCGGGTGGTGGAGGCGTCGCCCTGGGAGAAGGGCTTGAACAGCATCTCGCGCACCGGCGCCTCGATGCCGATGCCAGTGTCACGGACGCTGATGCGGATGCGGGCGTCCCGCTGGGTGACATCCTCGGCGACGACATGCACCACGACCTCGCCCTGCCGGGTGAACTTGAGCGCGTTGTTGGTGAGGTTCATCAGCACCTGGCGCAGTCGGAAGGGGTCACCGACGACACCCGCGGGCACGTCCTGCTCGAGGAAGCTCACCACCTCGAGATCCTTGTCACGGGCGTGGCTCGCGGCCAGCGCCGTGACCTCTTCCACGGTGGCGCGCAGATCGAAGTCGATGTGCTGGAGCTCCAGCTTGCCGGCCTCGATCTTGGACAGGTCCAGGATGTCGTTGATGATGCCCAGCAGAACCTGGCTCGACTGCTCCGCGGTGTCGATGAACTCCCGCTGCTGCTCGGACAGCGCGCCGTCGCGCAGCAGGTCCAACATGCCCAGGATGCCGTTCATGGGCGTGCGGATCTCGTGGCTCATGACCGCCAGGAACTGGCTCTTGGCGCGATCTGCCGCCATGGCCTGGTCGCGGGCCTCCGCCAATTCCTGCATGCGCCGGCGCGTCTCGGTGAGGTCGCGGGCAATGGCGGTGAACACGGGCCGCTCGCCGATGTCGACCTCGCTCAACGCCAGGTAGAGCGGAAAGGCACCGCCGTCGGCGCGCAGTCCGGTCACCTCGCGCGCCTCCTGAACCTGCGGGCTGCCGCCCCCGGCCGCCGCGCGGATCAGCGATTCCATCTCGTCGCGGTGCGACTCCGCCAGCAGGGTCGACAAGGGCGCGGCCCGGACCGCGGCGGCGTCGCGCCCGAACATCCGCTCGGCGGCGGCGTTCATGGCGACGATCCGGCCGCGTGCGTCCATGTGGATGGCGCCGTCCACCATATTGTCGACGATGGCACGGTTGCGCTCGCGGCTCTCCGCCACCGCCGCGAGCTGCCGGCGCAGCAATCCGAGCGCCACCAGCAACACCGCCATCATGCCCGTCAGCGCTGCGGCCTCGACCAGCAACAGCCACTGGTCGGGCGGACGCAACGCAGCGGCAACGCCATTGACGACCTCGGCGCGCCACTCGGTGTCGCTCAGCAGCCAGGCACTCACGCCGAGCCCCAGAGCGGCCATGACCAAAGCGGCAACCATGCTGGCGAGCCACAGGCGGCGACCGATCCTGTACACGTCGGCGCGTTGCAGGTTCACTTTGACCATGGGGGGCGAAGCGGCGCTTCCTCTGGGCAGAGCATCAGGCGCGGCACAGAATAGCGCGAAAGGCGGGCGGAGGCCGCCGGTTCGCCCGCAGAAGTGGCGGCAGGTCTCAATCCGTGGTGAGCCGCAGCGCCTGCGAGTGCGCCGGCGCCGGCAGGCGCTGGCGCGCGACAGCGCAGATGAAACCCCGCGCCGCGGCTGTGCCTGCGGCCCCATCCACCAGCGCATGCGCACCTAGGCCGCAGTGACGCCGCCATTGATCGAATGATCCAGAAGCACCTCGCTTCGGTGCCCGGACATCACTCGGATCTGGTAGGGGATTCCAACGGCGGCCCAGATTTGGTACGGGGGATTACTTGCTCTCCATCTGGGCGGCGCCCCCTCATCCACCCGATTCAGATCGCCGGATACTTCTTCGGCACGCAGTTTCGCGGCCTCTTCGGTCCTTACCAAAGGGGTCCAGGTCCGTTGCGGTCCTGATCAGCACGAAATGCCAGCGACTCGCCTTGGGCTCTCATTGAGTCGCGTCGCTCCTCCATTGCCGCAGGGTACTCTGACCCAAAGGCGGTCATCGCGCAAGGGACCGCCCGTTCTCAATCGTCTTGGACACAGAGCCTCAATTGTTTGGGGCCAAGTGCGGCACCGTCCGGCGGCCGGGGAGGGCGCTGACACCGCGCCGCCGATCTTGCATACTTCCCGGCCGGTCCGTCAGGAACACGCCGGAGGACAGCCTTGTCAGCACTGCAGAACCCACTGTTGGAAGTCCGCGTCGAGACCATCTGCGAGCGCGGCTGCCGCGAGGTCTGGGACGCCATCGACATCCTGGAGCAGGACGGCGACCTGCCCGAGACGCAGGATCTGACGGCCGCCGAGCGCGCCCGGGTGCTGGCCGAGCTGAAGTCCGTCATGGCGGTCTATGGGCAGCGCTGCGGTTTGGATTAGAATTCGGTTCTCGCTCGATTTCCCTTCCATTCAACCGCATGCAATCTATAATTCAAGCTATTTCTCAAGAGCTTTCCGCCCGTCCGGAGCAGGTGGAGGCCGCCGTCCGGCTGCTCGATGACGGCGCCACGGTGCCCTTCATCGCCCGCTACCGCAAGGAGGCCACCGGCGGCCTGGACGACGCCCAACTGCGGTTGCTGGAAGAGCGCCTCGGCTACCTGCGCGAGCTGGAGAGCCGCCGCGCCACGGTGCTGAAGAGCCTGGAAGAGCAGGGCAAGCTGACGGACGAATTGCGCGATGCCGTGCTGGCGGCGGACAGCAAGCAGCGCCTGGAGGACCTCTACCTGCCATACCGGCCAAAGCGCCGCACCAAGGCGCAGATCGCCCGCGAAGCGGGGTTGGAGCCGCTCGCCGACGCGCTGCTGGCGCACCCGGAGCAGGCACCGGAGGCGCAGGCGGAAGGCTTCGTGAACCCGGAACAGGGCGTGGCCGAGGTCGCGACGGCATTGGAGGGTGCCCGGCAGATTCTGATGGAGCGCGCCGCCGAGGACGCCGAGCTGGTGGGCGAGCTGCGCGAGACGTTGTGGCGGCGCGGGCTGCTTCAGGCCAAGGTGCTGCCCGGTCAGGAGAGCGCCGGGGCCAAGTTCTCGGACTACTTCGACCATTGCGAGCCCATCGGCAAGATCCCGTCGCACCGCGCGCTGGCGCTGTTTCGCGGCCGCAACCAGGGCGCGCTGAGCCTGGAACTGCTGGCGGGCGAGGATGCCGAGGCCGAATTGCCGCTGCGCGCGCGGATCGCCGCGCACTTGGGCATCGCCGACCGCGGCCGCCCCGGCGATGCCTGGCTCATGGAAACCGTCCGCAAGGCGTGGCGCATCAAGCTGCTGACGCGCCTGGACCTGGACCTCAAAGGTCGCCTGCTGGAGGCGGCCGAGGCGGAAGCCATCCGCGTCTTCGCCACCAACCTGCACGCGCTGCTGATGGCCGCGCCGGCCGGCCGAGTGCCTACCATGGGGCTGGACCCGGGGCTGCGCACCGGCGTCAAGGTGGCCGTAGTGGACGGCACCGGGCGCGTCGTGGCCACCGACGCCGTCTATCCGCATGTGCCGCGCAACCGCTGGGACGAGACCATCGCCACGCTGGCCCGTCTCTGCCGCGATCATGACGTCAAGCTGGTGAGCATCGGCAACGGCACCGCCTCGCGCGAGACGGACCGCCTGGTCCGCGACCTCGCCAAGCGCCATCCGGAGCTTGGCATCACCGGGGTGATGGTGAGCGAGGCGGGCGCCTCGGTGTACTCGGCCTCCGAGTATGCGTCGCGGGAGCTGCCGCAACTGGACGTCTCGCTGCGGGGGGCCGTGTCCATCGCGCGGCGGCTTCAGGACCCGCTGGCAGAGCTGGTGAAGATCGACCCCAAGTCCATCGGTGTCGGCCAATACCAGCACGACGTCAACCAGACTGGCCTTGCCCGCTCGCTGGACGCTGTGGTGGAGGACTGCGTGAACGCCGTCGGCGTGGACCTCAACACTGCCTCGGCGCCGCTGCTGGCGCGGGTATCCGGCATCTCCGCGACCCTCGCCGAGAACCTGGTGCGCCACCGCGACGAGCGCGGCCCCTTCCGCAACCGCGGCGAGCTCAAAAAGGTGCCGCGCCTCGGCGAGAAGTCCTTCCAGCAGTGCGCGGGCTTTCTGCGTATCGCCGACGGCGATGAGCCGCTGGACGCCTCCGCGGTGCACCCGGAAGCCTATCCCGTGGTGCGGCGTATCGTTTCTCATACGGGCAAGGCCGTCACGGCCCTCATCGGCGACCGGCATACGCTGCGCGGACTCGCCGCCGAGCGCTTCGCGGACGCGGTCTTCGGCGCGCCCACGGTGCGCGACATCCTGGTGGAACTGGAAAAGCCGGGCCGCGATCCACGCCCGGCCTTCGAGACGGCGTCCCTCAAAGAAGGCGTCGAGAAGCCGGAAGACCTCGATCCCGGCATGGTGCTGGAGGGCACGGTCACCAACGTCACCAACTTCGGCGCCTTCGTCGACATCGGCGTCCATCAGGACGGGCTGGTGCACATCTCCCGGCTGGCGGACCACTTCGTCAAGGACCCGCACCAGGTGGTCCGCTCCGGACAGGTGGTGAAGGTGAAGGTGCTGTCCGTGGATCTCGCGCGCCGGCGCATCGCGCTCAGCATGCGCCTGGATGAGCCGCTGGAGGCGGACGCGGGCAATGCCGCGCGTGATGGCCGGGGCGGCGGCGGGCCGCAAAAGAACACCTCCGCGCGGGCTGCAAAGCCCGGCAAGGGCACGCGGGACGAGCCGAAGCCGTCCGGCGCGCTGGCGGCGGCCTTTGCGGCGGCCCGCCGCGACTGAGCTCACGCCACACTAAGTGCGCGCATGGCCGACGCTGGTGCACCGGCGAAGGGCGCGGCGCAACCACCGGATCAGCGCCCGAGCGATGAAGCGCCCGAGCGATTGGCCGGGCGTGTGCGCCGGGCGACGTCGCCCATCCACGGCCAGGGCTGCTTCGCCCGCGTGGGCTTCGCGGCCGGCGACTACATCGGCACCTACCAGGGACGGCCCGCGCGGCGCAACGGCACCTACGTGCTCTGGGTCAGCGAAGACGGCGAGCACTGGCAGGGCCGCAGCGGACGCAACCTGCTGCGCTGGCTAAACCACAGCGACACGCCGAACGCCGTCTTCGACGGCTTCGACCTCTATGCCGTGCGCGCCATCGCGCCGGGGGCTGAAATCACCTTCGACTACGCCGGGGGCGGCGGCCTTGAGTAACCAGGCGGGGCGTTTTCGCCGGACGAGCAAGGGAAGCCCGAGTTTGCGAATGCGCCGCGGCCTGGTCTATGGTTGAAAGCGATAGGCGTTCCGGCGCACGTGTGCGCTTCGGCGCCTATGCGGTTCCATCCGCTGCCTTTCCATCCGCGCAATCCATCCACATTTCATCCGCAACAGGTCGGCCGCGTTCGCGCACGGGGTCGGCTCCGCCAACCCGACAGGAGCACCCGCATGTCCGCAGACTCCAAAGCCGCCGCCATCGGCGATACCGTCACCATCCATTACACCGGACGCCTCGTGGACGGCACCGAGTTCGACTCCTCCCGCGGCGCCGAGCCGCTAAAGGTGACCTTGGGCCAGGGCGAGACCATCGCCGGCTTTGAGAATGCCGTCCTCGGCATGGTCCCCGGCGAGCAAAAGTCCGTCACCATCCCTTGCGACGAGGCCTACGGCGAGCGCAACGAGGAGATGACCCAGACCCTGCCGCGCACCGTGATCCCGGATGAGATCGAGCTCGAGGTCGGCATGGTGCTCACCGCCCGTAGCCCCGAGGGGCAGACGGTGAACTTCTCTGTGGCCCGGTTCGATGACGAAGAGGTCATCGTCGACGGCAACCATCCGCTCGCCGGTAAGGACTTGGTGTTCGACCTGGAACTGGTGGCCGTCGCCTGACTCGGGTGCGCTGACGCCGCCGGCGCGGCATTGAGCCGCGCAGGCGGCGAGCCGAATGCAACTCGGCGCGCCAGTCGCACGCCGGCGCTCCAGCTATTCCGTGCGCGGCGCCGTACGTTGCCTCAGTGGAGATGGCTCACTGTTGGGCGGGCGGGGCGCTCTGCTGCATCTTCTCCATCTGCTCCTGCACGTGCTTCATGCGCTCCTGCATCTTCTCGCGCATCTTTTCGAAGTATGCAGTCGCCTCCGCCTCGTCGGCGTTGCCGTCGCCGTTGGCGTCCATTGCGGCGAAGGAGTCTTTCGTGGGCTGCTCGAACTCGGCCTGGTCCACCTTGCCGTCGCCGTTCTTGTCCAGGTTCTTGACGAAGGTCTCACCCGGGTCGGGCATGCCGCGGTCCTTCATTGCCTGCATCATCTCCGGCGGCACCTGCTCGGCGAAGGCGGCGCTGGCCTCATCGGGGGTGATGTAGCCGTCGCCGTTCTTGTCGTTGGCCTGGAACTGTTCCTTTTGCGGTGCGGTGGCCTCCTCCAGCGAAATGCCGCCGCTCTTGTCGGTGTCCAGCTTCTGCATGAACGCCTTGGCGGCCGCGTCCGCCTGGGCCTGCGGGTTAGGGGCGTCGGACTGAGCCGATGCGCTCTGGGCAGCCATACCGGCGCACAGCGCCAGCACGGCGAGGTGGATGGCTCTCTGCATGAGGTCGATCTCCTGAGGATGAAGGATTCGGGCAGGATGCCCGGGCAGTTTTCGCGCCCCGGTGCTCGCAGTCGCTCTGAACGGGAGCACCGACGACGAGTGGGACCTGACGGAAGCCGTCGCCTGGCGGCCGTGCTGGCCGCGGGCTCCGGCCGCTGGCGGGCTCGGGGCGCAGCGGCACCTGCAAGCGACCATGCGCAAGGGTAGTGGCAGCGACGGCCGCTGGCAAATGCCGGAAACCGACTGTGCGATAGTCCGGAGATCGCTGGTGCCGCGGCACGGTTGCCGGCGCCATGGCGTTCACGTCGGGCGTCGATCATGAGCGCGTCCGCCGCCGTGGGAGCGCCGTCCTCGGCGCGACGGGCGTCCAATCGCGGCGGGGGTGCCGCTCCCACGGGGCCATAGCTCTGAACGGAGTTACGACCAAGGCCGCACATCGCGCACCCTTCTAAGCCGGTGCACAAGCAAGTATGCTGCACGGTTTATCGTGGCGGGTAGTGGCCTGAACCCGGTGCCGGAATCGGCCGCCCGCGCCATCATGCGGCCCTGACGACACAGATGAGCGACACACCCCGCACCAACTTCATTCGCCAGATCATCGATGCGGACCTGGCCGGCGGCAAGCACCGGACGGTGCACACCCGTTTTCCACCGGAGCCGAACGGCTACCTGCACATTGGGCACGCCAAGTCCATCGTGCTGAACTTCGGCATCGCCGAAGACTACGGTGGCACCTGCAATCTGCGCTTCGACGACACCAACCCGCACAAGGAGAACGTCGAGTTCGTCGAGTCCATCAAGGCCGACGTGCGCTGGCTCGGCTACGACTGGCAGGACCGGCTGTACTTCGCGTCCGACTACTTCGAGAAGCTCTACGGTTTCGCGATCGAGCTGATCGAGAAGGATCTCGCCTACGTCTGCGATCTCTCGGCGGAGCAGACCCGCGCCATGCGCGGGACCCTCACCGAACCCGGCCAGGACAGCCCGTATCGCAACCGCGGCCGAGACGAAAACCTGGACCTGTTCCGGCGCATGCGCGCCGGCGAGTTCCCTGACGGCTCGCGGACGCTGCGGGCGAAGATCGACATGGCCTCGCCCAACATCAACTTGCGCGATCCGGTGCTGTACCGCATCCGCCATGGCGTGATCCACCACCAGACCGGCAACGCCTGGTGTCTGTATCCCACTTACGACTACACGCACCCCATCTCCGACGCGCTGGAGGGCATCACCCACTCCCTCTGTACCCTGGAGTTCGAGGACCATCGGCCCCTCTACGACTGGTGCGTGCAAAACGTCTCCGTGCCCTGCCAGCCTCGACAGATCGAGTTCAGCCGGCTCAACCTGGAATACACGGTGATGAGCAAGCGGCGGCTGACGCAATTGGTGGAGGAGGGCATCGTGGCGGGCTGGGACGATCCACGCATGCCCACCATTGCCGGACTGCGCCGCCGTGGCTTCACGTCGGCGTCGATTCGGGAATTCTGCGAGCGGATCGGTGTCACCAAGGCAGAGAACCTGGTGGAGATGGGCATGCTGGAGAGCACCATCCGCGACGACCTGGACCGAGACGCGCCCCGCGCAATGGCGGTGCTGCGCCCGCTGCGGGTGGTTCTGACCAATATGCCGGCCGAGGCGCCAACCAGCATCACCGCGCAGAATCATCCCAAGCGCGAGGACATGGGCAGCCGTCAGGTTCCCTTCGGCGCGGAGGTCTACATCGACCGGGAGGACTTCGCGGAAGACCCGCCGAAGGGCTTCAAGCGGCTGGTGCCCGGCGGGGAGGTGCGGCTGCGCAATGCCTACGTGATCCGCTGCGACGAGGTGGTGAAGGACGCCGACGGCCAGGTGACGGAACTGCGCTGCTCCGTCGACCCCGAAACCCTGGGCAAGAACCCGGAAGGGCGCAAGGTGAAGGGCGTGATCCACTGGGTTGCGGCGGCGCAGGGTGTGCGGGCGACCGTCAGGCTGTATGACCGGCTCTTCACCGTGCCGCAGCCCGGCGCCGGCGGGCGGGATTTCCGCACCGACCTGAATCCACACTCCCTGCGCACGCTCACGGACTGTATCGTGGAACCGCTTCCGGCCGACGCGGAGTCCGGCGCGTGCTTTCAGTTCGAGCGCGAAGGCTACTTCGTCGTCGACGCCGACTCGGTGCCCGGCGCCCCCGTGTTCAACCGCACCGTCACCTTGCGTGACACCTGGGGCAAACGACAGGCGGGCGGCGGCTGAGCCCGGGCTTTTGCGGTAATCGCACCCACCAGTCAATCGGCGTTTTCCCAGCGACCGGCAAATCACGGAGGTCGGTGATGCGCGACAGAGCAACACCAGAGCTCGACCCACCGGGGGCTGGCATCCCCGGCTACGAACGACAGGTCATCGGCGCCGGCTTGCGCGCCGCCGCCAATTTCCTGTCCAAGGACCGGCTGACGGAACTGTTCCGTGCCGAGGCCGAAGAGGCCATGGCCCTCGCGCGCGGCATCGACGAGGATCAGGGCCGCCGGCGCGTGTTGGTGGGGCGTCTGTTCGGCATGGAGGACAGCAGCCGCGACTGGTCCATCTACATGACCCTGGAGCATCTGGTCATCGTCAACTCCGCCATCGCCGCGACCCTGCCCAGGTTGTTCTCGGGGCTGGAGGTGAGCGACACCGTGCGCGTGCAGGACTTCAAGCCGGTGCCGGAGGCGGGGCCGGAGCAGTTGGAGGACCTGGCCAACATCGTCGAGCGCTACACCGACATGGTGGACAAGCTCGGCAACCTGCGCGCCGGCATTCGCTACACGCACCCCTGGTTCGGCGAGCTGTCCGCGGCCCAGTGGCATGCCCTGGCGGCGGTGCACAACAGTGTTCATCGCCGCCAGGTGAAACGCATCATGCGCGCACTCTAAAGCCCGGATCGGGCAGCCGGACCGCTCGCCCCGGGGATGAGTCCTCGCAACCTGCGGACCGCCGGCGCCGCGGCGAGCGGACGAGGGCGCCTGTGCAGCCGTCGGAGCACCGTCCCTGGCACGATCTCACCCGGCGGGCATCGCCAATCGCGGCGGAGACGCCGCTCCCACATTTGCGCACGCCGTGGGAGCGCCGTTCCCGGCGCGATCACCCGCGGGGCACTGCCGATCGCGGCGAGGACGCCGCTCCCACTCAGATCGTCGGCACCCCGGTCTGCTGGACGTGATACACCAGCCGGTCGAACATGTCGTCCACCTCGTCGTAGTTGTTGTAGACGCCATGGGTGGACACCCGGAAGCCCACGCGGTCGTCACCCGCCGCTGCCAGGCTGGACTCCCAGGTGGTGTAACGGATATAGGTCTTGGGATCGTCCGCGGCCAAGGCATCGACGACGTCGCTGACTGCCGTGTGCAGGGCCTCATAAGCGCTGCTGTCGTCACGGCCCACGAACGGATTGAAGGCGGTCAGCGCCGTGGCGAACGGGCTGTACGGCTCTCGTGCCTCGACCCAGAGCGCCCCCGGCCACTGCGCCTCGATCTTCGCCTTGAGATAGTTGCCCAGCTCCACGCCGCGCTGGTAGATGGCATCGATGCCCACCTGCTGGAACAAGGCGAGCGAGTCCGTCATGGCGTACAGGGCCGGGCGATTGTTCTCACCGCGCAGTTGCACCCAAGCGCTCGGATCGTACGCGCGGACCGACATGTCCGCGGGCGACACGTAGGCATACAGGAAGAAGTTGCCCAGATCGAACGGTGGCAGATTGGTGCCAGTGCTGCGGATGTAGAGGTTACCGGTGCCCGGTCCCCCGCAGAGCCACTTGTGCCCGGCGCCCGACATGAAGTCCGCCCCATAGGCTTGGAAGTCGATGGGCAGCATGCCGAAGCCATGGGCCGTGTCAACGATGCTGTAGGCGCCGTATGCGCGAGCCAGGGCGCAGAGGTCCTCGACCGGCAGGCGCAAGCCGTTCTTGTAGAAGATCTCCGAAAACGCCAGGTATTGCTTCGCGCCCGCCGGCAGCGGCGCGGCCAGCGCCGGCTCGAACAGGTCCAGCACGTCCTGCACCGTGATGTCCGCGGTGAAGGGCGTGACCAGGCCCATGTCTATGGTCACGACCTCTACGCCGCGGGTCGCCTGCGCCCAGGCGATGGGGCCGCTCAGCGCCGGATGCTCGAAGCTGGTGGTGACGATGCGGTCCCCGGGCTGCCAAGGCGTGCCGGCGAAGATCAGGTTGCAGCCGTCGGTGGTGTTGTAGCTCAACACCACCTCGGAGACACTCGCGGCGTTATAAGCGTCAGCTACCTGCTGCTGGCGGGCGGCCAGCCCCGACGGGCCGAACACAGACGCGCCAAGCGGGAACAGGTCCGGGTAGTCGGCGTTCAGGTTCGCCTCCCAGTCCTTCGGGTCCTGCGCCTTATAGAGGTTGTAGACGGCGAGGTTGGCGAGCGCGAAGGCGGGCAGGGAACCCGTCGTGCCCGTGTTCATGTGGATATAGTCCTGGTCCAGCGTGAACGCCCTGCGGACTTTGGCCCAGTAGTGTTCGTGTGTGGGGTCGCCATGGATCTCCGGCGGCGCCTGAAGCGTGTTTGGCAACCGAAGCTTATTCCTGTGGTGACCATCCCCGGCCAGTGCGACACCGGGCCCCATCATGCCGCCCATGGCCGTGGCGGTGGCCACTCCCTGGATGAATTCGCGGCGGTTCCAACCTTCGGCCGGCGCTTGTTGCTGAACGTCGGGGCTTTGGGCCTTGCGGCTGCGCGTGATCATGCTGGACTCCTGGTCTTCTGGATTGTACGGGCTTACTGCAAGCGTGCCGTCGCGCAACCACCGCAGACGCGAGGAGCCACAGCCTGGGCGCAGACAAGGCACCCTCAGTAGGCGTCGTCGTCCACATCCATCCGGGCATCTCCACGGATCGACTGAGGGATGATCGGCGCCGCGGTGGAACAACTTCGGCAGCAAAACGCGGGCCGCACCCAAAGCAGCCGCGTTGTGCCTGTCTAAGCTAGGCGAGTGGATCGACGCCGGCGGTGCACCAAGTCACACACGGAACGATGAAGGTTAAGCAACGTAAAGTGTATCTGATCTGAAACAGGGAAACGGCCCTAAGTGTCAGCCCCATGGCCGACAGTCGCCCCCCGGATTCTTGCTTGGAGAATCCCAGTGCTTAGCCGAGCAGGCAACAACCGTCAGGGAGCCCCTCGAACCGGACTACGGCGCCGCGACCAAGAACAAGAATAAGGAGAAGATGTCGCCACGCACACGCATCCCGCGCCGCGGCCAATGGCCGCGACTGCGAAGGTATAGCACTTTACATAATATACATTATGCGCACAGGGCGACATCTGGATTCCGGTCAGCGACCCGCAGTGGCGGACCTGGCTGCGATTCTTCGCCGACCATCCGCTGGCCCTGGAGAGCCTCGACCAGATGGGCGCGCTGCCCGAGAACGTCCTGCCGATCCGCGAATTCCTACCCAGCAGGGACGCCGATGAGCGATGAGCATGTCGGGCGCCAGCCTGTTGGTTGGGCACCATGGCCGCAACTGGAAATCGTGCGTGGTCTTTGCCGCGTAACCCGCAACTTCTTCGAAATCTTAGCCCTGAGGGTCTGAGCTCAATGGCCGGAAAGATGCGCCAACGCCGCCCGCGCTAATGTTCAGCTAATTCTCGAGCGTTATCGTGACAACCACGCGACTATCCGCGTGACTTGACAAAACGAGGTTCATCATGAAGTCGAAGCTACATCAGGCCGCCGTTGTTGCCGTGCTGTCCCTCGCCGCCGCGGGCGCCGCGTCGGCCCAGGAACCCGACGAGCTGGGCATCGCCTCGGCGAAGATCAGCCTGATCGATGCCATAACGGCCGCCGAGAAGCACCTCGGCGGCAAGGCGGCCAGTGCCGCAATCGAGCGTAAAGACGGCAACTGGATCTTCGAGGTCGACATCGTCAATGGCCAGGAGATCAAGGATGTGGTGATCGACCCGGCAACCGGCGA
>NZ_JAJDNQ010000041.1 GCF_022340605.1 Thiohalocapsa sp.
GCCGGCAACGCCGACCACAACAGCAGGAACAACGCGGGTAGCGCCCAACCGGCGCCCCGCCTGCGGTGGAGATTCAGGTTGCCAATCATCTCGGCTCACTCAGACAGCGCACGGAGATCTCGTCCGGGCCTCCCCGGGACCCACCCACGCTACCCGTCGCCACGGCCGGGATTAATGACTTATCGCAATGGGCGACCCTGCAAAGACCACTCGCGGCCCGCGCTGCGGCCATTACAGGGCTTCGCTTGACCCCGGACAGGTTGGTTGGCTTGGAAAATGCCGGTGATCGCGCTGGTCAGGTGTCGTCGGGGGTGGCATCGCGGCGCCGCCGGCCGCGGTGCCTGCGGCGCTGCACCAGGGTCAGCACCGGCCCCGAGAGTGCATAGCCGAGGAAGAGCACGAACAACAGGATGGGCGGGTCCAGCACCACCAGCGCAAAGATCAGCATCACCACCACCATCACCACGAAGGGCACCTGCCCTTGCAGGTCCAGCAGCTTGAAGCTGTGGTAGCGGAAGTTGCTCACCATGAGCAGCCCGGCACTGGCCGTGAGCACCGCCACCAGCAGGCTCACCTGGCTACCGCTGATGCCGTTGTCCACGCCGATCCAGACCGACGCGGCGATGATGGCCGCCGCCGACGGGCTCGCCAGCCCCTGGAAGTAGCGCTTGTCGGCGACGCCGAGCTGGGTGTTGAAGCGCGCCAGCCGCAGCGCCGCGCCGGCGGTGTAGACGAAGGCCGCGAGCCAGCCGAGCTTGCCGAGCCCGGACAGTGCCCAGTCGTAGGCCACCAGCGCCGGCGCCACGCCGAAGGCGACCATGTCCGACAGGCTGTCGTACTCGGCGCCGAAGTCGGTCTGCGTGTGGGTCATGCGCGCGATGCGCCCGTCGAAGCCGTCCAGGATCATCGCCGCGAAAATCCCGAGAGCCGCCGCCTCGAAGTGCCCGGCGTTGGACGACAGCACGGCGTAGAAGCCCGCGAACAGCGCGGCGGTGGTGAACAGGTTGGGCAGCAGGTAGATGCCGCGGCGGCGCTTGCGCTCGGGCATGTCGGCCGCGTCTTCGGGCGGCGTTGTGGCCGGCGCGGCTGGCTGTGTGGGCTCGGTCATATCCTTGGGCGCGTCCGCCTGTGACTGGAGATGGCTCGTAAGGGAACGGCTCTGCGCATCGTTTTGGGCTTCGGCTTCGGGCAAGATACACTCGCGGCGCGCGCTGAAGACCAACCCCGCCGGCGCGCAGTATAGCTGCCCCGGAAGGCGCGTCACCAGCGCACGAAAGCGGTGCGCGCCGGCCCGGACGGCGCCGATCGTGCACCGTCCATGTTCACGAAATCTTTATTTTGACAACGCCGCTCGGCGCGATTTAATGAAGCCCGTGCGCTGAATCCGGCGCGCCCGGGTCCGGGACGACCGCGCACAGCCGCTCCCTGGAACGCGGGACGGGCAACACGAAAGGGGCAAAACCCGAGGGGCTTTATGACCTTGCAGCGAACACGACCGGACCTGCCCAGCAACGACAAGCGCTGGAAGCTGGTCAACGCAGCCATGCGCCGCAACGGCTACGCCGGGCACGCGCTGATCGAGGCCCTGCACGCGGTGCAGGATGCCTTCGGCTTCCTGGACGAGGAGGCGATGACCTTCGTCGCCGACTCCCTGGACCTGCCGCTTAGCAAGGTCTACGGCGTTGCTACCTTCTACCATCTGTTCATGCTGAAGCCGCAGGGCCGGCACGCCTGCGTCGTGTGCACGGGCACCGCCTGCTACATCAAAGGGGCCAGCGCCCTCATCGAGGGCGTGCAGGAGCGCTTCGGTGTTGCGCCCGGCGAGACCACCGCCGACAAGTCCCTGTCCGTGCTCAGCGCCCGTTGCGTCGGCGCCTGTGGTCTCGCGCCGGCGGTGGTGCTGGACGGCAACGTCATCGGCAGGCTCGGTCCCGCGCAGCTCTGCGAGCGGCTCGAACAGGAGATCGCGGAATGAATCTCGACGACCTTGAAGATCTCGCCGTCAAGTTCCGCGACGACGCCAACGAGCCCGAGACGGAAGTACGCGTCTGCATGGCGGCGAGCTGCCAGTCCTCCGGCGCGGCGCCGGTGCTGGACGCGCTGCGCGGCGGCTGCGGCGACAAGGCCGAGGGAGCCTGCAAGGTTAAGGGCGTCGGCTGCATGGGGCTCTGCTCGGCAGGCCCGCTGGTGGCCGTCGCGCCGCCCGCGGCCGCGCTCGACGAGGCAGTCATCTACCGCGAGGTCAGCCCCGCGGACGCGCCCGAGATCCTGGCCAGCGCCGCTCCCGGCGGCGCGCCGGTGGAGCGGCTGCGCTGCCCGAGCGACATGCCGTTCTTCGCGCGCCAGCACAAGATCGTGCTGGCCAACGCCGGCATCGTGGACCCGGACAGCTTCCGCGGTTACGTCATGCTGGGCGGCTATGCGGCGATGGTGCAGGCGCTCACCGAGATGACGCCGCAGGAGGTCGTCAACGAGGTCACCGCCAGTGGGCTGCGCGGGCGCGGCGGCGGCGGCTACCCGACGGGCCTCAAATGGTCCACCGTGGCCAAGATGCCGGCAAACCAGAAGTACGTCATCTGCAACGCCGACGAGGGCGACCCCGGCGCCTTCATGGACCGCGCCGTGCTGGAGTCCGACCCGCACCGGGTGCTCGAGGGCATGGCCATCGCCGCCTATGCCATCGGCGCCAACAAGGGCTACGTCTATATCCGCGCCGAGTATCCGCTGGCGGTGGAGCGGCTCAAGACCGCCATCCGCAAGGCCAAGCGCGCGGGCTTCATCGGCAATCACATCTGCGAGACCCAGTTCAACTTCGATGTCGAGATCCGGCTCGGCGCCGGCGCCTTCGTCTGCGGCGAAGAGACCGCGCTGATGGCCTCCATCGAGGGCAATCGCGGCCAGCCCCGCCCGCGCCCGCCATACCCGGCGGAGTACGGGCTGTGGGGCAGCCCCACCCTCATCAACAACGTGGAAACCTACGCCAACATCGCGCCCATCATCACCGAGGGCGGCGGCTGGCTCGCCGGGATCGGCACCGAGAAGTCCAAGGGCACGAAGGTGTTCGCGCTGGCCGGCACCATCGTCAACACCGGTCTCATCGAAGTGGACATGGGCACCACGCTGCGCGACATCATCTTCGACATCGGCGGCGGCATCCCGGACGGCCGGGCGTTCAAGGCGGTGCAGACCGGCGGCCCGTCCGGCGGCTGCGTGCCGGAGGCGCACCTGGACATGCCGGTGGACTATGACAGCCTGAAGACGCTTGGCACCATGATGGGCTCCGGCGGCATGATCGTCATGGACGAGACGTCCAACATGGTGGATGTCGCGCGCTTCTTCATGGAGTTCTGCATGGACGAGTCCTGCGGCAAGTGCATCCCGTGCCGGGCCGGCACCCAGCAGATGCATGGGCTGCTGGACAAAATCGCAAAGGGCCGGGCGAGCCGCGCGGACCTGGCACTGCTGGAAGAGCTGTGCGAGGTGGTGCAGGCCACGAGCCTGTGCGGACTCGGGCAGACGGCGCCGAATCCGGTGCTCTCGACGCTGCGGTATTTCCGGCACGAGTATGAGGAGAAGCTGGGGTGAGCCGGACCGCAGCCGGGTCGAAGTCGGGCCTGGCTGTCACGCTTCACAGACTGAGCAAGTATTCGTTGTAGATCCGCGCGATTTCGGCGTTGCGAGCAATACTTGCCCAATCTCTGGAGCGCGGGAGCGATACGCCAAGCCCATCACAAGCGCTGTCCTCAAAGGCTTGCTCATCCTCGTATATTCACGCTCCATCATTGCGCATCGGATGTGATGACATGACGAAACTGAAATTCGTGTACTGGGAGGACGATGGCTTCTGGCTCGGATACTTGGAAGAATTCCCGGATTACATGACCCAAGGCGAATCACTGGCGGAGCTCGAGGAGAACCTTCGGGATATCTATGCGGAGCTGAGCTCGGGCGCGCTCCCCTTGGTCCGACGCGTCGGTGAGCTCGAAGTGGCGTGAAGCGACGGGATTTGATCAAACGCCTGGAAGCCATGGGCTGTGTTCTGATCCGCCACGGCGGGAGGCACGACTGGTACCACAACCCGGCGACCAAAGAGTCGCAGCCAGTCCCAAGGCATCGCGAGATCCGCGAAAGCCTCGCTAGGCAGATCATCAAGAAGCTCAGCTGACCGGTCGACGCCGGCGTCGGCGAGAAAACCAGAATCAACCCCCGGACGAGGCCCCTTCATGCCGCTGCCCGTACCGCAAACCAATGTCCGCGTCGTCACGCTCAAGGTCGACGGCCAGGACTACTCCGCGCGCGAGGACGAGACCATCATCGAGGTCTGCCGCGAGAACAAGATCCCGATCCCGAGCCTGTGCTGGATGGACGGGCTGTCCGTGGTCGGCGCCTGCCGGCTGTGCGTGGTGGAGATCGCCGGCAGCCCGCGCCTGCAGGCCGCCTGTGCCACGCGCGTGCGCGAGGGCATGGTGGTGCAGACCAACACGGATAAGCTGCAACGCTACCGGCGCACCATCGTCGAGCTGCTGTTCGCCGAGCGCAACCACATCTGCTCGGTCTGCGTCTCCAACGGCCACTGCGAGCTGCAATGGCTGGCGCAGACCTGCGGCGTCGACCACGTGCGCATGCCCTACCGCAACGCCGGCTACAGCGTGGACTCCAGCCACGAGATGTTTCGCGTGGACCACAACCGCTGCGTGCTCTGCACCCGCTGCGTGCGCGTTTGCGACGAGATCGAGGGTGCCCACACCTGGGACGTCATGGGTCGCGGCAGCGGTTGCCAAGTGGTGACGGACCTGGCCAAGCCCTGGGGCGACAGCGAGAGCTGCACCAGTTGCGGCAAGTGCGTGCAGGTGTGTCCGACGGGGGCGCTGGTGAAGCAGGGCACTTCCGTGGGCGAGATGGTCAAAGACCAAACTTTCCTGTCGATTCTGGCACGGCGGAGGAGTCACCGATGAGCGGTAACGGAAGCAAAGTGACAGTCGCCACCACCTGGCTGGACGGCTGCTCTGGCTGCCACATGTCCTTCCTGGACATGGACCAGCGGCTGGTGGACCTGGCCGAGCAGATCGACATCGTCTACAGCCCCCTGGTGGACACCAAGGAGCTGCCGGAGCAGGTGGACCTGGGGATACTGGAAGGCTCCATCAGCAGCGACGAAGACCTGCACAAGGCGCGCGAATTCCGCGCCCGCTGCAAGCTCCTGCTGAGCCTCGGCGACTGCGCCGTCAACGGCAACGTTCCGGCTATGCGCAACCCGTTCAAGCTGGACGATGTCATCGAGCGCGCCTACCGCGAGAACGTGGACGTCAACCCGCAGATCCCCACCGAGGGCGTGCCGGCCCTGCTCGCGACGGTGCGGCCCGTTCATCACGTCGTGGACGTGGACATCTTCGTGCCCGGCTGCCCGCCGCACGCGGACACCATTCACTACGTGCTGACCGAGCTCATCGCCGGGCGCACGCCGGACCCGGGTCGGGTGACGCGGTTCGGCGCTTGATGACGACGTCCGCCGTGGGCGCGGCGTCCCCGCCGCGATTCGCCGAGGCCGAGGCCGAGGCCGTGGGCGTCGGGTTCTGGGCGTCGCGTCGGGCTTCGCTATCGCTCAGACCGACCTCCGGCTCAGACCGAGGTAGGGCTCAGGCGGGCCTACGGCGTCGCCCGAGCCGCTCGCGCCGCCTATTTCCGCAAAGCTCCAGATCGCATCCCCCTAATACACATTGAGCCCCAGCACCATGAGCCGCACCATCAGCATCGAACCGGTCACCCGCATCGAGGGCCATGCGCGCATCACGCTGCAACTGGCCGACACCGGCGAGGTGGAAGACGCCAAGTTTCATCTGACGCAATTCCGCGGCTTCGAGAAGTTCTGCGAGGGCCGCCCCTACCGCGAAATGCCGGCGCTGACGGCGCGCACCTGCGGCATCTGCCCGGTGAGCCATCTGCTGGCGTCCAACAAGGCGTGTGACGACCTGCTCGCGGTGACCATCCCGCCGACGGCGGAGAAGCTCCGGCGCATCATGAACTTGGCGCAGCTGCTTCAGAGTCATGCACTGAGCTTCTTCCATCTGTCCTCGCCGGACCTGCTGCTCGGCTGGGACTCCGACCCGGCGCAGCGCAACATCTTCGGCGTCATGCGCGCCGACCCGCAGCTCGCGAAGAACGGCATTCGGCTGCGCCAGATCGGCCAGACCATCATCGAGACCCTCGGCGGCAAGAAAATCCACCCCACCTGGGTGGTGCCGGGCGGCGTCAACGAGCCGCTGACCGCCGAGAAGCGCGACGCCATGCTGGCGATGCTGCCGGAGGCGCTCACCATCGCCAAGGACACCTACGCCTTCTACAAGACCCTGGTGCCCAAGTTCCAGGACGAGGCGAGCCATTTCGGTACCATGAAGACCCTGTTCCTGAGCCTGGTGTCGCCGGACGGCCACCTGGAGCACTGCAACGGGTATCTGCGCATCAAGGACGCCGAGGGCCGCATCGTCGAGGACATGGTGCCGCCGGGTGAGTATCCGCGGCTCATCGGCGAGGCGGTGGAGGACTTCAGCTACATGAAGTTTCCATACTACAAGCCGCTCGGCTATCCGAAGGGCATCTACCGCGTCGGGCCCCTCGCCCGGCTCAACAACGCCGACGCCTGCGGCACGCCGTACGCCGACGTGGCGCTCGCCGAGTTCCATACGCTGCAAGAGGACTCCGGCCCCATCGCCTCCAGCTTCCACTACCACTACGCGCGCCTGGTGGAGATCATCTACGCCATCGAGAGCATGCAGCGGCTGCTGAAGGCCCCCAGCATTCTCGACACGCGCGTCCGCGCCCGCGCCCGCGGCAACAAGAGCGAGGGCATCGGCGTGTCCGAGGCGCCGCGCGGCACCCTGATGCACCACTACAAGATCGACGACGAGGGACTCATCACCTGGGTCAACCTCATCATCGCCACCGGCCACAACAACCTGGCCATGAACCGCAGCATCAAGCAGGTGGCCGACGCCTACGTGGACGGCACCGACGTCAAGGAAGGCATGCTGAACCGCGTCGAGGCCGTGATCCGCTGCTATGACCCCTGTCTGTCGTGCGCGTCCCATGCGTTTGGGCAGATGCCGATGGTGGTGGAGATCGCAAATGCGGCGGGCGAGGTGGTGCGGCGGATTGCGCGGGGATAATCGGAAGTGCGAAAGATCGTAGGTCGGGTTAGCGATTGCGTAACCCGACAATCAACGGCTTACCGACGCCCAGCGTCGGGTTACGCTGCGCTAACCCGACCCACACCGAATACTTTCACGGTCTCGGAGCGCATCCACCGCGGTCAAGACGGCGGGTGCGCTTCGCCTCATCCGCCCTACTTCCGCGACGTTTCAGTTCAGAATGACCACCCTCATCATCGGCTACGGCAGCCCCATCCGCGGTGACGACGCCGTGGGTCCGTTGCTGGCGGATCGCATCGCCGGGCGGATCGAGCAGGGCGCCTGGCCCGCGGGCACCGAGGTCCAGGCGCGCCACATCCTCACCGCCGAGCTGGTGGAAGACCTGCACCGGGCCGCGCGGGTGGTCTTCATCGACGCTGCCGCCGGCGGCACGCCCGGCGAGATACGCACCCGGCGCGTGCAACCGGACCCGGGCGCGCCGTCCACCATGGCCCACTTCCACGACCCGCGCGAGCTGCTCGCCTGGTGCGAGGGGCTCTACGGCGCGGCCCCCGAGGCGTGGCTGGTCACGGTCTCCGGTGCCGCCTGGGACTACGGCCACTTCGACCTGAGCCCAACCGTGCAGGCGGTGCTGCCAGCCGCACTCGAGGTCTTGGCCGATCTCTGCGTGCACGAAGCCGCCGCGATCGACACCTGAGACCAAGCCGCCCAGCCCCCTGGGGCCGCCGAGTTGTACTCGGCCCGCCGTCGGTGCGGCTCAATGCCGCGCCGACGGCGTCGCGATGTCGAGGCAAGAGACTTGTCATGCCGCCGCAAGGCCCGATCTGCGATCATCGGCATTTGCTTATCGCTTCAAGCGCTTTGATCGGGAGGCCCGACGAATGACCGCAACCACCGCCAATGATCCGCTCTTCGCCCCGCTCCAGGCCGGCGAGCTGAGCCTGCCGAACCGCGTCGTGCTGGCGCCACTGACCCGCTCCCGCGCCGCGCAGCCGGGCAACGTGCCGACGTCGCTCAACGCCGAGTACTACGCCCAGCGCGCGAGCGCCGGGCTCATCGTCTCCGAGGCGACGAACATCTCGCAGGTGGCCATGGGCTATGCGCTGACCCCGGGCATCTACACCGACGAGCAGGTGGCCGGCTGGCGGCTCGTCACCGAGGCGGTGCATGCCGCCGGCGGGCAGATCGTGCTGCAGCTCTGGCACTGCGGGCGCATGTCCCACGAGTCGTTGCATCCCGGCATCGCGCCCATGGCACCGTCCGCCGTGCACTGCGAGGGCTGCCAAGTGTTCTACGTGGACGACGCCGGCAACGGTGGCCTGCGCGCCGTCTCGCCGCCCAAGGCCATGACCAAGGCCGACATCGACGCCACCATCGCCGACTACGTCACCGCCACCGGCAACGCCGTGGCCGCGGGCTTCGACGGCGTCGAGCTCCACAGCGCCAACGGCTATCTGCTGCACGAGTTCCTCGCCAGCAACACCAACCAGCGTGGCGACGAGTACGGCGGCAGCGTGCAGAACCGCGCGCGGCTGCTGTTCGAGGTGATGGACGCCATCCTCGGCGAGGTGCCCGCCGGGCGCGTCGGCGTGCGCGTCTCGCCGCTGTTCCACCGCAATGGCATCGACGACGCCAACCCCGCCGAGACCTTCGGCTATGTCTCGGAGCGCTTGGGCCGGCTCGGCATCGCCTACCTGCACGTGGCCGACACCGACGTCATGGCCGGCGCCGCGCCGCAAATGGACGCCATGCTGTCCTTCACGCGGGAGAAGTTCGACGGCGTGGTCATGCTCAACGGTGCATACACCCCGGAGCGCGCCCGCGCCGCCGTCGCCAACGGCGACGGCGACTGCGTCGCCTTCGGTCGGCTCTACCTGGCCAACCCGGACCTGCCCGAGCGGATCAGCCAGAACGGCCCCTACAACGAGCCGAATCCGGCCACCTTCTACGGTGGTGGTGCCGAGGGCTACACGGACTATCCGATCCTCGGCGGTTGAGGGCGAGAGCGGGCGCTCGCAATGGATTGCGGGCGGGGCCTCGGCTGCCGGCACGCCAGTGCGGAGCATCGCGGCGGGGATGTCGCTCCCACGTAGCGGGCGTCGCGCGCTGTGTGCCGTGGGAGCGCCGTCCCCGGCGCGATGGTGTTTGCGCGGCTGCTCGCTGCGGGGATGCCGCTTGCGGGCAGGTCACTCAACGCAGCGAACGTTGTGTCAGTCGCACGCGTACCCGCGGGGCCTCTGAAGAGGAGCTGCGAAACACGCAAAAAGCGCGAAAAGGTTGGACTTCGTCGCAAATCCGTCCCTTTTTGCGTGTTTCGTGTATTTCGTAGTTACAAAATTCCGGTGTCTTCAGAGTTGCCGTGCTGTTCAGTGCTGACACTGCCGCTTCGGTCCGCCGCTGTCCGTGGGCCAGGTGCAGCTGGTGGTCGGGCGCTATCTCGGGGTTGACGTGAGCGGGCCTTGATGTGCGTGCGCCGGGTGGCGCGCACGACTCAGCGCCCGCCCTCGCAGCCCGTGCGGTCGCAGCGCACCATGACGTTGCTGCCGCCCTGGCAGTGCACGTCGTGCAGCTCGGTGCCTTCGCTTTCGCTCATCAGCACGGCACCGCGGTCGGACAGGATGCAGCCGCGGGCGGTGGCGAATTCCTCGGCGTAGTAGGCCCAGACGCCGACGCGGTCGTCCGCCGGCTCTGTTCCTGGCTCCGGCCCTGCTTCCGGCCCTGCTTCCAGTTTGGCGGGGCTGCCCGCCGACGGTTCCAGCGGCACCGCGGGAGTCGGTGCCGGCAGCCGGACTGGCGCTGGCGTGGCGGACTCGGCGGGAGCCGCCGCGGCCGCGGTCGGGGGTGCGGCGCGTGTGGCCTGGGACCGGCCGTAAGGCAACAGACGTTGCAGGAAGGTCCGCCGCGGGGCACGGGGTGCGGGTTCGGTGGGCGCGAGGCCGGCCCACTGCGAGCGCAGTGAGGTCAGCGCGTTCATCAGGTTGGCGCGGTACTGGGTGGTGACGTCGTCGCTCCACTGTTCAGCGGTTCCGGCGTACCAGATCTCTTCCGCGCGTAGCGCGGTGGTCACCCCGTTGTCGGTGGCGGAGAAATCCGCGCGGATGCGCAGCAGGGTATGCGGGGGTGGCGCCAAGCGTCCCGCGGCGACAGCGGGTGGTCCCGAGCTGGCCGGCGTGTCCAGCAGGATCTCGAAGACGACATGATCCGGCTCGCTCTCCGCAACGCGCCAGCCTTTGAGCAGCGCCGCGTCCAGGGCCAGCGCCTTGGCGCGCGGCACATTGGCGCCGGCGAGGAAAACGCTTGGCGTGTCGGCCGGCGCTGCGGTCGCGGCCATACCGACGGTGCAGAGCAGCAAGAGGAGGAGGGCGCGGCCGCCGAGTCGCCAATGTCCACTGCCGCCTGGCGCCCGACCGCGCGGGCCACCACCACCGGCACTGGCCGTCAGCCGCGGGGCAGACATGGCCTCAGCGCATGGCCTCGCAGACGCCCCCGCGGCACTTGACGAGGACGTTTGTACCGTTGGTGCACTCCACCTCGTGCACCTCGAAGCCGCCGGCCTGCTGTAGCAGCATCGCGCCGTGGTCGCCGATGGAGCACCCGCGCAGGCGAGCGAAGTCCTCGGCGTAGTAGGCCCACAGGCCCTTCTGCGAGCCCTGGTTCAGAACCAGCATGTCGTTGCTGCCGGCGGGCTCCACCGGCGCCATGGGCGCCGCGGCCGGCGCGTAGCCGGTGGCGCCCGGGCGCAATTGCGGCGGCGTAGCGGCCTCGGCGGCAGTGGTGGGCGATGCCGGCGCTTCGATGGTGGGCGCGACCAGTGTGCTGGACGCTACCTGAGTGGTCGGCGGGGCAGAGGATGTCGCCGGTGCGGGCGCGGACGACTCTACAATGCGCGGTGCCGGCTCAGACCACGAGGGCTGGCTTGCCGGTGCGGTTCTCGGCGCGGCGGCCTGGGGCGCGGCCTGGGGCGCGGGCTGGGGCGCGGACCGAGTTGGGGCCGCGGCCACCGCGGTGCCGCCGGCACTCACCGTCTCCGCCACGTCGCCAAGGTTGGCTGTGGCATTGGCCTCGGTCTCGCCGCCGTGCTCCTGCTGGAACTCCGCCAGCGTCGGCACCTGGGAGTGCACGTTGTCGCGCGCCGCGAGCCACGCGGAGGACAGCGAGCTCAGGGAGATCAGGAGCTGGTTCTCGTAGTCGGAGGTGTAGTCGATGCGCTTTTCGTCCTTGGTACCGGGATTGGTAATGGCAAAGGCCTGCAAGGCGACGATCGCGCCATCGCGCCGGTCCACGATGTCCGTCTCCACCTGCATGCGCGGCGGGGCGAGCGTGCTGCTCAGTGCCTGTGCCTGTGGCAGGTCGGGCGGCAGCGGGCGCTCCAGCAATAGCCGGTTTGCATCCGCGGCGGTGATATCCCAGCCCTTGGTGCGCGCCGCCGCCATGGCCACGGAGCGCGCATCCTCCATGGAGGCCCCGGGGAGCTGCACCTGAGGCAGTTTGGAGATGTCGCCGATCTGGACCTTGGCGGGACCGGAGCCGGAGCCAAGGCTGCCGACGCTGGCGCACCCGCCCAGGGCGAGCGCGAGGGGGACTGCCAACAGGAGATGCATCAGCTTCACGGTGTGCTCCGACATGGAAAATGGTCTGCGCGCCGGACCTGCGCGCCGGACCTGCCAAGGGTTCCGCGGGCCGCGTGCGCCGCACGGAATGGCTCCGACAGGGCCTCGTAAAAAGTGGCGTATGCTAGCACAAACCCCCATGGCACAGAGCGTTACGGCCATTAGCTGACATTGGCGGGTCGCCGTGGCGCCTGCGTCTTGCGCGAGCGACCGTCGGTCCGCGCCGTGTCCCATGCAACGGTCGGCTCAGGGCCCGCCCTGCTGCTCGATGAGCTCCACCGCGTTGCCGTCCGGGTCGCGGCAGAACATGGCGCGGCGGCCGGAGCGGCTGCGGGTGTACGGGATGCCGGCGCCGTCGAGCCGCGCGGCGAGGGTATCCAGGTCCGTGATGGTGAGCGCCACGTGCCGATCCCTACCGCCGTGCTCTGGCCGGCCCGTGACAGGATCCGGATTGGGCAGCTCCAGCAGGTGGATCTGCTGCGGGCCGACCTGGAGCCAGGCGCCGCCATAGGCCATGACCGGGCGGTCCGGCGAGACCGGCAGCCCGAGTAGGTCGCGGTAGAAGCCCAGGGCGCGCTCGGTGTCGGCCACCAGCACACTTACGTGGTGCAGACCCGCAATCAATCCCATCTGTGTGATCCTCTTCAGGTTTGGCTCAGGGTTGGCTCAGGGTTGGCTCAGGTTTGGCGCCCATTGGCGCATCGCCTATACTGGCTGTTTGCGTTCCGCCCACCCGCACCAGCCCGCTCGCCGCTGCCACCGGTCGCACCTCCGCCGACCAGCCGCCGCGCCCGGCTCCAGCCCCAGCCATCCGTCCCAGCCATCCGTCCCAGCTACCGGCCTCTGCGTCCTCAATCACGGCGACCACATGAATCCCCGACTCCACCGCCTTCAGCCCTATCCGTTCGAGAAGCTCGGTGCGCTGCTGGCGGGCGCTACGCCGCCGCCGGACCTTGCGTCCATCAAGCTCTCCATCGGCGAGCCGCAGCACGCGACGCCGGATTTCATCGGCGCCACGCTGACGGCGCATCTGCACGGGCTCGCCAGCTATCCGGCCACCCGCGGTACGCCCATGCTACGCGAGGCGATCGTGCACTGGCTGACGCGGCGCTTCGCGCTGCCCGAGGGCGCTCTCGATCCGGCGCGACACGTGCTGCCCGTCAATGGCACCCGGGAGGGACTCTTCGCCTTCGCCCAGGCGGTCGTGGACGCCAGCGACGACCCGCTGGTGCTGCTGCCGAACCCGTTCTACCAGATCTACGAGGGTGCGGCGCTGCTGGCCGGTGCACAACCCCACTTGCTGCCCTGCACGGCAGAGACCGGCTTCCTGCCCGACCTCGACGCCGTGGACGACGCCACCTGGGCGCGGTGTCAGCTCCTGTACACCTGCTCCCCGGGCAACCCGAGCGGCGCGGTGATGGACCAGGCGACGCTGACCCGCCTCATCGAGCTGGCGGACCGGCACGACTTCATCATCGCCGCGGACGAGTGCTACGCCGAGATCTACCAGGACGAGGCGACACCGCCCGCCGGGCTGCTGCATGCCGCCGCCGCCATGGGGCGGGACGACTTCCGCCGTTGCATCGTTTTTCACAGCCTGTCCAAGCGCTCCAACGCGCCGGGGCTGCGCTCGGGCTTCGTCGCCGGCGATGCCGGGGTCATCGCGCGCTTCCTGGCCTACCGCACCTACCACGGCTGCGCCATGGCCCTGCCGCAGCAGCACGCCAGCGCCGCCGCCTGGGGCGACGAGGCGCACGTGGTGGAGAACCGCCGGCTGTATCGCGAGAAGTTCGACGCCGTGCTGGAGGTACTGGGCGACGCGCTGGACGTGCAGCGCCCGGCGGCCGGCTTCTATCTGTGGCCACGCACGCCCATCGACGACACCGACTTCGCCCGCCGGCTCTACGCCGAGCAGCACGTCACCGTGCTGCCGGGCAGCTACCTGTCGCGACCGACCGCGGCCGGCGATCCGGGCAGCGGTCGGGTGCGCATGGCGCTGGTGGCACCGCTGGCCGAGTGCGTCGAGGCCGCCGGGCGCATCGCCACGCTGTGCCGCGGGCTCTGAGGCCGGGCCTATACGGCAAGCAGGCGGGTGTACGGCACGCCGACCCGGATTTCCACACCGAGCCTTTCCTACTTTCTGACCGAGGAGCATTGCATGTCCGACCCACAAGCCATTATCGAGAAGGCCTTCGAGCGCCGCGCCGAGATCACCCCCCGCAATGTCGAGACCCTGGTGCGCGACGCCGTGCTCGATACCATCGACCGGCTCGACCGCGGCGAGCTGCGCGTCGCCGAGAAGCACGACAGCGGCTGGGTGGTGAACGATTGGGTCAAGAAGGCCGTGCTGCTGTCCTTCCGCATCGAGGACAACCAGTTCATCAAGGGCGGCTTCACCAACTATTACGACAAGGTGCCGTCCAAGTACGCCGACGCCAACTCGCGCGAGTTCCGCGACGGCGGCGTGCGCGTGGTGCCGCCGGCCACCGCGCGGCGCGGCGCCTATGTCGCCCCGAGCTGCGTGCTGATGCCGAGCTACGTCAACATCGGCGCCTATGTGGACTCCGGCACCATGGTGGACACCTGGGCCACCGTCGGCTCCTGCGCGCAGATCGGCAAGAACGTGCATCTCTCCGGCGGCGTCGGCATCGGCGGCGTGCTGGAGCCGGTGCAGGCGGCGCCCACCATCATCGAGGATGACTGCTTCATCGGCGCGCGCTCCGAGATCGTCGAGGGCGTCATCGTCGGCCAGGGCGCCGTCATCTCCATGGGCGTCTACATCGGCCAGAGCACCAAGATCTACAACCGCGAGACCGGGGAGATCATCTACGGCCGCGTTCCCCCCGGTGCCGTCGTCGTCCCCGGCAACCTGCCGTCCAAGGACGGTAGCCACAGCCTCTACTGCGCCGTCATCATCAAGCAGGTGGACGAGAAGACGCGCGGGAAGGTCGGGATCAACGAGCTGTTGCGCGACATCTGAGCCCCCGGCCCGGCATCGGCACGGCATCCGCCTGCCATCGGGCCGGCGTCCCTACGTACTCAGTACTTCGTGCTAATGATCCTCTACGGCATCCCCAACTGCGGCACCATGAAAAAGGCCCGCGCCTGGCTCGACGAGCGGGGCATTGGCTACCATTTCCATGACTACAAGAAGGCGGGGCTCGATGAAGCGACGCTCCGCGGCTGGGTGGTGGAGCTGGGCTGGGAGCAGCTCATCAACAAGCGCGGCCAGATGTGGCGGAAGCTCGAGCCTTCGGTGCGCGACAATCTGGACGAGGAGGGCGCCATCCGGGTAATGCTGGAGACGCCCGGCATCATCCGCCGGCCGGTGCTGGATACCGGCAACGAGCGCCACGTCGGCTTTTCGGAAGACCAATACCAGGCCATCTTCACGTCATGAGCAAGAAGTTGTCCGCCACCGTCAAGCTCGCCTGCGAGCTGATCGCCCGACCATCCGTGACCCCGGACGATGCCGGCTGCCAGCCGCTGATGACGGAGCGCCTGGAGCGGCTCGGCTTCACCGTGGAGCCCATGCGCTTCGGAGACGTGGACAACTTCTGGGCGCGGCGCGGCGACGCGGGGCCGGTGTTCTGCTTCGCCGGCCATACGGATGTCGTCCCGCCGGGTCCGCTCGACCGCTGGGAGTCAGACCCCTTCGAGCCCAGCATCCGCAACGGCGTGCTCTACGGCCGTGGCGCCTGCGACATGAAGGGCTCGCTGGCCGCCATGATCACGGCCACCGAGGGCTTCCTCGCGGTGTACCCGGACCACAAGGGCTCCATCGCGTTCCTCATCACCAGCGACGAGGAAGGCCCGGCGGTGCACGGCACCCGCAAGGTCATGGAGACCCTCACCGCCCGCGGCGAGCACATCGACTTCGCCCTGGTCGGCGAGCCGTCCAGCAAAGACCGCCTCGGCGACGTCGTCAAGCACGGCCGCCGTGGCAGCCTGTCCGGCAGGCTGCGCGTGCAAGGAAAGCAGGGGCACGTCGCCTACCCGCACCTCGCCGACAACCCCATCCACGGCATCGCGCCGGCGCTCGCGGCCCTGGCCGCCGAGCAGTGGGACGCCGGCAACGAGCACTTCCCGCCCACCAGCCTCCAGTTCTCCAACATCCAGTCCGGCACCGGCGCCGACAACGTCATCCCGGATGCCCTGACGGCCATCTTCAATCTGCGCTTCTCCACCGAGCAGACGCCCGAGGCCATTCAGGAGCGCATCCACGCCATCCTCGACGCGGCGGGCCTCGATTACCAGCTCGACTGGCACCTGTCCGGCCTGCCGTTCCTGACCGCCGCCGGCGAGCTGCTGGACGCCGGCCGCCACGCCATCGCCGCCGTCACCGGCGTGCAGACCGAGCCATCCACCGTCGGCGGCACCTCGGATGGGCGCTTCATCGCCCCCACCGGCGCCCAGGTGCTGGAGATCGGCCCCGTCAACGCCACCATCCACAAGGTCAACGAGTGCGTCGGCGTCGCCGAGCTGGACCAGCTCGCGGCCATCTATGCCGAGGTGCTGCGGCGGCTGTTGACCTGAGCGCGCCATCCGCGATTGGGGCGACCCTTCAGCTATACTGCTCGTTTGCATTGAGCCAGCCGTAACGGCGGTTAGATCGGCAGTTTGCCGAAGGGTAGATAGCCGGCCTTGGCAGACCGCTACACGAGCAGGAGCCATCATGCGCACAGCCCGGCATGGGCTGGGCATTGCTGCCGCCTTCAAGGTCTGTCGCGATGACGTCGTCACCCTAAAGAAGAAAGCACTAGGGCAGGCATGATCCACCAAAAAGCCGTGATTCAGGCCCTGTCGGAGCAAAAGCCAGCCGATGCGCGCTGAGGAGCGGTGCGATGGACCAAGGCCACTGGAACGAGATCACCCCCTCCGGGCATCCCTGGGAGCGCGAGGCGCTGGCATTCCTGCGCGAGCGGTTGCCGGCCCATGATCCCTATCGAGTTTGGGCCAATTTTGAGTTCATGGCGCCGGACGGGTCTTTCAACGAGGTCGACGCGCTGATCCTGACCCCAAAGGGCTTCTTTCTGGTCGAGATCAAGAGCCGGCCTGGCAACGTGGAGGGCGATGCCAGCACCTGGACCTGGAGCGCAGACAATCGCCGCTTCACCGACGACAACCCGCTGCTGCTGGCCAACCGCAAGGCCAAGAAGCTCATCGGGCTGCTGCGCCGGACGCATGCCGTCAAGCAAATTCGGCTGCCGTTCCTCGAGGCACGCGTGTTCCTGTCCGCCGAGGACAACCGCATCCGGCTGCCGGAGCACGTGGCCAGCCTTGTGCACCTCCGCGACCGCGACACCCCCGAGGAGCGCAACACCGGCCGCGGCATCATCGACGCGCTGACCCGCTGGAGCGCCGACAATCCCCCCCGCCAGCGCATCGACCGGCGTATCGCCGCGGCGCTGACCCGGGCCATGGAAGAGATCGGCATCCGCCCGTCCCAGCGCGCGCGCAGGGTCGGCGACTACCGGCTCGACCGGCTCCTGTTCGAGGGGCCGGCCTACCAGGACTGGTCCGCGACCCATGTCGCCCTGGACCGGGAGCACGCGCGGGTGCGTATCTACGTCATCGAGCCGGGCGCCAGCGACGCGGCCCACGCCTCCATCGTCCGCGCCGCGAAGCGCGAGTACGCCATCCTCAACGGCATCGCGCACCCGGGCATCCTGCGCGCGAAGGCGTACACCGAGCACGAGCGTGGCCCGGCCCTGATCTTTGATCACGTCGAAGACGCCCAGCGCCTGGATCACTACCTCGCCGAGCGCGGCGACCGGCTCGACGTCGGTCAGCGCATCGAGCTGCTGCGCGAGATCGCCGAGGCCGTGCGCTACGCCCATGGCAGGCGGCTCTACCATCGCGCGCTCAGCCCGCAGAACATCCTCGTGCTCGATCCTGAGGCGCCGGCGCCGCGCGTGCAGCTCCTCAATTGGCAAACCGCGGCTCGCGAGCCCGCCGGCAGCCGGGCCACCAGCCTCGGCTTCTCCGCGACCAGCCACTTGGTCGATTTCATCGAAGAGGCGAGCGCCGTCTACATGGCGCCGGAGGCCCTGGCCGAGCGCGGTGATGCCGGCGAGCAGGCCGATGTCTTCTCCCTCGGCGCCATCGCCTACCACCTGTTCGCCGGCGTGGCGCCGGCCACCAGCTTCCATGAGCTTTGCGAGCGGCTGCGCGAGGGCAAGGGGCTGCGCATCTCCTCGGTGCTGGACGGGGCCGCGGAATCCCTCGAGTACCTGATCCAGTTCAGCACCTACCCCGAGGTCACGGGCCGGCTCGACACCGTGGCCGATTTCCTGGAGGAGCTGACGAAGTTCGAGGATGAGATCACCACGCCCGAGCCCAGGTCGGATCGGGTCCAGGACCCCACCTTGGCCAAGCCCGACGACGTGCTGGCCGACGGCCTGGTGGTGAAGAAGCGCATCGGCAAGGGGGCCTCGTCCATGGCCCTCCTGGTGGACAACCAGGGCAAGGAGCAGGTGCTCAAGGTGGCGCTGGAGCCCGATGACAACGCAAGGCTCGCCGCCGAGGCCCGCGCCCTGCGCCAGCTGCGCCGCCACCCGTTCATCGTGCAGCTGCACGAGGAGCGCGACTACCAGGGCCGCGTCGGGCTGCTGATGGAGCGCGCCGGGGACCGGACCCTGCAGCAGCGCCTCACGCGCGACGGCCCGCTGCAGCTGGAGCTGCTCCAACGCTTCGGCGAGGACCTGCTCCAGACCGTCGATTGGCTGGAGCAGCAGGGCGTGCCGCACCGCGACATCAAGCCGTCCAATCTGGGCGTCGCCCTGATGGGCAAGGGCGAGCAGCTGCACCTGGTGCTGTTCGACTTCTCCCTGGCCGACACCTCCGCGGACAACATCCGCGCCGGCACCGTGCCTTACCTGGACCCCTTCCTGCCGCTGCGCAAGCCGCCGCGGTGGGACACCTACGCCGAGCGCTTCGCCGCCGCCGTCACCCTGTATCAGATGGCCACCGGCAGCCTGCCCGGGTGGGGCGACGGCGCGAGCGATCCCGCCGTGCTCGACTGCGAGGTCACCCTCGAGGCCGGCGCCTTCGATGCCACGCTGCGCGAGCCCATGACGGCCTTCTTCCGCAAGGCCCTGCGGCGTGACTACCGGGAGCGCTTCGATAACGCCCGGGACATGCTCGCCGCCTGGCGCAACCTCTTCTCCGGGGCCGAGCGGGCCGAGGTTGGCACCGATCACGGCGACCAGCGCAGGCCGCTGACCAGCCTGGAGAAGGCCACCCTCGACACCCTGCTGACCGAGCTCGGACTGACCCCCCGTGCCCTCAATGCCCTGGAGCGCAAGAACCTGCGCACCGTCCGCGACCTGCTGCACTATCCGCTCGCCCGTATCCGGCGCCTGCGCGGCGTCGGCAGCAAGACCCGCGGCGAGCTGGCCGAGTGCCTGGAGGCCCTGGCGCAACGTTTCCCGGAGACCGCCGCCGAGCCCAAGCAGCTCCCGCCGCCGGACCCCAATGAAGAGCCCGAGACCCCGGCCGCTCCCGGCGACGCCCCGCGTGTCGATGTCCTCGCGGCGCTGCTGGTGCCGGCCGGGCGCACCGCCGAGGCCAAGGCGAGTGCACGCGTGCTCATCCATCTGCTCGGCCTCGCCGACGACAACGACCCGGCGGCACCGCCGCCCGCCGGCGTCTGGCCCAGCCAGAGCGAGGTGGCCCGCCGGCTCTCGGTGAGCCCGGCCACGGTCGGCAGCGCCGTCGCCGCCGCCCGCCGGCGCTGGCGCAAGAGCGCCGACCTGACCTGCCTGCGCGACGACATCGGCGCGCTGCTCGACAGCCAGGGCGGCGTAATGACCGTCGCCGAGATCTGCGAGGCCCTGATCGCGAGCCGCGGCTCCCTCCAGGACGAGCCCCTGCGCACCCGCCAGGCCCAGGCCGTGGTGCGGGCTGCGGCCGAGACGGAGCGCGACCGGGCCGCGCCGCGCTGGATCCTGCGGCGCCCGGCCGCGCACAGGGACCCGGGCGACGACCACGACGCGCGCGTCCTGCTGGCCCGCGACGAGCTGGCCGACGACGGCAGCCCTGTCATCGACGGCGAGCGCCTGGCCGACTATGCAGAGGCCCTGGGCCGCCGTGCCGATGCGCTCGCCGCCGAGGATCCGCTGCGCCCGCCCGGCCGCGTGCTGGAGGCGCTCGCGGCCGTCGCGCCCGGACCGTGCGTTGCGCGCCCCGACTCCAGCCGGCTGCTCGCCCTCGCCGCCGCCGCCTCCCGGCATGCGGCACTCTCCACGCGCCTGGAGATCTATCCCCGCGGCATGCCCGCCGCCCGCACGCTCAAGCTCGCGCTGCGGGCGCTCGCCGGCGTCCGCCTGCTGACGCCGGAGCAGGTGCGCGAGCGCGTTGCCGGCCGCTACCCCGCGGCCCAGCCCCTGCCGGACCGGCCCGAG